>NZ_JADPZX010000001.1:2448333-2754375 GCF_015712165.1 Streptomyces spinoverrucosus | reverse complement strand
GAGTCCCAGACGCTGCCACTGTGGCTGACCAGCTTCCAGAGCGTCTTCGGCAACGACTGGGGCGCGACCATGGCGGCGTCCTCGCTGTTCGCGATCCCGATCCTCATCCTCTTCGTCTTCCTGCAGCGCAGGGCCGTCAGTGGTCTGACCGCCGGCGCGGTGAAGGGATAACACCCTCGATGACCACATTCGCCAGCGGCACCGACACACTGACACGTGACGCGCTGACGGTCCTCCAGCCCGGCTTCACCGGCACCGCGGCCCCCGACTGGCTGCTGCGCCGCCTCGGCGAGGGCCTCGCCTCGGTCGGACTGTTCGGCCGCAACATCTCCTCGCCCGAGCAACTCACCGCCCTGACCGCCCAGTTGCGCGCGGAACGGGACGACGTGCTGGTCGCCATCGATGAGGAGGGCGGTGACGTCACACGCCTGGAGGTGCGCACGGGCTCTTCCTTCCCCGGCAACCACGCCCTCGGCGCGGTGGACGACGTCGAGCTCACGAGGGAGGTGGCCGCCGAACTGGGCCGCCGCCTCGCCGCGTGCGGGGTGAACTTCAACTGGGCCCCGTCGGCGGACGTGAACTCCAACCCGGGGAACCCGGTCATCGGCGTGCGGTCGTTCGGCGCCGACCCGGCGCTGGTCGCCCGGCACACCGCCGCCTACGTCACCGGCCTTCAGTCGGCCGGGGTGGCGGCCTGCGCCAAGCACTTCCCCGGCCACGGCGACACGAACGTCGACTCCCACCACGCCCTGCCCCGCATCGACGCCGACCCGACCGTGCTCGCGGACCGGGAACTGGCCCCGTTCCGCGCGGCGATAGCGGCGGGCACACGGGCGGTGATGAGCGCCCACATCCTCGTCCCCGCCCTCGACCCGGACCGCCCGGCGACGCTGTCGGGCAGGGTGCTCACGGAACTGCTGCGCGGCGAACTCGGCTACGACGGCCTGATCGTCACCGACGGCATGGAGATGCGGGCCATCGCGGGAACGTACGGCATCGAACGCGGCAGCGTCCTCGCCGTCGCGGCCGGCGCCGACGCGATCTGCGTGGGCGGCGGCCTGGCCGACGACGAGACCGTTCGGCGGCTGCGCGACGCCCTCATGGCGGCGGTGCGCGCCGGAGAACTCGCCGAGGAGCGGCTGGCGGACGCGGCGGAACGGGTCCGCCGGCTGGCGGCGTGGACGGCCTCGGCGAAGGCCGCCGGCCAGGGCGGTGCCGACAGCGAGGTGGGCCTGCGTGCGGCCCGGCGGGCCTTGCGGGTGACGCGGGGGGACACCTTCACCCCGCTCACCGAGGCGCCCTACGTCGCCGCCCTCACGCCGGTCGCCAACATCGCCGTCGGCGACGAGACCCCGTGGGGCGTCGCGGCGGAACTGGCGGTCCTCCTCCCCGGCACGGACTCCGGCACCTTCACGGCCGGGGACGCGGGCAGCGCCGCCGTGGCGGCGGCGGGGAAGCGCCGCATCGTGGCGGTCGTCCGCGACGAACACCGGCACCCGTGGATGGCGGCGGCCCTCGACACGCTGCTCCGGGCACGCCCGGACACGATCGTGGTCGAGATGGGCGTTCCGCAGGCGGCCCCCCGGGGCGCGCTGCACATCGCGACATTCGGGGCGGCCCGGGTGTGCGGGCGGGCGGCGGCGGAGGTCGTCGCCGGGGTGTGAGCTGGTGCGGCGCGGGCCCTCCTTTGGACGTCCCCTCCCAGGGATTGGACGCTCCCTCCCAGGGAGAGGAGGATCGGAAGGGAGACCGCACCGAGGGCTGTGCCCGGAGGTGATGCCGCGATGACACCCCCCACTCAACACTCACCCCTCTCCACCGGGGCACTCGGCACAAGACCGGCACCGCGGCCGGTGGGCGCCGCAGACGTGGGAGTACTCCTTCTGCGGCTGGCGGTGGGCCTGATCCTGGCGGGTCACGGCGCGCAGAAGCTGTTCGGCATGTTCGGCGGACCGGGCCTGGACGCCACGGGGAAGGCATTCGCCCAGCAGGGGTACGAGCCGGGCGTCTTCTTCGCCGGCCTGGCGGGAGCCTCCGAGGTCCTCGGTGGCCTGGGCCTGGCCGTCGGGCTGCTCACCCCGCTCGCCGCGGCCGCCACGGTCGGGGTGATGATCAACGCCATGGCGGTGGCGCCCGAGTACAGCCTGTGGCCTGCCGGGCCCCCGTCGTTCGCGCATCCCTTGCTGTTCGCCGTCGGCGCGCTCGCCATCGCCGCCGTGGGCCCCGGCCGCCTCTCGCTCGACGCCTTCTTCCCGTGGCGGGACGGCGGGTGGATCCCGTTCCTCGTCGCACTGGGCCTGGGCGTACTCGGAGGTGTACTCGTCGTCCTCTTCGCCCTGTGAGGCACAACCGGCGCCCGACCGACGCCGGTTCCGATTACGGACCGACGCCGGTTCCGGTTACGCACCGATGCCGGTTCCGGTTACGGTTACGGCAGACCGGTCCCGGCGACGAGGAATCGGTGCCGGTGAGGACCGGCCTGGCACGACGGACCGGTCCCGGTGATGACGAATCGGTGCTGGTGAGGACCTGGCCCGGCGACGACGGACCGGTCCCGGCGACGACAGACGGGTGCCGGCGACGACAGACCGTTCCCGCGACGACGAACCGGTCCCGGTGAAGACCGGCCCGGCAACGACGGACCGATCCCGGCAACGACGGACCGGTCCCGGTGATGACGAATCGGTGCTGGTGAGGACCTGGCCCGGCAACGACGGACCGATCCCGGCGACGACGAACCGGTCCCGGTGAAGACCCGGCCCGGCGCGACGGACACGTCCCGGACGTGACAGACCGGGTCTGATCACGGCCGGGCCCCACCAGCCCGACGATCACCATTCCACGTCGGCTAAATCCCCTGCCACTCCGGCTTGTTGGCGTACGTGTGCCGGAAGTAGTCCGCCAGCTTCAGCTCGGACGCGGCGGCCTCGTCGACCACCACGGTGGCGTGCGGATGCAACTGCAGCGCCGACGCCGGGCACACCGCCGCGACCGGCCCCTCCACCGTCGCCGCGACCGCGTCCGCCTTCCCCTCGCCCGTCGCCAGCAGCACCAGGTGCCGCGCCTCCAGGATCGTCCCGATGCCCTGCGTGATGACGTGGTGCGGGACCTGGTCGATGTCGCCGTCGAAGAACCGCGCGTTGTCGATGCGGGTCTGCTCGGTCAGCGTCTTGATCCGCGTGCGCGAGGCCAGCGACGAGCACGGCTCGTTGAACCCGATGTGCCCGTCCGTCCCGATCCCGAGCAACTGCAGATCCACGCCACCGGCCGCGGCCAACGCCCTGTCGTACGACTCGCACGCACCGGGGATGTCCCGGGCCGTACCGTCCGGCCCCATGAACGCGTCCATCCCTATCCCCAGCGGCTCCAGAACCTCCCGCCGCAGCACCGACCGGTACGACTCCGGATGCTCGGCCGGCAGCCCCACGTACTCGTCGAGCTGCGCTATCCGCGCCCGCGAGGCGTCCACGGCGCCGGCCCGCACCTTGGCCGCCAGCGCCTGGTAGATGGGCAGCGGCGTCGATCCGGTGGCCACGCCGAGCAGGGCGTCGGGCTTGGCCCGGAGCAACTGCGCCATGGCCTCGGCGATCAGCTCGCCGCCGGCCTTGGCGTCGGGAACGATGACAACTTCCACGCTGGGCCTGCCGATCAGAAGAGGGGACTCGAAGGGCACCCGGAAGGGGCATGTGGTTTAGACCAATCTAACAGAGGGGTGTGCCCGGACCCCAGGTGAAGACAAGCCGAAGGGTTCGTTCACGCGGAGGCGGGAGCCCGGGCGGGGGAGTGGAATGGTCCTGTCGGGAGACACGGCACCACAGCGCCACATCACCGCACCCCAGCACCCAGCAGCACATCAGCACAGCAGCGCAAGTGACTCAGCGAGCCAGCGACAGAGGGCCGAGACGCAGAGGAACCCACATGACCGCCACGACCCCGTACCCTCACGACCCCCACGCCCCCCACAGCGAGGTCCCCGGCCGGATCATGGCGCGGGAGATGGCCGAGCAGCCCGCGGTACTGCGCCGCATCCTGGAGAAGGGCGCCCCCGCCATCCGTCAGGTGGCCCAGGACATCGCCGCCCGCAAACCCCGCTTCGTCCTGCTGACCGCCCGCGGCACCTCTGACAACGCAGCTCTCTACGCCAAGTACCTCCTCGAAGTCCGCCTCGGCCTGCCCTGCGGCCTCACCTCCATGTCCACCACCACGGCCTATGGCGCCCGCCCCGACCTCACCGACGTCCTCGTCATCGCCGTCAGCCAGTCCGGCGGCTCCCCGGACCTGGTCGCCTCCACCCGGGCCGCCCGCGAGGCCGGCGCGATCACCCTGGCGGTGACCAACAACCGGGACTCGGCACTGGCCGGCGTCTCCGAGTACCACATCGACATCCTGGCCGGACCGGAGAAGGCGCTCCCCGCGACCAAGACCTACACGGCCTCCCTCCTCGCGCTGTACCTCTTCGTCGAGGGCCTGCGCGGCGGCGACGGCGCCCCGGCCAGGGTGCTGCCCGGTCTCGCCGAGCACCTGCTCGCCCGGCACGACGAGGTGCGCACCCTCGCCGCCCGCTACCGCTTCGCCGAACGCATGGTGATCACCTCACGCGGCTTCGGCTACCCCACGGCCAAGGAGGCCGCCCTGAAGCTGATGGAGACCAGCTACATCCCGGCCCTCTCCTACTCCGGCGCCGATCTGCTGCACGGCCCCCTGGCCATGGTCGACAACGTCTCCCCGGTCATCGCGGTCGTCACCGACGGCAAGGGCGGGGAGGCGCTCCAGCCTGTCCTCGACCGGCTGCGCGGCCGAGGCGCCGACCTGGTCGTCATCGGACCCCGGAGCCAGGTCGAACGCGCCTCCGCCGGTTTCGTCCTGCCCACCGAGGACGTCGCCGAGGAGGTCCAGCCCATCCTGGAGATCATCCCGCTCCAGCTCCTGGCCCACGAGGTCACCATCGCCCGCGGCCAGGACCCGGACGCACCCCGGGCGCTGGCGAAGGTGACGGAGACACGCTGAGGGAGCACACCGGGCGTGAGTGCACCCAAGGGAGCACACCGGGCGTGAGCGCACCCAAGGCACACCGGGACTGAGCGCACCCAAGGAAGCGCACCGGGCGTGAGCGCACCCAAGGCACACCGGGACTGAGCGCACCCAAGGAAGCGCACCGGGCGTGAGCGCACCCAAGCGGGCACACCTACGTCAGCGAACCCCCGGTCGCATCCACCCAACTCCCGGTCACCCACCGCCCCCCGTCCGAGGCCAGGAACGCCACCACATCCGCGACGTCGGCGCTCTCGCCCACCCGGCCGAGGGCCGATATCGCGGCGGCCTGTGCCCACCCGCCCTCGGTTCCGTACAACAGCCCGGCCGTGTTGTCGGTGTCGATGATCCCGGGCGCGACCGAGTTCACCGTGATGCCCCGAGGGCCGAGCACCTTGGACAGGTCCCGGGAGAAGACGTCCAGCGCGCCCTTCGTCATCGCGTACGCCATGTTGTCCGGCATCACCGCGGTCCGGGCGAGCCCCGACGAGACGTTGATGATCCGGCCGCCGTCCCGCAGTCGCGCCATGCCCTGGCGGACGATGAAGAAGGGCGCCTTCACGTTCACCGCGAAGACCTTGTCGTACTCCTGCTCGGCGATCACGTCGATCGGGCGGGTGTTGCCGATACCGGCGTTGTTCACCAGGATGTCCAGTCCGTCGGCGTGCCGGTCGAACTCCGCCCACAGTGCCTCGGCGTCCCCCGGCAGCCCCAGCTCCACGCCGATCGTGAACGCCGAGCCGCCCGCCGCCTCGATCGCGGCCACCGTCTCCTTTGCCGCCGCCTCGTTCCTTCCGTAGTGGACCGCGACCCGCGCGCCGTCCCGCCCCAGCCGCTCGGCGATTCCTCGCCCGATGCCCCTGCTCGCGCCCGTGACCAGTGCCGTCCTGCCCGTGAGCATGCCCATGCCGCCGCCCCCTTCGAATTTTTCTAGCGATCGCTACAGAAAAGACCGTACAACAACCCGCCGACATTTCTCTAGTGGCCGCTATAAAATGCCCTCCATGGTGAGCAGTCAGGGGACCGGGAACGTCGGGGAGAGCAAGACGAAGGGCAGGCCCCGCGGCCGCCCCCGCTCCTTCGATCGCGCGACCGCGCTGGAGAAGGCCCTGCTGGCCTTCTGGGAGCACGGCTACGAGGCCACGTCCGTCTCCGACCTCACCCGCGTCATGGACATCGGCGCCCCCAGCCTGTACGCGGCCTTCGGCGACAAGCGCTCCCTCTTCGAGGAGGTCGTCCAGGAGTACGGCACGAGGTACGGCTTCGTCGTCGACCGAGCCCTCACCGAGGAGCCCACCGCCCGGGCCGCCGTAGAGCGGACCCTGCGCGAAGTCGCCGTCCAGTACACGGAACCGGGGCATCCGCATGGCTGTCTCGTCATCCACGCCGCCGCCAACTGCGCCACCCCCGAGGTCGAACAGTCCCTGCGGGAGCGGCGCAACGCCAACATCGCCGCCTTTGAAACCCGCATAAAAGCGGACATTGCCACCGGCGAGCTACCCCCCGGCGCCGACGCCGCCGCCCTCGCCCGTCACACCGGCGCGATGATCCAGGGCATGTCCCAACAGGCGCGCGACGGCGCGAGTCGCGAGGAACTGGAGGCTCTCGCGGAAATTGCCATGGCCATCTGGCCCCGTACGTGAGCCAGGCGGGTTAGGCTGCGAAGCGCCAACAACACACAGGCTTCAACAACAATCCGCCCCAACGCATGGACACGGGTAGTGGTCTAGTCCACAATGCGTGGGAGCGCGACGTAGAAACGAAGAGCCTCCGTCTTCCCCGCACAGGAAGGCGGACCGAGGAACCGGTGCTCTCTGCCCTGACTGCTCCGGCTCCTCATCCTTCGGCCGACCGGGACCGCACACCCCACGGCCGATGCTGCTCCGGGCTGCGGTGCCGGGAGGGTTGAGGGTCCCTCCCAGGCGCCGCGGCCCGCGGGTGTTTCCGGCTCCGTCCAGATACTTTTAGGACCTGCACAAACCGCCGGGTACGCTCGCAGACGTGCCCTCCATGAACGAACTGGTCCGCCAGCACACCGCCCTCGACGACTCCGATCTCGAGTGGCTCCACCTGCTGGTCTCGGAGTGGCAGCTGCTCTCCGACCTCTCCTTCGCCGACCTGGTCCTGTGGGTCCCCACCCGCGACGGCACCCGCTATGTCTCGGTCGCCCAGATGCGGCCCAACACGGGCCCCACCTCCTACCAGGACGACATGGTCGGCCACCTCGTCCCGCGCGGCCGCCGCCCCATGCTGGACGCGGCGCTGGACGAGGGCCGGATCGTGCGCGAGGGCGACCCGGAGTGGCGCGAGGAGGTCCCCGTCCGCGTCGAGTCGATTCCGGTACGACGGGAGGGCCGCGTCCTCGGTGTCATCGCCCGCAACACCAACCTCCTCACCGTGCGCACCCCGAGCCGCCTGGAGCTGACGTATCTCCAGAGCGCCTCTGACCTGGCGCAGATGATCGCGGCCGGCGCCTTCCCCTTCGCGAACCAGCAGGTCGACATGGACGCCTCACCGCGCGTGGGCGACGGCCTGATCCGGCTCGACGCGGACGGCATCGTCCAGTACGCCTCCCCGAACGCGCTGTCCGCCTACCACCGCATGGGCCTCGCGGCCGACCTCGTGGGCCACCATCTCGGCCGTACGACCGCCGAACTCGCCCCGACCCGGGGCCCGGTGGACGAGGCGCTGGCCAAGGTGGCCAGCGGCTGGGCGCCGCGCGAGTTCGAGATCGAGGCCAACGACGGGGTCATCCAGTTCCGGGCCATTCCGCTCAAACCCAAGGGCACCCGCATCGGTTCCCTCGTCCTGCTCCGGGACGTCACCGAACTGCGCCGCCGCGAGCGGGAGTTGATCACCAAGGACGCCACCATCCGGGAGATCCACCACCGGGTGAAGAACAACCTCCAGACCGTGGCCGCGCTGCTCCGCCTCCAGGCCCGGCGCATCGAGTCCGAACGCGGCCGCGCGGCCCTCGAAGAGGCGGTACGCCGGGTCGGCTCGATCGCGATCGTGCACGAGACGCTCTCTCAGAACCTGGACGAGCGGGTGGAGTTCGACGAGATCGCCGACCGGGTGCTGGCGATGGTCGCCGAGATCTCCCCGGGCAAGGTCACCGGCCGGCGCAGCGGCCGCTTCGGCATCCTGGACGCCGAGGTCGCCACCCCGCTGTCGATGGTGCTCACCGAGGTGTTGCAGAACGCCCTGGAACACGGCTTCGGCGAAGGGGACACGGGCTCGGTCGAGGTGTCGGCCGTGCGGGGCGGTACGACGAAGGAGGCCCGCCTGCTGGTCACGGTGCAGGACGACGGGGTCGGCCTGCCCGAGGGCTTCGACCCGAGCACCTCCGGCAACCTCGGCCTGCAGATCGTACGGACGCTGGTGGAGGGCGAGTTGGGCGGCACGTTCGACATGGTCCCGGCACCGGAGCGCGGCACGCAGGTCATCCTGGACATCCCGGTACGCGCGCAGAAGTGACGTACCCGCACAGCGGCAGACGTGAAGGCCCCGCCCAAACGGCAGACGTGACGGCCCTGCAAAGCAGCAGAACCGACGTACCCGCACAGCAAAGAACCCCGGACCGTGGGAACGGTCCGGGGCCAGTGCGCATCGGGGTACTGCGCGCTGCGGCTCGGGGGCGGGAGATGCGTACTCGCTGTACGCGCCGCCAAGCTCAGGCTGTCAGCGGGGTGGGTATGTCAGGCGGAGGCCTGACGGGCCCGGTTGCGGGCGGCGCGGCGCTTCATGGCGCGGCGCTCGTCCTCGCTGAGACCACCCCAGACGCCGGAGTCCTGGCCGGACTCGAGCGCCCACTGCAGACACTGCTCGATCACCGGGCAGCGACGGCAGACGGCCTTGGCTTCCTCGATCTGCAGCAGCGCAGGACCGGTGTTGCCGATGGGGAAGAACAGCTCGGGGTCTTCCTCGCGGCAAACGGCGTTGTGACGCCAGTCCATGGCTGCTACCTCTCCTTGGTATTACGTGAAGATTGCTTGTGAATGTGAACGCTTTCACGAATCCCTCAACAACTGAAGGGCCGACCGCCGAGTCTTCCCCGGCGTGGTCCTTGGTTTTGAAGAGGGGTTCCGGTGATCTGTTGAGGCCGGTGTTGCGGGCCGTCCCGATCGCCATGTAGAGACTCGCAAACCTCGGCGGCGGATACAACCCCTTCCGGAAAGTTTTTTTTGATTCCTCGGTGTCGACTAGGTCACAGCCGTACTTCCATGGGGTGGACCCTGGCCTAAACGTTCGAGTGAAAGGACTTTAGCCCCTTCTGCTCACACAATCACACGCAGTGCACGGCGTACGCCTGTGAACGTCACGCTGGTACGCAGTCCCAGGTGGTCACCGTCCATCTGAAGGGGCAGCGGCACCTTCGAATGCAAGGTGAACTCACTCAGATCGTGCAGCGAGACGGCATGCTTGCCACGGGGTCCACGCTCGGGGGACGAAGTAAGCAACTGGGTGCCATACCGGGCAACCGCGGCCGTCGACATCCGGCTGAGGCCGAACACATCGAGTCCCGTGTCGAACGACGCCTTGGGCGAGGCGTACATCGGGCGATTGCCGAGAAACGTCCAGGGGGCGGTGTTCGACGCTATGCACAGCAGCAGATCCGTCACCGGGTCCTCGCCCGCCCGCTCCAGGGTGATCGCGCCCTGCCGGCGGCTCGGCTCGCCCAGCAACTGGCGCAGCACCTGACGGACGTAAAGCGCGTGCGTCGACTTCCGGCCGCGCTCGCGCTGCTGCTCGACCCGGCCGACGACACCGGCGTCGAAGCCGAGCCCCGCGTTGAAGGTGAACCAGCGGGACGGCACCGCCTCGTCCTCGGTGCCCCTCGTGCCCGAGGTCAGGCCGAGTCCGACGGTCCGCTCGCTGCCCTCGCGCAGCGCGTCCAGCAGGGCGCCGGTCGCCTCGACGGCGTCGTTGGGCAGACCCAGGGCGCGGGCGAAGACATTGGTGGAACCGCCGGGAACCACGGCGAGGCCGGGGACGTGGCCGGGGGCGGGGCCGTTGTGCAGCAGGCCGTTGACGACCTCGTTGACCGTGCCGTCGCCGCCGAGGGCGACCACGAGGTCGATGTCGTCGCTCTCCGCGGCCTGCCGGCCCAGGTCGCGCGCGTGCCCGCGGTACTCGGTGGTGACCGCCTCCAGCTTCATCTCGCTGGCGAGGGCATGAATCAGGACATCGCGCGTACGTGCGCTTGTGGTGGTTGCCGCCGGATTGACCACGAGAAGTGCACGCATGACTGGCAGGGTACCTACTGGGTGGTACCGGGCACAGGCCGGACCGGGGATCGGTCGGGGGATCGAGGCGTGAGCCTGGACACGGGTGATCGGACGCCTGCGCGGGACGTGCCCGGGGCCTTCCGAGGCGCCGGTGAGGCGAGGGCTACCCTTCAGGGGTGAGCTCTCAGCAGAACCCCACCCCCGCTTCCGAAGCCGCCGAAGAGGCCGGCCCCCGTCCCGTCCGGCTGACCGTGGCGGCGGCGCTGGCCGCGCTGGAGGGGCTCGCGCTGGTGGTCGGCGGCGTCTGGATCCTGGTCCTCGGACTGACCGGGCACCCGGACGACCGGCAGCAGGCCGTGACGGGAGGCGTCACGCTGATGGTGCTCGCGCTGCTGCCGCTGATCGCCGCGCGCGGACTGCTCGGTCGGCGCAGCTGGAGCCGCGGCCCGGCCCTCATCACGCAGATCATCTCGCTGCCGGTGGCGTACAACCTGCTGCAGGCCGACAGCATCGCCATCCCGGGCGGCATCGCGCTGGCGGTCGTCGCCGTCGCCGCCCTGATCCTGCTGCTCAACCCCGAGACGACCCGGGCCCTCGGAATCCGGGGACCCGGCAACGCGGAGAAGTGACGCCGGCCGGCCTCGACCGGCCGGCTACTCCTCGACCAGCAGCTTCTCCCGCAACTGCGCCAGCGTCCGGGCGAGGAGCCGGGACACGTGCATCTGCGAGATGCCGACCTCCTGAGCGATCTGCGACTGGGTCATGTTGCCGAAGAAGCGCAGCAGCAGGATCCGCTTCTCACGCGGCGGGAGGTCCTCCAGGAGCGGCTTGAGCGACTCCCGGTACTCCACGCCCTCCAGCGCCTCGTCCTCCGCGCCGAGGGTGTCGGCTACGGCCGGGGACTCGTCGTCGGTGTCCGGGACGTCCAGGGACAGCGTGGAGTACGCGTTGGCGGACTCCAGGCCCTCCAGGACCTCCTCCTCCGAGATCGCCAGCTTCTCGGCGAGCTCGTGGACCGTGGGGGAGCGGCCGTGCAGCTGCGACAGCTCGGCGGTCGCCGTGGTCAGCGACAGCCGCAGCTCCTGGAGCCGGCGCGGCACGCGCACCGCCCAGCCCTTGTCGCGGAAGTGCCGCTTGATCTCGCCGACGACCGTCGGTGTCGCGTACGTCGAGAACTCGACGCCGCGGTCCGGGTCGAAGCGGTCGACGGACTTGATCAGGCCGATGGTGGCGACCTGGGTGAGGTCGTCCAGCGGCTCGCCGCGGTTGCGGAAGCGGCGCGCGAGGTGCTCGACGAGCGGCAGGTGCATCCGGACCAGCTGGTTGCGCAGCTCCGCGTACTCCGGGCTGCCGTCCTTCAGTCGGCGCAGCTCCACGAACAGCGCACGCGCTCCGCTGCGGTCCTGCGGATCGTGGTGCGTGGGCTGTGCGCCGCGCGCGGCCGCCGTGTCAGGCGTGTCGTGCGCGTTGTGCTGCGCGTCGGGCACGTCCTGCACGTCCTGCTCCGCGTATCGCTCGTGCTCGCTCATCGTCCCGCCCGTCGCCCTTCCCCGAGCCCTCGCCTCCTCCCCCACTCTCGACTTCGCTCGAGCGGGGGACCCCCATGGCCAGGGGACACCCCGATCCGCCGCTCCAGAGGCGTACTCTGCACGGCACCCTCCTGATCCCGCTGCCCGTCGTCCAGGAAGCCGGCCTCCGTCGAGTCGGAGTCGTCCTCCGGGTGTGGCCGGGCCTGCTCGGGGATGCCGTCGATGCCGTCCGTCATGCGACGGGCACCGCTCGGATCGTCCCCCAAGCTCTCGGCTCCGCTCGAGCCAGGGGTACCCGAGGGCACCCCCGTCGGCAGCTCCCGTGTGCCGCGCTCTTCGTCCCGCACCGGCCCGTCCCCGTTCCTCACGCCGGCCCGGGTCCCGCGCCGCGCTGTTTGTAGAGGCTGATCGAAACGGTTTTGTCGTCGTCCACGGCGGAGGAGACCTTGCCCGCGAGGGCGGACAGCACGGTCCAGGCGAAGGTGTCCCGCGACGGGGCGTGACCGTCGGTCGTGGGCGCCGAGACGGTGACCTCCAGCGAGTCGTCGACGAGCCGGAAGACACAGCTGAGCACCGAGCCGGGCACGGCCTGCTGGAGCAGGATCGCGCAGGCCTCGTCCACCGCGATGCGCAGGTCCTCGATCTCGTCGAGGGTGAAGTCCAAACGGGCCGCGAGGCCGGCCGTGGCCGTCCGCAGCACCGACAGGTAGGCACCCGCGGCCGGCAGCCGGACTTCCACGAAGTCCTGGGTCGCGGGCTCGCCTGCGATCTGGGACACCCTCACCTCCAAGGTGGTACAAGCTCTACGGGGCCGATGGTCGCCCCTCGGGGTAACGCGAAGTGTGTTCAGCGGTGACGCTACCGCGCCAGGAACCTACCTGTCCCCGGGACCCCAACCCCTTGCTGTCACTCATAGTAAACACATGAATACGCACAGTGGCTAGAGGGTGGGCGCCCCCAATTGGGAAGAGCGCGCGCCGGATTGACGTACCCACACGTCAGACGCTCGAACCGTCGGTTCGGGAGGTCACGAGGCGGTCACACGAGCACGTGGTCCACGAAGCACCATCGCCAATTCTCCCCCGGTTCGAACGTCCTCATCACCGGATGACCGGACTCCTTGAAATGCTCGGTCGCGTGCCGGCCCGGTGAGGAGTCGCAGCAGCCGACAAAGCCGCAGGTGAGACACAGCCGCAGCTGCACGGGATGCACTCCCTCCGCCAGACACACGGGGCAGGTCTCGCTGAGAGGGCCGGGTTCCTGGTGCGGCAGCTCGTCGGAGTGCGTGCACTGTTTCATGATTGCCAGGTTACGACGGGCGTGGCGAAGGTCGCGCCGAGAACGAGGGTGGGCGAGAACCATGGACGTGATGCCACTGCTGATGCTGGTGGCGGGCAGTGCCGCGATCGCCGCGGTCGGCCGGCGCACCCCCGTACCCGCGCCGCTGCTGCTGGTCGCGGTCGGCCTCGCGGTGTCGTACATCCCCGGAGTCCCGGACTACCACCTCGACCCGCACATCGTGCTGCCGCTGATCCTGCCGCCGCTGCTGCACACCGCGGCCACCGACAGCTCCTACCTCGACCTGCGCGCGCAACTGCGGCCCGTCGCGCTCCTGTCGGTCGGGTACGTGCTCTTCGCGACCTTCGTCGTCGGCTGGGCCGCCTATGTGATCGTCCCGGGTCTGCCGCTGACCGCGGCGCTGGTGCTGGGCGCGGTGGTGGCGCCGCCGGACGCGGTCGCCGCCACGGCGATCGCACGCCGGGTCGGACTGCCGTCCCGGATCACCACGATCCTCCAGGGCGAGTCCCTGGTGAACGACGCCACGGCGATCACCGCCTACCGCGTCGCCCTCGCGGCCGCCGTCGGCGAGGGCGCCACCTGGGCCGGCGGAATCGGCGAGTTCCTGATCGCGGCGATCGGCGGCATCGGCGTCGGAATCGTCCTCATGGTGCCGATCCACTGGCTGCGCACCCACCTCAAGGAGCCCCTCCTCCAGAACACCCTCTCCCTGTTGATCCCGTTCGTCGCGTACGCCGTCGCCGAGGAGGTGCACGCCTCCGGTGTCCTCGCGGTCGTCGTGGTCGCCCTCTTTCTCGGACACCGCGCGTGGGAGGTCGATTTCGCCACCCGCCTCCAGGAGGACGCGGTGTGGAAGATGGTCGCCTTCGTCCTGGAGTCCTCGGTCTTCGCCCTCATCGGCCTCCAGCTGCCGGTGGTGCTCGAGGGGCTCGGGGAGTACGAGGGACTGGAGGCCGCCTGGTACGCGGTTGCCGTTTTCCTGGTGGTCGTCGTGGCCCGTTTCGTGTGGGTGTATCCGTCGGCCTTCCTGCCCCGGATGCTGTCGGCGCGGATCCGGGAACGCGAGGCGAACCCCACCTGGAAGGGCGCGTTCATCATTTCCTGGGCCGGGATGCGGGGCGTGGTCTCGCTCGCCATCGCCTTCTCGATCCCGCAGACCGTGGAGGGCGGCGAGCCCTTCCCCGGCCGCAACCTGATTCTCTTTCTGACCTTCACCACGGTCATCGGCACCCTCGTGTTCCAGGGCCTCAGCCTGCCCCCGCTGATCCGGCTGCTGAAACTGCCCGGCCGGGACGTCCAGGCCGAGACACTCGCCGAGGGCAACGCCCAGGCCCAGGCGTCCCGCGTCGCCGAGCAGCGCCTCGACGAACTCCTCGCCGACGAGCGCAACGCCCTGCCCGAGCCGCTCGCCGCCCGGCTGCGCGCGGTGTTGGAACGCCGCCGCAACGCCGTCTGGGAACGCCTCGGCCAGCCCAACCCCATCACCGGCGAGACCGCCGACGACACCTACCGCCGCCTCGCCCGCGAGATGATCAGCGCCGAGCGCGAGGTGTTCGTGAAGCTGCGCGACGGTCGGTATATCGACGACGAGATGCTGCGGACGCTGCTGCGCCGGCTGGATCTGGAGGAGGCGGCGGCGTACCGGGAAACGACCTGAGCGGGTTCAGGGAAAGGGCCGGCCGGTGACGACGGCCGCGACCGTGCTCCCGCGCGCGAAGGCGCCCTCCTCGGCCAGGGCGGCAAGTCCGTACAGCATTTTGGCGACATACAGACGCTCGACGGGCAGCCCGTGCCGGTTCTCGAAGTCCGCGGCGAAGGAGTCGAGTTCGTCGGTGGTGCGGGCGTAGCCGCCGAAGTGGAAGCGGTCGTCTAGGTGCCAGTCGCCGCGCGGCCCGCCGAAGGCGGCCGCCTGGAGGTGCCGTATGTCGGCGGGCAGGAAGCCGCCCTTGAGCACCGGTATCCCCAGCGCCCGCTGCCCCGGGCCCAGCCCCGCCGCCAGCCCCGCAAGGGTGCCGCCCGTTCCGCAGGCGATCGCGACGACGTCCGCCTGCCCGCGCAGCTCCTCGCCGAGAGCCCGGCAGCCGCGTACGGCCGCTGAGTTACTGCCGCCTTCGGGGACCACGTACGCGTCCTCGGCGCCGACCTCGCGCAGCAGGGCGGCGAGGGTGTCCGGGTCGGTCTTGCGGCGATACGTCGACCTGTCGACGAATTGCAGAAGCATGCCGTCGGCCGCGCACCGGGCGAGGCAGGGGTTGAGGGGCCGGTCGGCGAGTTCCTGGCCGCGGACCACGCCGACGGTGGCGAGACCGAGGAGGCGGCCCGCGGCGGCGGTGGCGCGCAGATGGTTGGAGTACGCGCCACCGAAGGTGAGGATCGTGCGGCCGTGCGCCGCGGTGAGGTTGGGCGCGAGCTTGCGCCACTTGTTGCCGATGAGGTCGGGGTGGATCAGGTCGTCACGCTTGAGGAGAAGCCGTACGCCCCGCCGCGCGAAGCGGTCGTCGTGCGCCTCCCGGACCGGGGAGGGGAGCCGCGGGTGCAGGGTCGCGAGGGTGTCGGGGCTGGTCACCCGGCCATTGTCGCCCGTGGGCTACTTCAGCCGCTCGGCGATCCGCCGGCGCATCGCGTCCATCGTGAACCCGCGCGGGTCCACCTTCCCCGGCTGCCACTCCAGGTGACCGATGACCGAGCGGTGCGTCCAGCCGTGCGCGCGGCACACCGCCGCGGCCCCCCGCTCGACGGCCTCCAGCTGCGCCTCGGGCCAGGGGTCCTCGCCGTCGCCGAGGTTCTCGCACTCGAAGCCGTAGAAGTGGCGGTTGCCGTCGGTGTTCTTCTCGTTGTCCGGCGGCAGTGCCTTCTCCGCGATCACCGCGCGCAGGACGTCGTCGTCGCCGAGGCCCGCGTGGTTGGCGCGGCCGTAGCCGACGAGGTGGACCCTGCCGTCCTTGGTGATGACGCCGTGGCACAGCGGGCCGGGCAGGCCCTCGTAGCCCTTCCGGCAGAGCTCCACCGTGTAGGCGCTGCCCCGGGTCACGGTGTGGTGGATCATCACGCCGTGCACGGGGCCCCACGGTCCCACGTGGTTGCGGTTGTGGTCTCTCCAGTCGCCCACCTCGACGACGGTGAGGCCTTCGTCCCGCAGGCAGTCGAGGAAACGGTTCGCGGACAAGGGTGAGGCCATGAGTGCCTCCTTCGTGCGGCGCGACGACCGCCCGTCGCGGCCGCCTCGTACACGCTGCTTGTACCGAATCGCGGAGAAACGGAACCATCCGTTCGCACGGCGAACGAGCCGATTCGGTCAGGGCGCAGTGCATCGCTCGAGGAGGAACCCATGTGTGCCCAGCGGGAGTTGATCCATTCCCGCTCTTTCGTGTAATAGCACGAACACGCTCCGTGCTGGAAGGCTTTCCCTCGGAGATCGGTGCCCGGCGAAATCCGCTGCCAGGGCATGACCGGGAGGGCAATTCCTTATGTCGGTAGGCGAAGAGGTCCGCACGGAGCAGACGAAGCCGCAGCAGAGTCTCGGCACGGCGGCCGCGCGGAACCTGGCCACCACGACCAAGTCCGCACCCCAGATGCAGGAGATCAGCTCGCGCTGGCTGCTGCGCATGCTGCCATGGGTGGACGTGCAAGGTGGCACGTACCGCGTGAACCGGCGGCTCAGTTACGCCGTGGGTGACGGACGCATCACCTTCGTGAAGACCGGCGACCGTGTCGAGGTCATCCCCGCGGAGCTGGGCGAGCTGCCGGCGCTGCGGTCGTACGAGGACGAGGAGGTGCTGACCGAGCTCGCTCAGCGCTGTGAGCAGCGCGAGATCGCCGCTGGCGAGGTCATCGCCGACTTCGGCAACCAGACCGACGAGGTGTACCTGCTGGCGCACGGCAGGGTGGAGAAGATCGGCACCGGCCCGTACGGCGACGACGAGAGCCTCGGTGTGCTCGCCGACGGCGCCTACCTGGGCGAGCAGGCGCTGCTCGACCCGGACGCCATCTGGGAGTACACGGCCCGCGCGATCACGCCCTGCACGATCCTTGTCCTGACCCGCCAGCACGTCGAGCAGCTCGCCGAGCGCGCGGACTCGCTGCGCGAGCACCTTGAGCAGCAGCGGTCCATTCCGCAGCAGCGCACCAACAAGTTCGGCGAGAAGGAGATCGACCTCGCCTCCGGTCACGCGGGCGAGCCGGACATCCCGCACACCTTCGTGGACTACGAGGCCCGGCCCCGAGAGTACGAACTGAGCATCGCCCAGACCGTGCTGCGCATCCACACGCGCGTGGCCGACCTGTACAACCAGCCGATGAACCAGACCGAGCAGCAGCTCAGGCTGACCGTCGAAGCGTTGAAGGAACGCCAGGAACACGAGCTGATCAACAACCGTGAGTTCGGGTTGCTGAACAACTGCGAGTACGACCAGCGGATCCAGCCGCACGACGGGGTGCCCAGCCCGGACGACATGGACGAGCTGCTCAGCCGCCGGCGCGGCACCAAGATGTTCCTGGCCCACCCGCGCGCGATCGCCGCGTTCGGCCGTGAGCTCAACAAGCGGGGCCTGGTGCCCGAGACGATCGACGTCGCCGGCAACCGCATCCCGACCTGGCGCGGTGTCCCGATCTACCCGTGCAACAAGATCCCGGTCACCGAGGCCCGGACCAGCTCGATCATCGCGATGCGCCTCGGTGATGCGGAGCAGGGTGTGATCGGTCTGCGCCAGTCCGGCATCCCGGACGAGATCGAGCCCAGCCTGTCGGTGCGGTTCATGGGCATCAACGAACAGGCCATCATCAAGTACCTGGTGACGGCCTACTACTCGGCGGCGGTTCTGGTGCCGGACGCGCTCGGCGTGCTGGAGAACGTCGAGATCGGCCGCTGGCGGTGACCCTCCCGGTCCGTGTGTCGTGTCCCCGCCCGCCAGGGTGGGTACACCTCGGGGTACGCGCCCGGCCGGAGCGGAAGCGCCGCTGTCCGCAGACTCTCCGAGGGGGGACCTCGATCCCATGACCGAGTCCGTGACCGAGTCGACGAACCAGCCCCCGGCGCAGCGCGGGCGGCGTCCTGCCGGGGCGTCCGAAAGGCGGAGTTCCATCGCGACCCAGGCGGACAGCGGGCCGGGGCCGCTCGACGGTCCCGAGGCGGCGGTGATCCTGGAGCGTGCGCGGGCGTCGGTGGACCCCGAACTGCGCTCGGCGGTCGACTCGTTGCCCGGTGCGATGCGCCGGATCGCGCGCTACCACTTCGGCTGGGAGCACGCGGACGGCACCCCGGCGACCGGCAACGCGGGCAAGGCGATCCGGCCGGCGCTCGTCCTCGCCGGGGCCGCCGCGCTCGGCGGCCCCGGGGCACAGGCGAGCGCGGTGCGGGCGGCCGCGGCGGTGGAGCTGGTGCACAACTTCACGCTGCTGCACGACGACGTGATGGACCGGGACACCACCCGCCGGCACCGAGCGACCGCGTGGACGGTGTTCGGCGACACCGCCGCGATCCTCGCCGGGGACGCCCTCCAGGCGCTCGCCCTGCGGCTGCTCGCGGAGGATCCGCACCCGGCGTCCGCGGCCGCCGCCGCCCGGCTCGCGGCCTGTGTCGTCGAACTGTGCGAGGGCCAGCAGGCCGACACGGCGATGGAGCGGCGCGGCCCCTCGGAGGTCACCCTCGACGAGGTGCTCGCCATGGCTGAGGCCAAGACCGGGGCGCTGCTCGGGTGCGCGTGCGCGCTCGGCGCGCTGTACGCCGGGGCGGCCGCGGGTGATGTCGAGGCGCTGGACGCGTTCGGCCGGGAGGCCGGGCTCGCCTTCCAGCTCATCGACGACGTCATCGGCATATGGGGTGACCCGGGCCGCACCGGCAAGCCGGTCGGAGCGGACCTGGCGGCCCGCAAGAAGTCCCTGCCGGTGGTGGCCGCGCTGGTCTCCGGGACACCGGCCGCCGTAGAACTCGCCGAGTTGTACGAAGTGCCGTACGACGGCGGTGATCTGGAGCCCACGGTGCTGGCCGTGGAGCGGGCCGGCGGGCGGGACTGGGCGCAGGTCCAGGCGTCCGAGCGGATGGCGCGGGCGATGCAGGAGCTGTCCCGCGCGATTCCCGACCCGGAGGCCGCGGGCGGGCTGCTCGCCCTCGCCGAGTTCGTGACGCGCCGCAGCGCCTGATCGCCGACGCTCAGGCGCGCCGCGAGAAGAGAACCCGGGAGTGGCTGGGCGTGCGATTCCTGACCCGTACGCCGGCGGCCGGTTCCGGCCGGGCAGGTCCCGCACATCCCCACGGTGTGCGGGGCCCGCTTTCGTCAGGGCCGGTGGTGGATCAGGCCCGGCGGAGTCCGCCCGGCCCCGAGGTGGAGATCATCGTCGGGGCAACGGCGTCCTCGTGAGGACGTACAGCAGGGAGCGCTGAGCCGCCGTCCGCCCTACGCTTGGGGCATGGACAGCGCAGAACATGTCTGTCCCGTATGCGGACAGCCCGTCGATACGGTCGTCCGGCGCCACAAGACGCTGGGCGCGTGGGTTCCGGTGTGGGTGGCCGGACCGTGCCGGAATCCCAAGTGCGAGGCGAACGCCGCGGAAGGTGCCGTGTCCGAGCAGGAGCGGCCGGCGACGCCCGCCACCACCAAGAACACCGAAGCCGACACCGAAACCGTGGCGAAGAAGTCCTGAGCCAAAAAAAACTCCGACCGCGTGTCGAGAATCCCCGGCCGGCTCCGACGTCCCCGGTGAGAGCCGCCCACGCCGGGCGGCCCGGACCCGAGGAGACGACGATGAAGTACCTGGTCATGGTGCAGGGCACGCAGGCGGACTACGAGGCGATGCGTGGCAACGCCTCCGAGCACTCGCCGGCCTGGAGCGAGCAGGACCTCCAGGCCATGTACGCGTACATGAACGCGATCAACGACGACCTCGCCGAGACCGGCGAACTCGTCGACGGGCAGGGACTGGCCGAGCCCGCCAGGACCCGGCTGGTCGGCCTGGACACCGACGGCAAGCCGGTGATCACCGACGGCCCGTACAGCGAGACCAAGGAGCTGCTGGCCGGCTACTGGGTGCTGGACTGCGCGAGCCTGGAGCGGGTCACGGAGATCGCCGAGCGGGTGGCCCGCTGCCCGCAGCCCGCGGGCGCCCCGGAGTACCCGGTGGTGATCCGGCCGATCATGGAAGGCACCGGCGACATCTGCTGAGCGGCACCCATGCACCGCACCGACGAGGTCGAGGACCTGCTGCGCCGGCACGCGCCGCAGGTCCTCGGTGCGCTGGTGCGCCGGTACGGGCATTTCGACGCCGCCGAGGACGCCGTACAGGAGGCGCTGCTCGCGGCGGCCGGGCAGTGGCCCTCGGCCGGGATCCCGGACAATCCTCGCGGCTGGCTGATCAAGGTCGCGGCGCGGCGGCTGACCGACGCGCTGCGCAGTGAGGCGGCGCGGCGGCAGCGGGAGGAGCGGGCGGCGGCGCTCACCCCGCGCGACGCGTTCATGGCACCGCCGCCCGGCGTGGACCGGTCGCCGCGCGAGGACGACACCCTCACGCTGCTCTTCCTGTGCTGCCACCCCGACCTGACCCCGCCCGCCCAGATCGCCCTCACCCTGCGCGCGGTCGGCGGCCTGACGACGGCGGAGATCGCCCGCGCCCACCTGGTGCCCGAGCCGACCATGGCCCAGAAGATCAGCCGGGCCAAGCAGAAGGTGCGGGGCGTGCGCTTCGGCCGCCCGGAGAACTGGGCGGAGCGGCTGCCCGCCGTCCTGCACACCCTCTACCTGATCTTCAACGAGGGCTACACGGCCACCTCCGGCGCGGCCCTCCAGCGCCGCGAACTGGCCGGTGAGGCGATCCGGCTCGCCCGTACGGTCCAGGGGCTGCTCCCCGACGACGGCGAGGTGGCCGGTCTGCTGGCCCTGATGCTGCTCACCGACGCCCGCCGCGAGGCGCGCACGGGGTCGCACGGGGAGCTGATCCCGCTCGACGAGCAGGACCGGGCCCGCTGGGACAAGGCGGCGATCGAGGAGGGCGTGGCCCTGGTCACCCGGGCGCTGTCCGGCGGCCGCCCGGGCCCGTACCAGCTGCGTGCCGCCATCGCCGCCGTGCACGACGAGGCCCCGTCGGCTCAGGCGACCGACTGGCGGGAGATCCTCGGCCTGTACGACATCCTCGTCCGCCTGGTCCCCGGTCCCGTCGAACGCCTCAACCGTGCCGTCGCCGTCGCCATGGTCCACGGCCCGCGCGAGGGCCTGGCCGAACTGGAGGCGTTGGCGGGCGACCTGGGCACCAGCCACCGCCTGGACGCGGTGCGGGGGCATCTGCTGGAGCGGACGGGGGAGTACGAGGCCGCCCGCGCCGCCTACGAGTCGGCGGCCGGAAAGGCGCTGAGCCTGCCGGAGCAGCGGTACCTGCACGCGCGGGCGGCGCGGCTGAGGCGTTAGCGTGACCCCAAGTGCCGTGAGTGCGGGGAGGGTTGGCGTGACGACGGAGGCCGGGGGCGGGCGTCGTAGGGCATGGCGGTGGGCCGTGCTGGTGTGGGCCGTGACCGTGGCCGTCGGGGGTGGGCTGACGCTGTGGTTGCGGGAGTCGGCCGAGCCGCCGGGGCCGTCTCGCTGGGAGGAGGCGCCCCCGGCGCCGCTGCTTCAGCTGGACACGAGCACCGCGTGCCCGCCGCCGACGCCGCTGCCCACCGACGACGGTATACACGCCTACTCCTGCATCGTCACGAACGACTAGGCAGCCCGCCCGTTTCCGGGTCCCGGCCGGTCAGGCAGTACGTGCCGCCCGCCGGGTCGCGCATCACCGTCCAGTGGGCCCCGGCGGCGACGAACGCGCCCCCGAGCCGCTCGTGTTCGGCGCGGGTCGCCGCGATGTCCGCGCAGGCCAGGTCGAGGTGGGCGGAGAGGGGCTGTTCGGTGCCGAGACGCTGGAGCAGCACGCGCACCGGCAGCCCCGTCGGCGGCCTGAGCACGTGGAACTCCGGGAGAGAACCGGGCAGGGACGCCCAGCCCACCAGCAGCTCTGTCCAGAACGCGACCTCGGTGTCGTACGACGAAGGCGGGACGTCGACGCACACCTGATCGAGCCGGGTGCCCCGTACGACGGGCGGCCGCACCGACTCCTCGTGCCACGGCACGGCACAGAACGGCAGGCCAGCGGGCGATCGCAGTACGGCCCACCCCTCGTGCTCGGCGGCCACCTCGGCCCCCGCCCGCACCGCCGAGGCGGTGAACCCGGCCACGTCGTCGACGGCGAAGTCGAGATGCGCGCCGCCGCGGCCGGAGTCGACGCCCTGGACCTTCACGCACGCGTCCGTCCCCTCGACCGGGACCAGGGTGATGAACTCACTCCGCCGTGCGGACAGCCGGGTGTCCGTGACGGCGGTCCAGAACTCCTCGGCGGCCGGGAGGAGTTCGGCGGGGCGGTCGATGAAGGCGTACGTCCAGTGGATCGTCATGCCGATGATCGTAGGCGCGGAGGTGCCCGGGCCGATGGGTGCTGAAAGGGCCCGACCGGTAGTCCGGTCGGGCCCCTTCGCTTGCCCCTGACAGGCGGTGGTGCACCAACCGCCGGCCATTGCGGGGCGTCAGGCCTTCTTGGTCTCCCAGAAGATCTTGTCGATCTGGGCGATGTAGTCGAGGGCCTTCTGGCCGGTGGCCGGGTCGGTGGACGCCTTGGCGGCCGAGAGGGCCTTCAGGGTGTCGTTGACCAGCTGGTGCAGCTCCGGGTACTTCTCGAAGTGCGGGGGCTTGAAGTAGTCGCTCCAGAGCACCGAGACGTGGTGCTTGGCCAGTTCGGCGCGCTGCTCCTTGATGGTGGTGGCACGAGCCTGGAAGTGCGGGTCGTCGTTGCCGGCCATCTTTTCCTGGACGGCCTTCACCGACTCCGCCTCGATGCGGGCCTGGGCCGGGTCGTACACGCCGCAGGGCAGGTCGCAGTGCGCGCTGACCTTGACCTTGGGGGCAAACAGGCGGGAAAGCATGAAGCATTCCTTCCTCGTGATCGTCTTCTCAGGGGGACATTACTCCCTGAGGGACGGGATTTCGCGAGTGCCCCCATGGGCTTAGGACAAAAGTCCGGGGTGAGACTGAGACTGGTGGAGGATCGAACCGGGGAGGTGCCGGGCATGCCGGAGCTGTCGCAGGAGACCGAGCGCGAAAGGGGCGTCCCGCCCTTCGGAGTGGCCGAGGTGACCGGGCCGTCCATGGTGCCGACGCTGTACCACGGCGACCGGCTCCTGGTGCGCTACGGCGTTCGGGTCAGGCCGGGGGACGTCGTCGTCCTGCGTCATCCCTTCCAGCAGGACCTGCTCGTGGTCAAGCGGGCTGCGGAGCGCCGCGACGGCGGCTGGTGGGTGCTCGGCGACAACGCGTACGCCGGCGGCGACAGCACCGACTACGGGGTGGTCCCCGACGAGCTGGTCCTGGGCCGGGTCCGGTTCCGCTACCGGCCGCGTCGGCCCGATCAGCGCTCGCCGCTGGCGCTGCTGGGCTGGGCGCTGTCGGCGGCCCGGCCCGTCTTCTCCGACCGGTCGGCCTCCAGGCGTTTGCGGGCCCGGTAGGCGGCCACGTTGGCGCGGGTGGCGCAGCGGTCGGAGCAGTAGCGCCGGGAGCGGTTGGTGGACGTGTCGAGGTAGGCGTTGCGGCACGGAGCCGCCTCGCACACGCCCAGGCGGTCCACGCCGTACTCGGTGAGGTGGAACGCCAGGCCCATCGCCGCGATGGCCGCGTAGCCGGCGGTCGCGTTCGACGGGTGGTCCGCGAGGTGCATGTGCCACAGGGGGCGGCCGTCGTCGTCCCGGAAGTCGTGGCCGGAGATCTGCGGGCTCACCGGGAACTCCAGCAGCAGTGAGTTCAGCAGGTCCACCGCGAGGGTCTCGTCGCCGCTGTCGGCCGCCTCGAAGACCGCCCGCAGCCGGGCCCGGACCGAGCGGAACCGCGTCACGTCCGCGTCGGTGGCGCGGCGGGCCGCCGACTGGTTGACGCCGAAGAGCTCCCGGACGGCCTCGACCGAGGTCAGCGAATCCTTGCCCCGGGCCGGCTCCTCGCTGTTGACGAGTCGTACGGCATAGTCCGAGTAATAGGCCAGTTCCACTTGTAGTCCTTACGGAGGGGCTCTATGGTCGTGTCTGCGGTCACGTAACAGCTGATCGTGCTTCCAGGGTATTACGTGGGTGACTCAAGAGGGGGTTTCCGTGACCACGAGCATCGGCACCGACTGGAATGCCTGGCAGGAGAGCTGGGACCGGCAGCAGGAGTTGTACATGCCGGATCGCGAGGAGCGCTTCCGGGTCATGCTGGACATGGTCGAGGCGTTCGCCGGCACCGCGCCGCGGGTGCTGGACCTCGCCTGCGGCACCGGCACCATCACCGCCCGTCTGCTCGCCCGCTTCCCCGACGCCACCAGCACCGGCATCGACCTCGACCCCGCCCTGCTCACCATCGCCCGCGGCACCTTCGACGGCGACGACCGCGTCACCCTCGTCGAGGCCGACCTGAAGGACCCCGACTGGCCCACGCGGCTGCCCCACGAGACGTACGACGCCGTCCTGACCGCCACCGCCCTGCACTGGTTCCACGCCGAACCCCTCCAGGCGCTGTACGGCCGGCTCGCCGGGCTCGTCCGGCACGGTGGCGTCTTCATGAACGCCGACCACATGATCGACGACACCACGCCCCGCATCAACGTCGCCGAGCGCACCCTGCGCCACGCGCGCATGGACCGGACGCAGAAGGACGGCGCCCTCGACTGGGTCGACTGGTGGCAGCTCGCCGCCAACGACCCCGTCCTCGCCGAGCCCACCGCCCGCCGCTTCGAGATCTACGGCGACCACGCGGAAGGCGACATGCCGTCGGCGGCGTGGCACGCGCGCGTGCTGCGCGAGACGGGGTTCGCGGA
Source organism: Streptomyces spinoverrucosus (assembly GCF_015712165.1). Lineage (NCBI taxonomy): Bacteria > Bacillati > Actinomycetota > Actinomycetes > Kitasatosporales > Streptomycetaceae > Streptomyces > Streptomyces spinoverrucosus. Next base: position 2,729,438 of record NZ_JADPZX010000001.1, on the reverse strand, counting down.
GGCACGGCCGGTGTGGTGCTCGCCGTCGGACACGCTGCTGCTGGCGCTCAAGTAACGGGGCATGGAGAAGGGGCGGCACGGATCTCTCCGTACCGCCCATTTTCAGCGGGGGTCCGGAAAGCCCGTATCGCCCCATTTTCAGCGGCGGTAGGGAGAGATCCGGACCGCCCCTTTTTCAGCGGCGGTCCGGAAAATCCCCACCGTCCCCTTCTCAGCGGCGGTCCGGGAAGTTCCCTCCGCCCCCTTCTCAGCGGCGGTCCGGGAAGTTCCCACCGTCCCCTTCTCGGCGGCGGTCCGGAAAGTCCCCACCGCCCCCTTCTCAGCGGCGGTCCGGGAAGTTCCCTCCGCCCCCTTCTCGGCGGCGGTCCGGGAAGTTCCCACCGTCCCCTTCTCGGCGGCGGTCCGGGAAGTTCCCACCGTCCCCTTCTCGGCGGCGGTCCGGAAAGTCCCCACCGCCCCCTTCTCAGCGAAGCGTCACAGCACCTTCGACAGGAACGCCTGCGTCCGCTCGTGCTGCGGGTCGGTCAGGACGTCCCTCGGGTTGCCGGACTCGACCACCACGCCGCCGTCCATGAAGACCAGGCTGTCGCCGACCTCGCGGGCGAAGCCCATCTCATGGGTGACGACGATCATGGTCATCCCGGACTCGGCGAGGTCGCGCATGACGTCGAGAACGTCACCGACCAGCTCCGGGTCGAGGGCCGAGGTCGGCTCGTCGAAGAGCATCAGCTTCGGGTCCATGGCGAGGGCCCGGGCGATGGCGACGCGCTGCTGCTGGCCGCCGGAGAGCTGCGAGGGGTAGTTCCCGGCCTTGTCGGCCAGGCCGACGCGGTCCAGGAGCTGCATCGCCCGCTCCTTGGCCTGGGCCCGGCTGGTGCCCTTGACCTGGATGGGCGCCTCCATGACGTTCTCCAGGGCCGTCATGTGCGGGAACAGGTTGAAGCGCTGGAAGACCATCCCGATGTCCCGCCGCTTCAGCGCGACCTCGCTGTCCTTCAGCTCGTACAGCTTGTCGCCCTTCTGGCGGTAGCCGACGAGCTCGCCGTCGACGTACAGCCGCCCGGCGTTGATCTTCTCCAGGTGGTTGATGCACCGCAGGAAGGTCGACTTGCCGGAGCCGGAGGGGCCGATCAGGCAGAAGACCTCGCCGGTCTTCACCTCCAGGTCGATGCCCTTGAGGACCTCGACGTGACCGAAGGACTTGTGGACGCCCTCCGCCTTGACCATGGGGATCGTGGTGGCCTCGACGGCTGCCTTGTCCACCTTGTCGGTCTTCTCGGTCTTCTCTGTCTTCTCTGTCTTCTCGGTGTTCTCGGTCTTGTCGGTCATGCCATGCCTCCCTTCGGGCGGCCGAGGGACAACATGTTGGCCTTGATCTTCTGGAGCGGCGTCGGCGGCAGCGAGCGGCTCGAACCGCGGGCGTAGTACCTCTCAAGGTAGTACTGGCCGACGCTGAAGATCGAGGTCAGCAGCAGGTACCAGGCGGCGGCGAGGAACAGCATCTCGGCCGGGGCGCCGGAGGTCTGGCCGATGTCCTGGGCGTTGCGGAGCAGGTCGGAGTACTGGACGACCGACACCAGCGAGGTCGTCTTCAGCATGTTGATGACCTCGTTGCCCGTCGGCGGCACGATCACGCGCATCGCCTGCGGGATGACGATCCGGCGCAGCGTCTTGGCGTGGCTCATGCCCAGCGCGTGCGACGCCTCGGTCTGGCCCTCGTCGACCGCGAGCAGACCGGCGCGGCAGATCTCCGCCATGTACGCGGCCTCGTTCAGACCGAGGCCGAGCAGCGCGGTCAGGAACGGGGTCATGAAGTCCGACCACTCGTCCCGGTAGATCGGCCCGAGGTTGATGTACTCGAAGACCAGGCCCAGGTTGAACCAGACGATGAGCTGGACCAGGACCGGGGTGCCGCGGAAGAACCAGATGTAGAACCAGGCGATCGTCGAGGTCACCGGGTTCCGCGACAGGCGCATCACCGCCAGCACGATGCCGCCGACGATGCCGATCAGCATGCACAGCACGGTCAGCAGGAGCGTGTTGCCCACGCCGCCGAGGATGCGGTCGTTGAAGAAGTAGTCCGGGATCGCCCCCCAGTTGATCCTGCCCTGGGAGAACGCGTAGATGACGCCGCCCAGCAGGGCGAGCGCGACGACGGCGGAGACGTACCGCCCGTAGTGCCGGACCGGGATGGCCTTGATGGCTTCCGGTCCGGCCGGGGGCGTGTCGGCCGGACCCGTCGTCTTGTCGATGTCAGCAGTCACGGGTTGTGCCTTTCAGTGCCGCTGGTCGATGACCGAGCGGTCACTTGCCGCCGTTGATGGTGGCCTTGTCGACGGCGCCGTCCTCGACGCCCCACTTCTTTATGATCTTGTCGTACTCGCCGTTGGCGATGATCGCATCCAGGGCGGCCTGCAGGGCGTCGCGCAGCTGGGTGTTGTTCTTGGCCACCGCGATGCCGTACGGAGCGGCCTCGACCTGCTCGCCGACCAGCTGGAAGTCGTTGCCGCCGCCGGAGGTCTTCACGGCGTACGCGGCGACGGGGAAGTCGGAGGAGCCGGCGTCGGCGCCGCCCGCGCGCAGGCGGGTCTGGGCCTGCTGGTCGTTGTCGAAGGCCTCGATGGTGAGCTTCTTGTTCTTCGGGCACTTCTTGGCCTCGGCCTTGGCGAGGTCCTCGGAGACCGTGCCGCGCTGGAGCACGATCTTCTTGCCGCACAGGTCGGACCAGGTCTTGATGCCCTGGTCGTCGCCCTTCTTGGTGTAGATCGAGACACCGGCCGAGAAGTAGTCCACGAAGTCGACGCCCTCACCGACCTTTTTGCCGGTGTCGGAGTCGATGCCCTCCTGGCGGTCCTTGGTGTCGGTCATCGCGGACATGGCGATGTCGTAGCGCTTGGAGCGCAGACCGGTGATGAGGGTGTCGAAGGTGCCGTTCTCGAACTCGAACGTCACGCCGAGCTGCTTGCCCATGGCGGCGGCGAGGTCCGGGTCGATGCCGACCGTGTTGCCGGAGCTGTCCTTGAACTCGACCGGCGCGTACGCGATGTCCGAACCGACCTTGATGACGCCCTTGTCGCGGATCACCTGGGGCAGCTTGTCGGCCAGCGGGGCCGCGGTCTTCGTCGCGGTGTCCGTGCTGTCCGAGCCGCTGTTCTCCGTCTGGTCACCGCAGCCGGTGAGAAGCAGGGCGCCTGCGACCGCGATCGCACCGACCGCGGCTAGCCGGGAACGCGCGGCGGTCGTACGACGGGTGGAGCTTGCGGTCATTGTGGGTTCCTCCGGCGGATGGGTGAAGTGCCGATGGGCGGCAGTTGCCGATGGGTCGACGAGAGCACACAGCTTCGGGTGTCGCGACCTCGTGTGATTAGGGCATCTTGCCATTCGGACGGGTCCATTCAGGTGAGCCGTCATGTCAAAATCGGATAACGGGTGACCCCCGAACCAGACCACTCCGGTACATCACGACCGGACCTTCTACGGGAATGTATGGTTCCGGCCGCAAGATCTTCGGTGTGTCTCAGGATGTGGATGCACGGAAGTCGGTGTTTGGCGGCTATTGCGGCTTTGTCAAGAGTTTGACGGCCTCTTGTCCCCATATTCAGGCATGAGTCATGTCACCGGCATGTGATCTTCCCGTTATGGACTCGTCGGCGATGCCCTCCGTCCGGTAAGAAGGTTCTTTACACCCCTCATCCGGGGCTCAGGGCGCGTGTGCGGCGCGCCCGTCGCGTATGTGCCCGTACGCATCACTCACTGGGCGGTACGCGGTGCCCGCCCACTCCTCACCAGGAGTGGACCCACCCTCAAACCATGAACACTTAAGGGGTCAGACAAAGTGGCAGCGGAGATCGTCAATCCTCGCAGCGACAGCGGTACGGAGCAGGAGGGAGGGGTCGAGCCCCTCGATTCCTTCGATCCGGCGTTCGCGCTGCACCGCGGCGGCAAGATGGCCGTGCAGGCCACCGTGCCGGTCCGAGACAAGGACGACCTGTCCCTGGCGTATACGCCCGGCGTCGCGAAGGTGTGCACCGCGATCGCCGAGAAGCCGGAACTGGTCCACGACTACACGTGGAAATCGTCCGTCGTCGCCGTCGTGACCGACGGTACGGCGGTGCTCGGACTCGGGGACATCGGCCCCGAGGCCTCCCTCCCAGTGATGGAGGGCAAGGCGATCCTGTTCAAGCAGTTCGGCGGCGTGGAGGCGGTTCCGATCGCCCTCGCCTGCACGGACGTGGACGAGATCGTCGAGACGGTGGTCCGCCTCGCCCCCTCCTTCGGCGGGGTGAACCTGGAGGACATCTCGGCGCCGCGGTGCTTCGAGATCGAGCGCAAGCTCCAGGAGCGGCTGGACATCCCGGTCTTCCACGACGACCAGCACGGCACGGCGGTCGTGACGCTGGCGGCCCTGCGGAACGCCGCGCGGCTGACCGGGAAGACGCTCGCCGACCTGCGGGCCGTCATCTCGGGCGCGGGCGCGGCCGGGGTCGCGATCGCGAAGATGCTGGTCGAGGCCGGGATCGGGGACGTCGCGGTCGCCGACCGCAAGGGCGTCGTCTCCGCCGACCGGGAGGACCTGACGCCGGTCAAGCGGGAGCTCGCCGGGTTCACCAACAAGGCCGGGCTCACCGGGTCGCTGGAGGCGGCTCTGGACGGCGCGGACGTCTTCATCGGCGTCTCCGGCGGTACGGTGCCGGAGGAGGCCGTCGCCTCCATGGCCGAGGGCGCGTTCGTGTTCGCGATGGCCAACCCGAATCCCGAGGTGCACCCCGATGTGGCGCACAAGTACGCGGCGGTCGTCGCCACGGGCCGGTCGGACTTCCCGAACCAGATCAACAATGTGCTGGCGTTTCCGGGGATCTTCGCGGGCGCGCTCCAGGTGCGGGCGTCCCGGATCACCGAGGGCATGAAGATCGCGGCGGCCGAGGCGCTGGCGGGTGTCGTGGGTGACGACCTCGCCGCGGACTATGTCATTCCGTCGCCGTTCGATGAGCGGGTGGCGCCAGCGGTGACTGCCGCTGTCGCGGCGGCGGCGCGGGCGGAGGGCGTTGCTCGGCGCTGAGCCTGTTTGTTATGGCCCCGTCCGTTTTGGGCGGGGCCATTTCTTTGCCCACCCGCGCACCTGTTCGGGTGAGTTTGCGGGTGAACGTCGCTTGTGGGGGCTGGGCGTCGTTGGCGGGTGCGGGTTGGGGGGTGTGCGTGGGGTTTGGAGGTGGAGACGGCTGTGGTGCGGTGCCCGTCGTTGTGGGCTGGGCGCGCAGTTCCCCGCGCCCCTGAGGGCGTGCAGTGGGCGGTGTTCCTGTGGCAAGAGGGTGTGTCTCACAGGGATCCGGCGTTCCGTTGGTCCCTCCTGGAATCTATCGTCGGCTGCATGTTCGCTGTCTACGCCGCCCGAATCGACCGCGACCAGCCGCTGAACGGCCTTGAGTTGGGGGAGCGCCCAGCCCCCGAGGTCAAGCCCGGCTGGAGTGTCGTCGACGTCAAAGCCGCCTCCCTCAACCACCACGACCTCTGGTCCCTGCGCGGCGTGGGCCTCGCAGAGGACAAGCTGCCGATGATCCTCGGCTGTGACGCCGCCGGCGTCGACGAGGACGGCAACGAGGTCGTCCTGCACTCCGTCATCGGCCAGACGGGCCACGGGGTCGGCCCCAAGGAACCCCGTTCCATCCTCACCGAGCACTACCAGGGCACGTTCGCCGACCAGGTCGCCGTACCGACCTGGAACATCCTTCCCAAGCCGAAGGAGCTCTCCTTCGCGGAGGCCGCCTGCCTGCCGACCGCCTGGCTGACGGCGTACCGCATGCTCTTCACCAACGCCGGTGTCCGCCCCGGCGACTCGGTGCTGGTGCAGGGCGCCGGTGGCGGTGTCGCCACGGCCGCGATCGTGCTCGGCAAGGCCGCCGGGCTGCGCGTCTTCGCCACCAGCCGGGACGAGGCCAAGCGCAAGCGTGCCCTGGAGCTGGGGGCCGTGGAGGCGCTGGAGTCGGGGGCGCGGCTGCCGCAGCGCGTCGACGCCGTCATCGAGACCGTCGGTGCCGCCACCTGGTCGCACTCGGTGAAGTCGCTGCGTCCCGGCGGAACGCTCGTCATCTCCGGTGCCACGAGCGGTGATCGGCCGTCCCACGCCGAACTGACCCGGATCTTCTTCCTGGAGCTGAAGGTCGTCGGTTCCACGATGGGCACCAAGGAGGAACTGGAGGACCTGCTGTCCTTCTGCGCCGCCACCGGCGTACGTCCCGTCATCGACGAGGTGCTGCCGATGGACCGGGCCCGGGAGGGCTTCGAACGGCTGGAGTCGGGCGAGCAGTTCGGGAAGATCGTGCTCGCCAACGGCTGACGGGTTCCGTCGGTCTGCAGGGCAGCGGCGGCCGGTCCGGGATTCGGACCGGCCGCCTTCGTATTGTCAACCAGGATTGACGGATGGGGGTGTGTCAACGTAGGTTGACGTCATGACCGAAGCTACCGAACTCGCCGAGCGCGCCGGTGACCGCGATCCACGGATCGGGCTGCGGGCCGTCGCCGCCTTGCGGCGGCTGCTGGAGCAGTTGGAGGCCGTGCAGGTGCGCAGTGCGCGCAATCAGGGCTGGTCGTGGCAGGAGATCGCCGCGGAACTCGGTGTGAGCAGGCAGGCCGTGCACAAGAAGTACGGGAGGCGATGATGTTCGAACGGTTCACGAAGGACGCCCGGGCCGTGGTGAAGGGTGCCGTCGAGCAGTGCGAGGGGGCGGGGGCGCAGACCGTAGACGCGGAGCATCTGCTGCTCGCCCTGCTCGACCGTGGGGCCGGTCGCGGTGCGTTCGCGCTGGCCGCGCTCGGGCTGGCAGCCGAGCGACGGGAGTCGGTGGCGCGGGCGCTGGAGGCGGCCCGGCGGCGGGCGGGGCTTTCTCAGGCCGAGGCGGAGGCGCTGGCCGGGCTGGGGATCGACGTCGCGGAGATCGTCTCCCGGGTGGAGGAGGCGCACGGTGTGGGTGCGATGTCCGGTGACCGCAAGGACCGGGGGTGGTGGGGCGGGCACCGTTCTTTCAGCCGGGGTGCCAAGGATGTGCTGGAGAAGTCGCTGCGTATCGCCGTCGCCCGCCGCGAACGGTCCATCGGCGACGAACACCTCCTCCTCGCCCTGACCGCCCGCCCGGGCGTCCCCGCAGAGGTACTCGCCGACCACGGCGTCACTTACGAGTCGGTCACGCGCGTACTGAGCGGCGGGGGAGAGGCCAAGGCGGGCTGAGCGGGGGCGGGTTGAGGCTCGCCCCACCATGACCGGCGGTCGGCCCCGCCGGGCCTACGCGGGCCACGGGCAAAGGCACCCTCGCCCGCCAGGCGGGGCCTCGCAGGCAAGGTTTGCACCCGGTCGGCCCCGCCAGGCCGGGCCCGCGGATGAGGGTGCCGTCTGGCGGCCAGGCCCGGCCCGGCCTCACGGGCAGGGTTTGCTCCCGGCTTGCCCCGCCAGGCCCGGCCCCGCGGGCAAGGTTGTCCCCGGCCAGCCCCGCCAGGCTGGGCCTTGCGGAGGAGGGGCGCCGTCCCTCGGCCAGGTCCGGCCCCGCAGGCAGGGTCTGCCCGTGGTCGGCCCCGCCAGGCCGGGCCCGCGGATGAGGGTGCCGTCTGGCGAGGCCCCGGCCCCCGGCGCCTACCCCTTCGGTGTCCGCAGCAGCGCCCCGATGTGTGCAGCCGCTGATGACAAATGGCGTCGGGCGTCGCGGAGTTGATCTGACGTCACCCCGTGGTCGCGGGCCGCGTCGCGGATGTCGTCGCGGAAGCGGTCGAGGAGGCGGTCCAGGTCGCGGGCCGGGTCGCCGGTGGAGGAGTCGTCGTGGGACCAGGCCGGCTCGTAGTCGGCCGGGAAGTCCTCCGGGGTTGTCGTGTACTCCGGTGCCGACGTCGGCTTTGCCGCCCCGCCGCGCCCGAAACCGAAGTCCTTGCCGAACTCCTTGCCGAAGTCCTTCCCGAACTCGCCGAACTCCTTGGCGAGTTCAGTCAGACCCTCGCGCACCCCCGTCGGCCAGTCGCCCCGCGCGAAGTGGTCCTGCACCTGCTCCTGAACCCGCTGGGCGATGCGCTGCATCTCCTCCTGCGCCTGCGCCCGGGCCCGCTCCTGCGCCTCCTTGGCCTGGCGCCGCGCCCGCTGGGCCTCGTCGCGGGCCCGACGGCTCTCGTCCTTGGCGCGCCGCGCCTGCTCCTTCCACTCCTGTTTGGCCCGCCGCATCTCCTCCTTCGCGGCGCGCCAGGCCTCCTTGTCGGTGTACTCGGAGAAGTCCCCGGCGTCACCGTTCACCGCGCCGCCCTTGCGGGCCTCACTCATCGCCGCCCGCATCTCGCGCCGCAGATCGCCGGCGGCGCCCCGCACATCGGCGCGGATCTCGGCGGCCAGCTCCGCCACCGACTCGCGGATCTCCATTTCCAGGTCGGCCAGTTCACCGCTGCGGTCGGCCAGCTCGGCGCGTCCGGCGTCCGTGATGGCGTACACCTTGCGGCCGCCCTCGGTGGTGTGGGTGACCAGGCCCTCGGCCTCCAGCTTGGCCAGGCGCGGGTAGACGGTACCGGCCGACGGCGCGTACAGCCCCTGGAAGCGTTCCTCAAGGAGGCGGATCACCTCGTAGCCGTGTCGCGGGGCCTCGTCGAGCAGTTTCAGCAGGTAGAGACGGAGGCGGCCGTGAGCGAAGACGGGGGGCATGTCAGAGCACCTTCTTGTCGGTCGTGCCATCGGCCGGGGCGCTGGTCGGCGTCGCACCCTCGCCCGGACCGGAATCCGAATTGTCCCCCGAGGCATCGCGCGGTTCGTCCGCCGGGTCGGCCCACGGGCCGTCGTCCTCCACGGGCGGGCGGCGCAGCAGGGCGATCGAGCCGGAGACGGTCGTGGCCTTCAGCCGGCCGTTGCCCGCGCCGAGGCGGCCGGTGATGCGCTTGGCGCCCCACTGGCCGGTAACGCGGAGGTCTTCGAAGGCGTTGGAGACGGCCCCGCTCGCGGTGTTGGCCTCCACCTCCGCGTCCGCCGGATGCGGCAGCCGGATGGCGATCTCACCCGAGACGCTGGTCAGACTGACGTCGGTGGGGCTGCCCGTCGGGTCCAGGTCGACGATCATGGAGCCGCTGACCGAGTCGGCCTTGACCGAGGAGCCCGCGCCCTCGACGACGGTCAGGTCACCGGAGACGGAGTTGAAGCGCAGGTCGCCGCTCAGGGCCTGGGCCTCCACGCTCCCGGAGACGGTGTCCGCGCGGACCGGGCCCGCGAGTCCGACGAGCGTGGTGTCACCGGAGACGCCCTTGACCTCCGCGCGCCCCTCGATCCCGGAGACCACGGCGGCGGCGCTGACGACGCCGACCTCCACCCTCGTATGCACCGGGACCGCCAGCGACACCACTGCGCTGCGGCGCCAGCCCTTGCGGTCGAGCCACTTCAGGAAGCCCTTCCAGGGCAGGTCCTCGTAGGCCACCGTGAGCGTGCCGCCCTGCTGGGTGACGATCAGGGGTGGTCCCTCGATCTCGCCGACCTCCAGGCGGGCGGAACCCTCATCGGTGCCCACCACGTTCACCGTTCCATTGACGATGCGTACGTGGAGCTCGCTCACGGGCTCCTCGAACGTGAACTTGCTCGGCTCGGCGACGGACCATTCCGACATGGTGGGGACCTCCTCGACACGCCATATCGCGTCTTACGTGATTCACGATATATCGTGACCGTCGAAAGTCAAGACACTCATTTCGGTGACCGAGCCCCGGCACCGCCGTCCCCGCTCAGGTGGCGATGGGCCTCCCGCTCACCACCCGGTGGCACCGCCGCAGCCCCGGCTGGATCACAGGACGACGACGCACAAAGGGCGCCCGAAGGCGCCCACAACCCGCACCGGGGCACCCAAAGGTATCCCGTCACCCTGCTCCGCGTTTTACTCCTCGTCCTCGTCGTCCAGCCGCGCCAGCCACGTCGCCAACCGCTCCACCGGCACCTCGAAGTCCGGATTCAGATCGACGAATGTGCGCAGTTGCTCGGCGAGCCACTCGAAGGTGACCTCCTCCTCGCCGCGCCGCTTCTCCAGCTCTTCGATGCCTCGGTCGGTGAAGTACACGGATGCTCTCCTGGGGCTGGGCCTGGGGCCTCTGGTCGTACCTCTCCAGGTTATGCGTGGCCGGAGCGTGGCCCGCACGGGATGGCTCGGGACGGCAGGCGGCGAGGTGCTCGCCGTGGTCGCCCCATGGGTCGGCCCCACCACCTCACCGAGGCGATGGGGCCGACCCATGGGGCGAGCCGATGCTCAGCGGCTCACGCCTCGAACACCTCTCGCACCAGCTGCTCCTGCTCCGCCTGGTGCCGCTTCGCGGAGCCCACGGCGGGGGACGAGCCGTGCGGACGCGAGATGCGGCGCAGGCGCTCGCCGTGCGGGACGTCCGCGCCGACCGCCAGGTCCAGGTGGTCGATCAGGTTGAGCGCGATGAACGGCCAGGCACCCTGGTTCGCCGGCTCCTCCTGGGCCCACAGGTACTTCTCGGCGTTCGGGTACTTCTTGATCTCCGCCTGGAGCTCGGTACCCGGCAGCGGGTACAGGCGCTCGATGCGGATGATCGCCGTGTCCGTCACGCCGCGCTTCTGACGCTCGGCCTCCAGGTCGTAGTAGACCTTGCCCGCGCAGAAGACGACCTTCTTCACCGCCGCCGGGTCCACCGACGCGTCGCCGATGACGGGACGGAAGCCGCCCGTGGTGAACTCGTCCGCCTTCGAGGCCGCCGCCTTCAGGCGCAGCATCGACTTCGGGGTGAAGACGACCAGCGGCTTGTGGTGCGGGTTGTGCACCTGCCACCGCAGGAGGTGGAAGTAGTTCGACGGCGACGTGGGCATCGCGACCGTCATGTTGTTCTGGGCGCAGAGCTGCAGGAAGCGCTCCGGGCGGGCGGAGGAGTGGTCCGGCCCCTGGCCCTCGTAGCCGTGCGGCAGGAGCAGGGTGACGCCGGACGTCTGGCCCCACTTCTGCTCGGCCGACGAGATGAACTCGTCCACGACCGTCTGCGCGCCGTTGACGAAGTCGCCGAACTGCGCCTCCCACAGCACGAGCGCGTCCGGCCGGGCCAGCGAGTAGCCGTACTCGAAGCCCATCGCCGCGTACTCGGACAGCAGGGAGTTGTAGACGTTCAGGCGCGCCTGGTCCTCCGACAGGTACTGCAGCGGCGTGTACTCCTCGCCGGTGCTGCGGTCGATGATGACCGCGTGCCGCTGGCCGAAGGTGCCGCGCTGGGAGTCCTGGCCCGCGAGCCGGACCGGGACGCCCTCCAGGAGCAGCGAGCCGAAGGCGAGGGTCTCGCCCATGCCCCAGTCGATCGTGCCGTCCTCGACCATCGACGCCCGGCGCTGCAGCTGCGGCAGCAGACGCGGGTGGACGGTGATGTGGTCGGGGATGTTGACCTGGGACTCGGCGATCCGCTTGACGATCTCCGTGGAGACCGCGGTGCTCACGGCGACCGGGAACTCGGCCTGCGCGTCCGGCGTCTCGACCGCCGCCGGCTGCGAGGTGGCCTCGCGGACCTCGGTGAAGACCTTCTCCAGCTGGCCCTGGTAGTCCTGCAGAGCCTGCTCGGCCTCTTCCAGGGTGATGTCGCCGCGACCGATCAGGGACTCGGTGTACAGCTTGCGCACCGAGCGCTTCTTGTCGATCAGGTCGTACATCAGCGGCTGGGTGAAGGCCGGGTTGTCCGACTCGTTGTGACCGCGGCGGCGGTAGCAGATGAGGTCGATCACCACGTCCTTGTTGAACGCCTGGCGGAACTCGAAGGCCAGGCGTGCGACGCGGACGACGGCCTCGGGGTCGTCGCCGTTCACGTGGAAGATCGGGGCCTCGATCATGCGGGCCACGTCCGTCGCGTACATCGACGAACGCGAGGACTCGGGGGCCGCGGTGAAGCCGACCTGGTTGTTGATGACGATGTGGACCGTGCCGCCGGTGCGGTAGCCGCGCAGCTGCGACATGTTCAGGGTCTCGGCCACCACGCCCTGGCCCGCGAAGGCCGCGTCGCCGTGGATCGCCACCGGCAGGACCGTGAAGTCCGTACCGCCCTTGTTGATGATGTCCTGCTTGGCGCGCGCGACGCCCTCCAGGACCGGGTCGACGGCCTCCAGGTGCGAGGGGTTCGCGACCAGGCTGACCTTGATCTGCTCGCCGTCCAGGCCGGTGAAGGTGCCCTCGGCGCCCAGGTGGTACTTCACGTCGCCCGAGCCGTGCATCGACTTCGGGTCGAGGTTGCCCTCGAACTCGCGGAAGATCTGCGCGTACGACTTGCCGACGATGTTGGCCAGGACGTTGAGGCGGCCGCGGTGGGCCATGCCGATGACGACCTCGTCCAGGCGGGACTCGGCAGCGGAGTCGAGGACCGCGTCCAGCAGCGGGATGACGGACTCGCCGCCCTCCAGCGAGAAGCGCTTCTGGCCGACGTACTTCGTCTGCAGGAACGTCTCGAAGGCCTCCGCCGCGTTCAGGCGGCGCAGGACGCGCAGCTGCTCCTCGCGCTCCGGCTTGGCGTGCGGGCGCTCCACGCGGTCCTGGATCCACTTGCGCTGCTTCGGGTCCTGGATGTGCATGAACTCGATGCCGGTGGTGCGGCAGTACGAGTCACGCAGCACGCCGAGGATGTCGCGCAGCTTCATCATCGACTTGCCGGCGAAGCCGCCGACGGCGAACTCGCGCTCCAGGTCCCACAGGGTGAGCCCGTGCTCGGTGATGTCCAGGTCGGGGTGCTTGCGCTGCTGGTACTCCAGCGGGTCGGTGTCGGCCATGACGTGGCCGCGGACCCGGTAGGAGTGGATCAGCTCGAAGACGCGGGCGGCCTTGGTGACGTCGTCGTCGTGGCTGGCGTCGATGTCCTTGAGCCAGCGGACCGGCTCGTAGGGGATGCGCAGCGCCTCGAAGATGTCGTCGTAGAAGCCGTTCTCGCCGAGGAGCAGGTTGGCGACCTGGCGGAGGAACTCGCCGGACGCGGCGCCCTGGATCACCCGGTGGTCATACGTCGAGGTGAGCGTCATGACCTTCGAGATGCCGAGCTTGTTCAGGGTGTCCTGGGAGGTGCCCTGGAACTCCGCCGGGTAGTCCATGGAACCGACGCCCATGATCACGGACTGGCCGGGCATCAGGCGCGGGACCGAGTGGACCGTGCCGAGGCCGCCCGGGTTGGTCAGGGAGACCGTGACCCCGGAGAAGTCGTCCATCGTCAGCTTGCCGTCGCGGGCGCGGCGGACGATGTCCTCGTAGGCCTGCCAGAACTCGAAGAAGTTCAGCGTCTCGGCCTTCTTGATCGCCGCGACGACCAGCTGGCGGTCGCCGTTCGGCTTGACCAGGTCGATGGCGAGGCCGAGGTTGACGTGCGGCGGCTTGACCAGGGTCGGCTTGCCGTCCTGCTGGCCGAACGACCAGTTCATCGACGGCATGGCCTTGATGGCCTGCACCATCGCGTAGCCGATCAGGTGCGTGAAGGAGATCTTCCCGCCCCGGGCCCGCTTGAGGTGGTTGTTGATGACGATGCGGTTGTCGAAGAGCAGCTTCACCGGGACCGCGCGGACCGACGTGGCGGTCGGCAGCTCCAGCGAGGCGTTCATGTTCTTCGCGACCGCGGCGGCGGGGCCGCGCAGCGTGACCAGCTCGGGGCCGTCCGGGGCCGCGGCGGCCGGCTCGGCGGCGGCCTTGGGCTTCGGCTGCGGCTTGGCGGCGGCCGGGGCCGGGGCCTTGGGCTGCGCAGGGGCCTGAGCCGGGGCAGGAGCGGCCGCGACGGGCTTCGGGGCCGCGGGTGCGGCCGGGGCCGCCGGAGCGGCCTGGGCGGGCGCCTGAGCCGTGCTGGTGGTCTCCGCGGCCCCCGCGGCCGCGGTACCCGCCGGCGCCGGGGTGGCAGCCGCGCCGGGCTTGTAGTCGGCGAAGAAGTCCCACCAGGCGCGGTCTACCGAATTCGGGTCCTGGAGGTACTGCTGATAGATCTCGTCGACGAGCCACTCGTTCGGACCGAACGCGGCTGCGGGATTCTTGCCCGCTTGGTCTGCGTCGGTCGAGACACTCGATGCGTTACTGGGGGACTGTGGCGACACGGCGGCAACCGCCCTCTTCCGCTTCACAAGGTGATGGACAGCGGGAATTAAGGCTACGCCTCCATGACCAAGAAGGTGAGACCGGGCCCGTTCATCGTCGCGTAAGTCACATCGGAACGTGTGTTTCGGGGCTTGAAATGGCGGGAAACAAGCGTGGTTCCGTTGCAGAAGGGGTGCGGCGAACTCGGCCCGGCGCGCAGGAGGCGCAGGCCTCTGCCTGATCACACGTGTCCGTCTGTGCGGACGCCCGTGGATCTTGTGGCTCCGCTTCGAACTTTACGTCAACTTGGCACAGAAGGCAGGCCCGGAAGGGTGATGAGAATCCGGCAACCCCGCTCGGATTCGGCCACCCCGATCCTGCCGCCGTGCAGATCCACCGCCCAGCGGGCGATCGCCAGACCGAGGCCGGTGCCGCCGTCGCTGCCGGGGCCGTGCGGCCGGCTGACCGCACCCCGGTTGAAGCGCTCGAAGACCCGGTGCCACTCCGAGCGCGGAATGCCCGGGCCCTCGTCCAGGACCTCCAGCTCCAGCGACTCCGGCAGCGTCCCGCGCCGCGCCTTGACCGTCACGCGGCCGTGCGGCGGGCTGTGCTTGACCGCGTTGTCGATCAGGTTGGCGACGACCTGGTGGATCCGCTCCGGGTCGGCGTGCGCGGTCAGCTCCGGCGGGGAGACGTCGAGGTGCAGATGGACGTCCGTGCGGGTGTGGCTGCCGGAGCCGGAGGCGATGCCCGCGCGCGCGGAGGTGACCATGTTGGCCTCCTTGAGCACCCCGGACAGATACGGCCACACCTCGAACCGCCGCTGCTTCAGCGGTACGACGCCGTTGTCCAGGCGGGACAGGTCGAGCAGTGTCTCCACCAGCCGCCCCAGCCGCTCGGTCTGCTGCAGGGCCGTGCGCATGGTCTCGGGGTCGGCCTCCGTGACGCCGTCCACGATGTTCTCCAGCACGGCGCGCAGGCCCGCGATCGGGGTGCGCAGCTCGTGCGAGACGTTGGCGACCAGCTCCTTGCGCTGGCGGTCCTGGGCCTCCAGGTCGTCGGCCATGCGGTTGATGGTGACGGCCAGGTCGCCCAACTCGTCCCAGCGGTTCTCCCGCACCCGGCGCGTGTAGTCGCCGTGCGAGATCGAGCGGGCCACCGCGTTCATCTCGTCCAGCGGCGCGGTGAGCGAATGCGCCACGAACTGCGTTATCAGCAGTGTGGCGATCATCGAGAAGACCGTGATGAAGCGCAGCTCGGTCTCGGTGCGCATGGCGATCATCATCAGACCGGTGGTGATCAGCACCGAGATCACGACCAGCGCGCCCAGCTTGGTCTTGATCGAGAACGGGCGTACGCCGCCCCAGGGCTCCCCGGGGCTCCTCCGTGCGGCCGACCGCCCTTCGCTCATGGCGTCGGCGTCTCCAGCGCGTAGCCCACGCCGTGCACCGTGCGGATCCGCTCGGCGCCGATCTTCCGGCGCAGCGCCTTGATGTGGCTGTCGACGGTCCGGGTGCCGGAGGCGTCCGCCCAGTCCCACACCTCCGCCAGCAGCTGCTCGCGCGAGAGCACCGCGCGCGGGGTGTTCGCCAGGCACACGAGGAGGTCGAACTCGGTGGGGGTGAGGTGGACGTCCTCGCTGCGCACCCGCACCCGGCGCTGCGCGTGGTCGATCTCCAGTTCGCCGAGTCGCATGATGCCGCTGCGCGGCGTCGCGGCGGCCAGCGCGGCCCGCTCCACCCGGCGCAGCAGCACGTGCACGCGTGCGGCCAGCTCACGCATGGAGAAAGGCTTCGTCATGTAGTCGTCGGCGCCGACGCCGAGTCCCACCAGCATGTCGGTCTCGTCGTCGCGCGCGGTGAGCATCAGCACCGGCACCGGCCGCGCGGCCTGCACGCGCCGGCAGACCTCCAGGCCGTCGAAGCCCGGCAGCATGATGTCGAGGATCAGCAGATCGGGCTGCCAGGCCTCGGCGGTGTCGACGGCGGCCGGGCCGTCGGTGGCCGTCTGCACGAGAAATCCCTCGGCGCGCAGGCGGGCCGCGATGGCGTCGACGATCGTCGGGTCGTCCTCCACCACCAGAACCCGGCGCTGTGCGCCCGGGGTGGCAGCCGCCGTGCCGTTGTGGGAGGTGTGTGTTTGCTCCATCGCCCGCCCCTGAAGTGTGCTTTCCGGAATCCGTGGGGTGATCCCATGACTGCGCTTGACGCTTGAATGATCGGCGTCAGGGCAGCAGAGTACGGGGAGTCACCGCAGCTCGGCTATTCAGGTCGTACGCCGAGGTGCACGACGTCGGGAACGCCCCGGGCAACCGGGATCTCTTCGGTACGCACATGCCGGAAACCGGCATTCCACAAGGTTCCTTCAAATTCCGGGGAGGGTTTCGCCGACCATACGGCGAGTACCCCGCCGGGCCTCAACACCCGTGCGCAGCCTGCGAGTCCGGCCTTCGAGTACAGCCCCGCGTTGGCTTCCGTGACGGTCCAGTCGGGCCCGTTGTCGATGTCCAGGCACAGCGCGTCGAACGTGGCGGAAGTCTCATTGACGTAATCGATCAGATCCGCTTCGACGATCCGCGTACGAGGGTCGGTGAGCGCATTGCCGGACACCGCGGAAAGGGGTCCGGCGCGGTGCCAGTCAATGACCGCGCGCTCCCGCTCGACCACCGTGATCCGGCCCCAGCGAGGGTTGCCGCAGGCATGTGCGAGCGAGAATCCGACGCCGAGTCCGCCGATGAGTACGTGCGGGTCGGGGCGGTCGTCGAGGGCGGCGAGCGCCGCGTCGACCAGGAGCCGTTCCGAGCGTCCGTCGGAGGTGTCCATCAGGAAGCAGCCGTTGGCGATGATCTGCAGCAACGCCCCGTGCCGCCGCAGCACGACCTCGCCGTGCGGGCCCTCACGACGGTCCAGGACTTCGGGGGTGTCGTAGGTGGTGGGCATCAGCCCATCCTGGCACTTCTCTGACGGAATATTGACGGAATTGAGGAGACTTCGTTGACGAGGGGTTAATGGCGGAGTGGGCGAAGGGCGGGGTGACGGAGGGGGCGCCTCGACGTGGAACGGACTGCTGCGGCCGCCGGTGATCCGATGTCGGGCGCGGGCCGGCTCCGGTGATTCCGAAGTGCCTTCCTCGCACTGCCCGGCCGCCCTACGCTCGTGATGTGTGCCGTGGGTTCCAGGGGAAGGGAACCCACCGTCCGTGATCCGGGGGCCCTGTGGACGTGCCGATGCTGATCCTGCTGGGAGCGGTGGGGGGTGCGACGCGTGGGGCCCTCGACCTCTATATCCAGTTCCTGAACTGGCGTTCGGCGCGTAGTCGGCATCGGCAGCCGGGGCAGGGCCAGTCTCTGGAGCGGGGGGAGCCGCAGGCGGTGGGGCAGGAGCCGCCGGTGGCTCCTCGGTTTCTGGACTACTTCGATCCGGCCGTCGATCTGACCGCCGCCGTGGTGCACAGCGCGATGGGGGCCGCCGTGGCGGTGCTGTTCGGTGTGACCGGGCAGATCAGTGGGCCGTACGCGGCCATCGTGGTGGGTATCTCGGCGCCCGTGATCCTGACGCAGCTCGCGCGGATCCAGTCGGTGAGTGAGGCGGTGGGGCAGGGGGCGGGTGCCGCCGAGTCCGCCACGCAGCCGGTGCCACCGGTGTCGCCGGTCCCAGCGGTCCCAGCGGTGTCGCCGCTGGAAGGCGGTGATTACGGCGCCCCGGCCGCGCCCGACGTCACGGGCGGCGGAGTGTCCCTGCCCGCCCAGCCTTCCCCGACCTCGCCGTACGTCCGTCCTGCCGCCGTGCGGGCGGACGGCGAGGCCGCTGAGTCGCTGCCGTGCGTGCGTCCTGCCGCTGTGCGGGCGGATGGCGAGGCTGCTGAGTCGCTGCCGTGCGTGCGTCCTGCCGCTGTGCGGGCGGAGCCCGAGGCCGCTGAGCCGCAGCCGAACGGTCGGCCCGTCGATTCGGCGGGCGGAACGGGCCGCGGGTCGATCCGGGGCGGTCGGGGTACGTCGTCGCTGCCGCACGGGCAGGCCGCGGGTGAGGAGGGGGCGCCATGACCGACCGGTCCTCCTTCGGCCGCCGGGTCTCCGCGTCGCTGCTCGGCGTCGAGCGTGCGGGGCGCGCACCCGCGGAGATCGCGGCGCGGCGTCGTCTGCCCTTCGGGCGGCGGGTGTTGGCCGCAGTACTGGGGGTGCGGGTGGGGTCGGGCGCCCGGCGGGACGCCCCCGTTTCGGCGGTGAGCGCGACCGAGTCGGCCGCGTCCGTTCCGGCGCCCGCACCCGAGCCGGACGCAGCTCCGAGGCCGACGCCCGCGCCGTACAAGGCGGTTGGCCTCGCCCCGGCGGGGACGAGAACAGTTCCCCAGCATCTGCTCACCGAAGACCGCGCGGAGTACGAGCGGCTCCTCGACGAGGCGCTGAGCTCCGCGCATCATCGCCCGGAACTGGCCGCCGTGGGGCAGCGGCTCAACCCCGAACAGCTGCGCACCATGGCGCTCAACGCCACCGCACTGATCACGGCTGCTGCGGCGACCGAGTACCAGCACTACGTGGGCGTCCGGGAGGAACTGCGCCGTCCGGCGCCAGTCGGCGCCCCGGTCGGCCAGGCGTCCGTCTCAGACAGCGCCGGCGTGGGTGTGATGGCCGTCGTCGCGGTGCTGGGACCGGTACTGGCCGGAGCGGCCGCGGCGATCTTCCTGCTCGGCGGGTACCTGCTGAAGCTGTTCGACCCCGACCCCGGCATCGCCGAGCACCTGATCGTCACGGGGTGGGTGTTCGGCGCCGTGACCGCCGCCTCGATCCTGGCCGCCGTCGTCGGGCTGGTGGGCTCCGCACTGCGCAACCAGTCCTCGTCCTCCGAACCCGACGAACTCGGCGGCGAGGTGGCCAGGGCCAGGGAAGCCTGGCGTCACGCCCTGCTGGAACGCGGCATCCTGCCCTTCCTGCGGGCGGCTGTGGAGGATCCGGCACCGACCAGCCGTATCCCCCACCTCGGCTACTCCGAGCCAC
This sequence comes from Streptomyces spinoverrucosus, assembly GCF_015712165.1. Taxonomy (NCBI): domain Bacteria; kingdom Bacillati; phylum Actinomycetota; class Actinomycetes; order Kitasatosporales; family Streptomycetaceae; genus Streptomyces; species Streptomyces spinoverrucosus. Next base: position 2,710,421 of record NZ_JADPZX010000001.1, on the reverse strand, counting down.
GCTTCAGCAGCCCCGACTACTCGGACCCCGAGCACCGGCCGGGCACCTCTCCCTCCCCCTGATCGCTCCCAGCGAACACACCCCGGGGAACAATGCGCCACGCCCAAGCATTGAGTCGGCATAGCTCAACTTGACTGCCGAAGGGGAGATCATGGCTTCGACGTCCACTCCGCTCACCCTGCCCGTGCTGCCGCTCGACGGCGAGGTCGTCCTGCCCGGGATGGTGGTTCCGCTCGATCTGAGCGACGCAGATGTCCGGGCCGCGGTGGAGGCCGCCCAGGCCGCCGCCCGATCCGCGCCGGGAAAGCCCAAGGTGCTGCTGGTGCCGCGTATTGACGGTACCTACGCGAGCACGGGTGTGCTCGGTACGGTCGAGCAGGTCGGGCGGCTCGCCGACGGTGACCCGGGCGCGCTGATCCGGGGCCGGGGCCGGGTGCGGATCGGCGCCGGGACGACCGGGCCGGGTGCGGCGCTGTGGGTCGAGGGGACCCGCGTCGACGAGAGCGTGCCGGAGCCGTTGCCCGGGCATGTCGCCGAGTTGGTCAAGGAGTACAAGGCGCTCGCCACCGCCTGGCTGAAGAAGCGCGGCGCCTGGCAGGTCGTCGACCGGGTGCAGGCCATCGACGACGTCTCCGCCCTCGCCGACAACTCGGGCTACTCGCCCTTCCTGACCCTCGACCAGAAGATCGAGCTGCTGGAGACGGATGACCCGGTCGCCCGCCTCAAGCTCGCCACGCAGCAACTGCGCGACCACCTCGCCGAGCAGGACGTCGCCGAGACCATCGCCAAGGACGTCCAGGAGGGCGTCGACAAGCAGCAGCGGGAGTTCCTGCTGCGGCGGCAACTGGAGGCCGTACGCAAGGAACTGCGCGAGCTGAACGGCGAGCAGGACGGCGAGGAGTCGGACGACTACCGCGCCCGGGTCGAGGCCGCCGATCTGCCCGAGAAGGTGCGCGAGGCCGCGCTCAAGGAGGTCGACAAGCTGGAGCGGTCCTCCGACCAGTCGCCCGAGGGGTCGTGGATCCGCACCTGGCTCGACACCGTGCTCGAACTGCCGTGGAACGAGCGGACCGAGGACGCGTACGACATCCAGGGCGCGAAGGCCGTGCTGGACGCCGAGCACGCCGGGCTGGAGGACGTGAAGGAGCGGATCACCGAGTACCTGGCGGTGCGCAAGCGGCGTGCCGAGCGGGGGCTCGGGGTCGTCGGCGGGCGGCGCGGAGGTGCCGTACTCGCCCTGGTCGGGCCGCCCGGTGTCGGCAAGACGTCGCTCGGCGAGTCCGTGGCGCACGCCATGGGGCGGAAGTTCGTACGCGTCGCCCTGGGGGGCGTGCGCGACGAGGCCGAGATCCGTGGCCACCGGCGTACGTACGTCGGCGCGCTGCCCGGTCGTGTCGTCCGCGCCATCAAGGAGGCCGGGTCGATGAACCCGGTCGTGCTGCTCGACGAGATCGACAAGGTGGGGTCGGACTTCCGGGGCGACCCGGCCGCGGCCCTGCTGGAGGTCCTGGACCCCGCGCAGAACCACACCTTCCGTGACCACTACCTCGAAGTCGAACTCGACCTGTCCGACGTCGTCTTCCTCGCCACCGCCAACGTGCTGGAGGCCATCCCGGAGGCCCTGCTCGACCGTATGGAGCTGGTCCGCCTCGACGGCTACACCGAGGACGAGAAGGTCGTCATCGCCCGCGACCACCTGCTGCCGCGTCAGCTGGAGCGCGCCGGGCTGGAGAAGGACGAGGTGACCCTCGACGAGAGCGCGCTGCGCAAGCTGGCCGGCGAGTACACGCGCGAGGCGGGCGTGCGCAACCTGGAGCGGTCCGTCGCCCGGCTGCTGCGCAAGGTGGCCGCCCAGCACGAACTGGGCGAGCGGAAGCTGCCGTTCACCGTCACGGACGCCGACCTGCGCGGTCTCATCGGCAGGCCGCACCATGTGCCCGAGTCCGCCCAGGACCCGGCGGAGCGGCGCACGTCCGTGCCGGGCGTGGCGACCGGCCTCGCGGTCACCGGCGCCGGCGGTGACGTGCTGTACGTCGAGGCGTCGCTGGCCGACCCGGAGACGGGCGCGGCGGGTCTGACGCTGACGGGTCAGCTGGGCGACGTGATGAAGGAGAGCGCGCAGATCGCCCTGTCCTTCCTGCGCAGCCACGGCGCCGAGCTGGAGCTGCCGGTCGCCGACCTGAAGGACCGGGGTGTGCACATCCACTTCCCGGCGGGCGCGGTGCCGAAGGACGGGCCGAGCGCGGGCATCACCATGACGACCGCGCTGGCCTCGCTGCTCTCCGGTCGCCTGGTCCGCACGGACGTGGCGATGACCGGTGAGGTCTCGCTGACCGGCCGGGTGCTGCCCATCGGCGGGGTGAAGCAGAAGCTGCTCGCCGCGCACCGGGCGGGCGTCACCACCGTGATCATCCCCAAGCGCAACGAGCCCGACCTGGACGACGTCCCGGCGGAGGTGCTGGACAAGCTCGACGTCCACGCCGTCACCGACGTCCGCCAGGTCCTGCAGCTGGCGCTGTCGCCGGCCACCAACGGCGTGGCGCCGGAGGTTCCGGTCGCGGCGTGACGGACGCGTCCGGAAGAAGGGAAAGCCCGGGTCCCGTGAGGGAGGCCCGGGCCTTCTCCATGAGTGCGTAGCCCATAGCCCCTACTCCGTGCGGTGTCAAGTCACGAATCTTCGGAACATGACTCTTCTGTCGTGTTTCGGCCTACTTGAAGTGCGGGCCTCACCGGAAACACCGGACCACGCGAAAGCCCTCGGAGATAGGAGAAACCCGTGATCGGCACCAAGGTAACCAAGCAGGAATCCCGTCAGAGGCGCGGAATCCGGGTCGCGACGATCGTGGCCTCGGGTGCGGTGGCCGCCGGAGGGATGTTCTTCTCGGCGGGCGCGGCCTCGGCGTCCCCGATGCCCGAAGCGCCGACCGTGAGCACGGCCGCCCAGCACAGTGGCCATGGGCACTGGGAAAAGCACTGCTGGTATCACAAGCACCACAAGCACGGGCACTGGCACAAGCACTGCAAGTGGGTCAAGGTCCACGACCACCACGACCACTGGAAGGACAAGCACGACCGCGACTGGAAGGACAAGCACCACTGAGCCGCGCCGACTCGCTGCCCCGCCGTCCCTGGACCGGCGGGGCAGCGCTGTGTCCGTCCGGACCGGCTGGCGTGGGCATGCCGGTTGGTGCCCGTGGGAAGGGGGTCCGGAGGCTGCCGTTGGTCTACGCCTGCGAAATACTGGCGGAGCTGCGGTGATGACCGCCGTTGGCGACAACTTTCACCACCGGGAAAATGGATCAGGGTGCTGACGTGCACGAGGGCGGAAACGGCGACAGACATCGAGACGAAGCGGACCTGTCTCGAAGTGGTGTGGACCAGGAGTTCCTGGCGCTGGAGCGCGAGCTGACGGTGTTCCTGCGGCGGGCCCGCGCGAACCAGGGCGAGATGGCCCGCGCGGTCCACCCCGACCTGGAGTCGGCGGCGTACGGACTGCTCGTACGCCTGGACGAGTGCGGCCGACAGCGGGCCACCGAACTCGCCGCCTACATCGGCGTCGGCAAGGCCACCATGTCCCGTCAGCTGCGTGCCCTGGAGGAGCTGGGCCTGGTGGCCCGGGAACCCGATCCGGCGGACGGCCGCGCCTGGCTGGTGCACCTGACCGAGGAGGGACGGACCCGGGTGCAGCGGGTCCGGGAGGCCCGCCGCGCCCGTTACGTCAGCAAGCTCGCCCACTGGGACCGCCGCGAGGTGGCCGAACTCGCCCGGCTGCTGCACCAGCTGAACTCCGGGATGGAGAAGTAGCGCACGCCGGCTCAGAGTTCCACGTACACGGCCGTCGCGTCGTCGTGGGTCTTGCTGCGGCCCAGATACGTCCGCTCCTCGCGGTCGGCGGCCTCCAGTGCCCGTATCCGGTCGACCAGCGCCTCCACGCCCTTTTTGCGCACGATGGTGAACAGGTCCGCCCAGTCGCCCTCCCGGAACTTCTCCGTCCACCGGGTCGCGCCGTCCGTGAGCGCGGCCAGGGCACGCACCTGGTCGCGCGGCAGCACCCCGGTGACCGCCCGCTCGGCCACCGAGGGATCCGCGGCCGCCGTGAAGAAGCCGCCCTCCTTGTTGCGGACCGTGGCGTCGATCAGGGCGTCGGTGGCCAGGGTCGCCCGGGGGAGCCGGGCCAGGCGGTCGTCCAGGTAGGGCGTGACCAGGCCGTCGGGGGACTCCACCAGGAGGGCCGAGTCGGAGAGGATCAGGTGCTCGACGGTCTCCCGCGACCAGCGGGCGAGGACCACGGTTGCCTGTGGGGTTCGTGGGTGAGAAAGGTCACAGGTTTCCCGGTGTGCCTCAGCAGTACGCGCGATGGCGCGGGCCAGGGCGTCGGACAGAGGAACATCCGGGAGCGAAACGGTCAGTTCGGTCAGGGCCCCGCCCAGGCGGGCGGTGTACCAGTGAACGGAATGCAGACAGCCGGTGCCGCCCCTCGGCGGGGTCACTCCGTCCAGCACCACGAGGGAACCGCCCTGTCCGCAGGCGGGTAGTCCGACACTGGCGAAGTCCTCGTTGGGGCGGGCCGGGTCACCCGGCCGGGAAACAAGTTCCGTGCGCATCGGGCCAGTCTGCACGAGCCCTTCACAGCGTCCGCGAAAGGGTGGCAACGGTCGCCGAATCGCCGTACCGCCGCAGGTCAGCCGCCGGATTTGGGTCGGAATGGAAGACTCCGGGAAGGCGTGGCGGCGAATACTGCCAAAGCCCGCCGCCGACGTCCAACCGGCCCGCCGCCTCAGGCCGCCACAACCGACGCAGGAACTTGCCCGCCAACTCCCCTCCGATGTTCACTCCTTCGGGTGGCCGGTCGGGTGATGTGCGAAGACTGACCACCGGCACTGGGAGGGTCGGGGACCGTACGTACCGGGTGGTGTGCACACCAGTTGACGGGGCGTCACCCGGGCCCATGGGTAGACGAGTCAGGAATGCGAGCACCGGTGCAGAAGACGCGGCCTCGGCGCACAGGCAAGCAGACGGCCTCCGAGGGGGGCGCGGAGCGCACCCCTGTCGGCAAGGGCCGCCCGACCCACGTACGGAACCGGCTCATCGTGGCCGTGGCCGTCGTGGCCGCCGCAATCGCCGGTGCGGGCACCCCCTCCGTGATCGACGCCTCCGGGCAGCTCAGTGACAGCCAGGAACTGGTGACGCTGAGCGGGCGGACGCAGGACGCGCTCACGCTCGCCCACTCCCTCGCGGACGAGCGGGACGAGGTCACCTCCTACATCGCGGCCGGCCGGCCCAAGTCCAAGGCGCCCTCCGAGCAGCGCAGCGCACGTGTCGACCGGCAGGTCGAGGAGTTGCGCGCCAACACCGACACCCCGGCCGGGCTGCGCTCGGACCTGGACGGCATCGCGACCGTGCGCAGAGCGGCGCTCACCGGGCAGAGCACCGCTCTCGAAGCGCACGAGGCCTACTCCGACGCCATCGCCGAACTCCACCGGCTCGCGGAGGACCTCGCCGAACAGCTCCCGCCCCGCGCGGGCTCCGGCGCCTACGCCCTCGCCGAGCTCGACACCGCCGTCCAGCAGGCCGCCGCCACCCGGGGCCTGCTCCTGGCCGCCCTCAGCGTGCCCAGCAGCACCCAGACGGTCTACGACCCCATCACCGGTCTGCCCACCGAGACCAGCGTCTCCTCCGAGGCCGACAGCAAGCAGCGTGCCGCCCTCACCGCCGCCGCCCAGCAGGCCCGGCTGCGCTCCGACTCCGCGCTCGCCGACTTCCACGACACGGCCACCAAGGCCGCCCGCGGCACCTACGACTCCACGGTCACCGGACCCGAGGTCAACTCCGCCGACAAGTACCTCGCCGGCCTCACCGACGAGCCCACCCTCTCCGACGAGGACCTCGGCACCAGCGCCGACAAGCTGAACGCCGCCCTGACCGCCCGTATCGACCTGATGCGCGGCGTCGAGTCCTCCCTCTACGAGCGCCGCACCACCGCCCTGGAGCAGCTGCGCGACGACGACGTCACCGCGCTGGAGATCCGCATCGCGATCCTCGGCGCCCTGATGCTGCTCGCCGTCGGCGTCGCCACCGGCATGGCCCGCGGCCTCACCCGCCCGCTCGCCGTGCTGCGCCTCGGCTCCGCCCGGCTGGCCGCCGCCGAGGACCCGGCCGCCGAGGAACCGGTCAAGTTCACCGGCCGCAACGACGAGTTCGCCCAGGTCGTCCGCTCCGTCAATGCCCTGCACGCGCACGCCGTCGCCCTGCACGAGCGGATCGCCACCCTGGAGGGCGACCGCAAACACCTGGTCGGCCAGCGGCAGAAGATGGCCGACGCCCGCGAGGAGCTGCGCGCCGAACTCGCCGACTCCGCCGCCCAGCTGGAGCGGCTGCGCGACAGCATCGGCGGCACCTTCGTCAACCTCGCGCTGCGCACCCTCGGCCTGGTCGAGCGTCAGCTCGGCGTCATCGAGGGGCTGGAGGAGCGCGAGCAGGACCCCGAACGGCTCGCCACGCTCTTCAAGCTCGACCACTTCGCCACCGTGATGCGCCGGCACAGCGAGAACCTCCTGGTGCTGGCCGGTACCGAGCACGTCCAGCAGCACGCGAGCCCGGTCCCGATGGTCGACGTCGTACGGGCCGCGGTCAGCGAGATCGAGCGGTACGAGCGGGTCCGGATCACCGCGTTGCCGCCGCACGCGCACATCGCCGGGTTCGCCGCGGACGACCTGTCCCACCTGCTGGCCGAACTCATGGAGAACGCCACCTCGTTCTCGCCGCCCGACGTGCCCGTCGAGGTCTCCGGCTGGCTGCTGGAGAACGGCGAGGTGATGCTCTCCGTCCATGACGAGGGCATCGGCATGACCGAGGAGCGGATGACCCGGCTCAACGCCCGGCTCGCCGACTTCGACCCCGAGTCGCCGTACGACCAGGAGGGCGAGGACGGTCTCGGGCTCGGCCTCTACGTCGTGGCCCGGCTCGCCCACCGGCACGGTGTGCGTGTGCAGCTGCGTGAGCAGAAGCAGGGCGGCATCGCGGCGGTCGTGGTCCTGCCCGAGTCGCTGCTCGCCGAGGCCCCGTCGGCCGCCGTCCCGTCGCCCACGCCCGCGTCCCTCTCCGAGGGCCCGCACAGCTTCTCGCTGCCCGGCGCGGACGCGGAGGCCAACTCCAACGTCCTGCACGGCCGCTCGGAGAACGGCGACCCGCTGGTGGCGCTGGCGGAGCGCGCCGTCCGCGCGCAGGGCGCCCCGGAGTCTCCGGCCGAGACCACGATGGAGCTCCTGGTCCCGGAACAGCCGAGCGAGCCCACCACTCCCCAGACCACCGAGCGACCCGAGCAGCGACCTGCCGAACAGGGCGGGGCGGCTTCGCCTGACCAGGGCGGGGCGGCCTCGGCCGCGCAGGTCCGGGAGAGGTCGGCCGTGAAGGGCCGGGACGCGTCGGCCGGGTCGAGTGCGGTCGCCGGGCGTGCGTCGGAGTCAGCCGAGCAGGATCCGAACGCCGGGCGTGCGGCCGAGTGGACGGCTGAGCAGGGTTCGGGCGTCGGGCGTGCGTCGGAGTGGACGGCCGAGCAGGGTCCGGGCGCTGGGCATGCGTCGGAGCGGACGGCGGTCCAGGGATCGGATGCCGACCAGGACCGGGAATCGTCGGCTGAGCAGGGTGCGGGCGCCGGGCGTGCCCCGGAGCCGATAGCCGCGCAAGCCGCGGACGCCGGGCGTGCGTCGGAGTGGACGGCCGAGCAGGGTCCGGACGCCGGGCGTGCCCCGGGCGATGAGCAGGCCCGGGACAGGGCGGCCGACCAGGCCCCGGTCCCGGCCTCCGTGTCGACCCCGGCCCCGGAGCCGGTGGTGTCCTCCGCTCCCGCCGACCCCTACGCCATCGGCCCCGACACCCACGAGCGCACCCCCGACGAGGGGGACGAGCCCGAGATCGTCACCGACAAGGGGCTGCCCAAGCGCACGCCGAAGATCAACGCGCCCGCGTCGGCGCCCCGGCCGCGCACCGGATCCGTTGACGCCGATGCCCTGCGCCGCCGCCTGGGCGGCTTCCGCCGGGGCGCCGAGGCCGGCCGGCGGGACGTCGAGGCGGAGATCGCCGAGCACACCGGCCAGACCGCGACACCGTCCACCCCGGCACCGGACGCGACGACCCGCGCCGCCGCCGCGGAGACCGACCGCGCACACGCACATGCCGAAGAATCCACGGGGGGCACCGTCGAGGAGGCAAGCAGTTGACCGCGCCCAGTACCTTCGGACTGAGCAGTGAGGCCCGCAACCTGCACTGGCTGCTGACGAACCTCGTCGAGGAGGTGCCCGGCATCCTCTCCGTCGCGGTGGTCTCCTCCGACGGACTGCTGCTGCTCTCCTCCGACCCCGGCAGGAACGCCGCCGCGCGCGAAGCCCGCGAGGGCAGGCCCACCGGCCCGCGCGGCTCCTCCGCCGACCTCGCCACCATCGTCTCCGGCATCGGCAGCCTCACCATCGGCGCCGCCAAGCTGCTGGAGTTCGGCCCGGTGAAGCACACCATGGTCGCGATGGACGAGGGCAGCCTGTTCGTGATGTCGATCAGCGACGGTTCGCTGCTCGGCGTGCACGGCTCCGCGGACTGCGACATGAGTGTGGTGGCCTACCACATGGCCCTCTTCGTCGGCCGCGCCGGCCACGTCCTGACGCCCGAGCTCCGCAGCGAGCTCCGAAAATCCCTGGAGTCCGAACCGACGGGGAGTGCCCGATGAGCAGTAAACCCGGTATGCCGAAGAAGCTCCCGGTGCGCGGCGGCGACCGCAAGCCCGCCCGCGTCCGCCCCTACTCGCTCACCGGTGGCCGTACCCGCTTCGGGCACGTGCTGCTGGTGGAGACCTTCGTGGCGAGCACAGCCGCGCTGGACGCGCCCGAGGAGCGCAAGGAACTGACTGGGGGCACCGCCCGCGCTATTGGCAGCGGGGGAGGTTCCCTCAGGTCCACGGTCATGCCGGAGATGCGGGCCATCGTCGAACTGTGCCGCCGGATGCGCACGGTGGCCGAGATCGCCGCGCTGCTGCAGATGCCGCTCGGCGTGGTCCGCGTGCTGCTCAGCGATCTCGCGGACCAGGGAAAGATCCGTGTGTACGGAACCGGGACCGGCCACGGCACGGGCCGGCCGAACCGGGCGCTGCTCGAAAGGGTGCTGAGTGGACTCCGTCGTCTCTGACGCCGCTCCCGGCGTCAACCCGCTCGTCGAAGGCGACGAGAACCTGAAGTCCTGGCAGACGGACCGCACCCGGGCCCCCATAGCCACCAAGATCGTGGTGGCGGGCGGCTTCGGCGTCGGCAAGACCACGCTGGTCACCTCCGTCTCGGAGATCACGCCGCTGCAGACCGAGGCGCTGATGACCGAGGCGAGCGAGGAGACCGACGACCTCACCGCCACGCCGGGCAAGCTGACCACCACGGTGGCCATGGACTTCGGCCGTATCACGCTCGACGACGACCTGGTGCTCTACCTGTTCGGCACGCCGGGCCAGCAGCGGTTCTGGTTCATGTGGGACGACCTGGTGCGCGGCGCGATCGGCGCGGTCGTGCTGGCCGACACCCGTCGCCTGAAGGACTGCTTCCCCGCCCTCGACTACTTCGAGAGCTGCGGCCTGCCGTACGTCGTGGCGGTCAACCACTTCGACGGCAGCGAGCTGTTCGAGCCCGAGGACGTGCGGGAGGCGTTGACCATCCCCCGGCACATACCTGTAATGATCATGGACGCGCGCCGCCGGATCTCCGTGATCGAGACCCTGCTGGCTCTCGTCGGCCACGCGCTCGACGAAACACCCGAGTAGACCGACCTAGGAGTCACCACCCGCATGCGGAAGATACTCGTCGTCGGAGCCGGTCAGTCCGGACTCCAGCTCGCCCTCGGACTCCAGTCGCAGGGGTACGAGGTCACCCTGATGTCGAACCGGACGGCGGACGAGATCCGCTCCGGCCGGGTCATGTCGACGCAGTGCATGTTCCACACGGCCCTGGAGCACGAGCGCGATCTGAAGCTGAACTTCTGGGAGTCCCAGGCCCCGAAGATCGAGGGACTCGGCGTCTCGGTCGCGGCCCCCGGATCCTTCGACCCCGGCCCCTCGCAGCGGGCGATCGACTGGGTGGGCAAGCTGGACGGGTACGCCCAGTCGGTGGACCAGCGGGTGAAGATGGCCGGCTGGATGGAGACGTTCGCGCAGCGCGGCGGCCAGCTGGTCATCCACGGCGCGGCGGTCGGCGACCTCGACTACTTCTCCCGTACGTACGACCTGGTGCTGGTCTCGGCGGGCAAGGGCGAGCTCGTGCAGATGTTCGCCCGCGACCCCGAGCGCTCCCCGTACAGCGAACCGCAGCGCGCCCTCGCCGTGGCCTACGTGCACGGCCTCGGCCCGCGCCCGGAGCACCCGGAGTTCGAGGCGGTGCGCTGCAACCTGGTGCCCGGCGTCGGCGAGCTGTTCGTGATGCCGACGTACACCACCTCCGGCCGCGCCGACATCCTGTTCTGGGAGGGCATACCCGGCGGCCCGCTGGACGTCTTCAACGGCGTCAAGGACCCCGCGGAGCACCTCTCCCTGACCCTGGAACTCATGGAGAAGTTCCTGCCGTGGGAGTACGCGCGGGCCACCAAGGTCGAACTGACCGACGCGAACGGCACCCTCTCCGGCCGCTACGCCCCGACCGTCCGCAACCCCATCGGCCGACTGCCCGGCGGCGGCCTGGTGCTCGGGGTCGCCGACGTGGTGGTCGCCAACGACCCGATCACCGGCCAGGGCTCCAACTCGGCGTCCAAGTGCGCCGCTTCGTACCTCGCCTCGATCGTGGAACACGGCGACAAGCCGTTCGACGAGGCCTGGATGCAGCAGACGTTCGACCGCTACTGGGCCACCGCCCAGCACGTCACCAAGTGGACGAACGCCATGCTGGCTCCGCCGCCGGAGCACATCCTCAACCTGATCGGCGCGGCCGGTCAGCTTCAGCCGGCGGCTGATCGTTTCGCCAATGGGTTCAACGATCCGGCGGACTTCGAGAACTTCTTCTACGAGCCGGAGAAGACCGCCGCCTACCTGGCCTCGGTCGCTGGCGCCTGACGGCCCTCTGACCTGGGCTGCGGCCGTCGTCCTCGGTCGTTGTCGGTCGACGTCGGCCGCCCTCGCACGGCCCACAGACGGCCCCGGCCGCACCGGGGCCGACTACGCTCGCGCGGGAGCGCCCCGCGGCGGGTTGCTGCGGGGCGCCTTGTGGGGTTCAGTCGATCTGCTCCCCGTCGTACGTACCGCCCTTGCAGCGGTTTTCCGTCAGATCGGGCGTTCCGCCGCCCTGCCTGCACTCAGACGGGGTGACGACCGATGGGGCACCCTGTTCGGCGGTGGCGGTGGCGGTGGCGGCGCCTGTGAGGCCGAGCCCGGCGAAGGCTGCCGTGGCGATGACGGCGGCGAGAATTCGTCGAATACGCATTTGGTTCGCCTTTCACGGATTGCCTCGGTTGGGGCACTAATCAGCTTGATGTTCACCCATGTGGGTGGCGCGTTATGTTGGGCCATTCGGGTGACAGTGCTGTCGGGTGCGGGGTCGGTGGCGCGACCCGTCGGACAGGCCCTGGAACGAAGAGAACACCCCGGCCTGATGGGTGGTTTCTTCGTTGTTCCGGAGGAGGCCGCGGATTATCTCACATCGCCGGCCTGGTCGCCGTTGGGGTGCGGGGTCTTTGGTCGCTGCGTGCTGTCCGTGGTTGCTCGCGCAGTTCCCCGCGCCCCTTTGGGGCGCCTCTCATCCGGTCTTACCGCGCCCAGGATCGGGTGATTCGCCAGCGGGGCGACCTTGATCTTCTCGCCGGTGCGGGGGGCGTGGACGACCTTGCCCTTGCCCAGGTACATCGCCACGTGCGTGGCGTCGCGGAAGTAGATCACCAGGTCGCCGGGGCGCAGTTCCTTCAGCGGGATGCGGGGGAGCTTGGCCCACTGCTCCTGGCTGGTGCGGGGGATGCGGGTCCCGGCGTGGGCCCAGGCCTTGGAGGTCAGCCCGGAGCAGTCGTACCGCTTCGGGCCCTCCGCGCCCCACTCGTACGGCTTCCCCAGCTGCCGCATGGCGTAGCGCACGGCCCGGTTGCCCCGCGGGGACGGCTTGGCCTCGGCGCCGAGCGCGCCGGAGGCCTCCAGCTTCCGCTGCGCCTCGGCGACCCCCTTGTTCTCCACGTCGGCGACCGCGGCCAGCTGCGCGGCGGTGAGCGAGGCGAGCAACTTCTCCACCTGGTGCAGCCGCTCGCGCACCTTGTCGCGCTCCTTCTTGCGCCGCTCGGCGAGGGCGAGTTGCCGGTCCAGCGCGGCCCGCGCCCGGTGCGCCAGCTCGTCGGCCTTCTTCTCGTCGCCGGCCAGCTCCTCCACCGTCCTGGCCCGCTCCCGCGCCAGCTGCCCGATCACATGGCCCTGTTCGAGAGCGTGCTGCGGATCGCGGGCGAGGAGCAGGCGGACGTACGGCGAGATGTCGCTGCGGCCCTGGTACTGCTGCCGGGCCAGCCGGCCGGCCGCGCCCCGGCTGTCGTGCAGGGCGAGCCGGGCCCGGGACAGCTCCGTGTCCAGCCGCCCGGCCACGGCGCGCTGCTTCTTCAGCTGCTCCTCGGTGGCGTTGTAGGTCTCGGTGGCCTTCTCGGCCTCCCGGTACAGCCGCTGAAGGTCCGTCAGCAACGCGGCGATCGACCGTCCTCGGTTCCCCCCGGGCTCCGGTACGGCCGCCGCGGGCACGGCTGCGAGAACGGCGTGGGCCGCCACGGTCGCCGTACACACCAGGCGCAGTAGCCTTCCTGACACGTCATCACCTCCGGTGCGGGGCAGCGGGTCCGCTCCGCACCGCGAGCATGGGACGCGTCCGCGCGGCCCGCGCGCCGACCGTCGGCGGGATGGCGTAACGGCGTCACCCGTCGGCGTCGTCCGGCTTGCCTCCCGGCGTGGCGTCTGGCTTGCGCCACGGCCGCCCGAGCCGGCCGCCACCCCGGTCACCCGCGGGATCGTGGACGTACTTCCAGCGCTGGGTGAGCCTGCCCTTGCCGCGGGACTCCCGGCGGTAGACGAGGACCGTGGGCGGACCGCCGTGCGGGTCCGGGACCGGGATGCGGTACGTCTTCGGCGGGTGGCCGGTGAGTCCGAGGAGCACGGGCAGGACGCGACCGTCCATGGGCCCGCCCTCGAAGGGGGTGTCTTCGCTCTTCACGCCACCAGTCTCAGCCATCCGCCGAGGCGAGGGTCGCCACGACCGACGCGGTCTGCGGGTCGCGGGCGGCGGTGACGGACAGCACGGCGACGAACTGCTCCACCAGCCAGTCCCGCAGCTCGTCCAGGGGTGGCTGCTTGTCCTCGTCGAGCCAGATAAGGGAGGCCGCCTCGACCGCGGTGATCCACATCCGGACGGTCATGCGCAGCCGGGAGCCCGGGTCGGTGATGCCGAGGTGGCGCATGATGTGCACGGCCGCGGCCCGGCGTACGCCGTCCACTATGGCGGTCGTACGGGAGGTCTCGACCACGCTGCCGCCCTGGAGCAGGGCGCTGAAGCCGGCGTCGTGCTGGTCGACGAAGGCGAGGTAGCGGTCCAGGGCGCGGGACAGCCGGGGGAGGAGGGGGCCCTCGCGCGGCTCGTCGAAGCAGAGCTGGAGTTCCTCGGCGGCGGAGCGGAGGGCGGCCTCGTACAGCTGCTGCTTGCCGCCCGGGAAGTAGCGGTACACCAGGGGGCGGGAGACCCCGGCCGCCTCCGCCACGTCGTCGAGGGAGACGTCCTCGGGGGCGCGGTGGGCGAAGAGGGTGAGCGCGGCGTCCAGCAGTTGGCTGCGGCGTTCCTCGACGCTGAGGCGGCGGTATGCGGGGGCGGCGGGGGTCATATGGGGCAGCGTAGTCGGCCGGGTGCGGGTTTCGTTGGGGCTGGTCGCGCAGTTCTCCGCGCCCCTGGGCGTTTCCCGCACCCCGAACGAAGACGCCACCTAGGCCAGCAGTCCCGAAGACCTCCACAGCCGTCGCCCCACTCCCCGCAGCACCCCGATGTCGTCCAGGAAGTCCGTCAAGCGCTTCGCGCCGGTCTGCATGACCTCCCGCCGATGCCCACTCGCCTTCACCTGCGCCAAAGCCTCCCGCTTGTCCAGACCCACGTTGGAGTACACCTCGGGGTTGACGAAGGCGACCGAGAAGACGCGGGCGAACTCGCCGGAGGTGATCCGCGTGAACTCCTGGGACCACTTCGGCGCGGTGACCATCTGGCGCCGCAGCTCCTCGCGGGCGTACCGGACGTGGCGGGCCTCCTCCACGACGTGGATGCGCGTGACCCCGCGTATCAGCGGCTGCACCCGCTCGTCGGGGAAGGTCAGCCGCTGCATCCAGTCGAGGACCTCCTCGCCGAGCAGGGTCGCGGTGAAGGAGCCGGGTGTGGTCGAGATGGTCTTGAACAGGCGCCCGAGGTGCTGGTGGGTGCGGCTGACGGGGTACCAGGGTGTGTCGCCGCGCTCGATCAGCCGGGCGAACATCTTCGAGTGCCGGCACTCGTCCTCGATCTCGGTCAGCGCGTAACGCACGTGCGCGCTCGTCGCCGCCTTGTCGTAGATGTGCCGGACCAGCAACTGCATCAGGATGATCTCGAACCAGATGCCCAGTGACGCCAGCGCCGCCGCCTCGTGCTGGGAGAGCAGGATCCGCTGTTCCTCGCTCATCCGTTGCCACATCGGTGTGCCGTACAGCGACACCAGCTCCGGCGGCCAGAACCACTTGCCCTCCTCGAAGGGTGCGTCCCAGTCCAGTTCCTTGTCCGGGTCGAAGGAGTGCTTGGCGGAAGAGTCGAGCAGCCGCTCGGCCACCTGCTCGCGGTCCTTGAGCAGGCCGAGCGCGTCGCGCAGCCCTTCCAGGGCTTCGGCTTCGGTGAGGGTCGTCATGCCCTTATGAGACTGCGTGTCAGCAAGCCCGTCAATCCCTTGCGCGCTACTTGTTGACCCCGCGTCTACTACGTGTGAGCCTGCGGACATGTCGACCTTCGACCTGTACGCCATGGACCCGGGGGAGCCCCTCTGGCCGGTGCCCGCGACCGGTGCGGCCCGCTTCAACTGGGAGTACGACGACGGACGCGACCGCCTGCTGGCCCTCTACCAGAAGGGCAAGGACAAGCAGTGGGACGGCCAGAAGCGGATCGACTGGGACCTGGAGGTCGACCCGTACGACCCCCTCGGCACCCCCGACGAGGCGCTCTCCCTGTACGGCACCCGGCACTGGGCGAAGCTCTCCGAGCGGGACAAGGGCGAACTGCGCAGGCACTACGCCTCCTGGCAGTTCAGCCAGTTCCTGCACGGCGAGCAGGGCGCGATGATCTGCGCGGCCCGGATCGTGGAGTCCGTGCCCGACCTGGACGCCAAGTTCTACTCGGCGACGCAGACCATGGACGAGGCCCGGCACGCGGAGATCTACGCCCGCTTCCTGCAGGAGAAGATCGGGATGCTCTACCCGATCAACGACAACCTCCAGTCCCTGCTCGGCGACACCCTCCGCGACAGCCGCTGGGACATGCCGTACCTCGGGATGCAGGTGCTCATCGAGGGCCTCGCGCTGGCCGCCTTCGGCATGATCCGGGACACCACCGACAAGCCGCTGCCCAAGCAGATCCTGGCGTACGTCATGCAGGACGAGGCCCGGCACGTGGCCTTCGGGCGGATGGCGCTGCGGGACTACTACCAGCAGCTCACGGACGCCGAACTGCGTGAGCGCGAGGAGTTCGTGATCGAGGGCTGCTATCTGATGCGGGACCGGCTGCGCGGCGTGGAGGTGCTGGAGAACTTCGGTGTCCCGCGCGCCGAGGCGGAGGAGTACAGCGAACGGTCCGAGTTCCTCGCGCTGTTCCGCAAGCTGCTGTTCAGCCGGATCGTGCCGTGTGTGAAGGACATCGGGCTGTGGGGCAAGCGGCTTCAGGAGGCCTATGTCGATATGGGGGTGTTCGAGATGGGTGACTCCAATCTGGATCTGCTGATGGCTCAGGACGAGGAGGTCGCCGAGAAGCTCGACGCGGAGCGGTTCGCGGTGGAGGAGCGGGAGCGGGTGGCAGAGGTGACGGACGTGATTGAGGCGGGGGGCGCCGACTGAGGGGGTGCGGAGGTTTGTTTGGCGGCTGCGGGTTGTTTTTGGCTGGTCGCGCCCACGCGGCGGAGCCGCACATCGATACAGCCCCGCGCTCCCAAGGGCGTTGCCCTCCCGGCGTCAGACCGAGCAGCCCAACCCTTCCGGGACCTCGACCGGCACTGGTACCGCGGCTCCCGGCGGGAATGACGTTCGGAGCGTGAACGCGTACGGTGTCGGGCCGTTGGTTCGGAGGTGGAGCAGGCGGGTCTCCGCCTCGGCGACCGTCGGGCGGTGTCCGGCCGGGACCCACCACAGGGCCGTGACCGCCTCCTGCAGGCGCTCGAACCACTCCCGGCGGCGGGCCAGCATCTCGCGGTGCCGTCCCTGGTACATGTACGCGGTCAGGGAGTCGGTGTCCCGCCACACCGACATGTTGACGATCAGCCAGTCGTCCCCGAAGACGGGCACGTCGGTCGCGTTGCCGGAGTCGCTCTGCAGTCGCCAGACGAAACCCTCGGCCGCGTCGGCGTCGGCGTTCACGGGGTCGAGACTGTCGACGAAGTCCTTCAGCTGCGGGGAGTCCAGCGGGGCCTTGAGACGGCCGATGTTGACCTGGGCGAGTTCGTACGCGGGCGCGGAATCCGTCATGACCGAACGGTAGGTCGGGGCCCGCGCGCGGCGGTACCCCCGTCTCACGACCTGAGCACGGCCTGCATCACCGCCCGCGCGATCGGTGCCGCCACACTGCCCCCGGAGATGTCGCGGCGGTGCGCCGAGGCGTCCTCCACCACCACCGCGACCGCGACCTTCGGCTCCAGATCGCGGTCGCCCTGTGCCCAGGAGACGAACCAGGCGTACGGCGTACCGGAGTTGTCGACGCCGTGCTGGGCGGTACCGGTCTTCCCGCCGATGGTCGCGCCGGGGATCATGGCGTGGGTGCCGGTGCCGCCCTCCACCACGTTCCGCATCAGCTCACGCAGCCGCATCGCGGTCGAGGGATGCATGGCCCGGCGCAGCGGGCGGGCGCCGGTCGTGGAGATCGTGGCGCCGCGGTCGGTGGTGGTCCGTTCCACCAGGTACGGCTCGCGCACCTGGCCGCCGTTGGCGACCGCCGCCGACACCATCGCCATCTGCAACGGCGTGGCACGGGTGTTGTACTGCCCGATCGAGGACAGGGCCAGCTGCGCCCTGTCGACCGAGGTGTCGAAGGTGCTCGGCGCCACCGAGTAAGGGATGCGCAACTCGGTGTCGTTGAAGCCGAACGCCTGGGCGGTGGCGGTCATGTCCGTCACACCCACGTCCACGCCCAGCTTGGCGAAGACCGTGTTGCAGGACTTCACGAAGGCCAGGCGCAGTGAGGCGTCCGCACAGCCCTTGGTCGCGTTGTGCAGGGTCGTCGTGGTGCCGGGCAGGGTGTACCGGTCGGGCGAGCGGGTGCGCTTGTCGAGGCTGGTGATCACCCCGGCGTCCAGCGCGGCCGCCGCGGTGACCACCTTGAACGTCGAACCCGGCGGATACGTCTGCCGTACCGCCCGGTTCAGCATCGGCTTGTTCGGGTCCTCGTTCAGCCCCAGCCAGGACCGGGCCACCGCCGGCCCGTTCCCCGACAGCATCCCCGGGTCGTACGACGGGGTGGAGACCAGCGCCAGGATCCGTCCCGTCGCCGGTTCGATCGCCGCGACCGCGCCCTTGCGGTTGCCCAGTCCCCGGAACGCCGCCTGCTGCGCGGCCGGGTTGAGGGTGGTGACGACGTCACCGCCGGGGTTGCGGGCGCGGGTGAAGTCGTTCCACAGGGAGAACGGCGAGAGTACGGGGTCGGTGCCGGAGAGAGTGCCGTCCTCGGCGTGCTCCAGGAACGTGGTGCCGTACCTCTGCGAGGAGAAGCCGGTGACGGGGGCGTACAACGGGCCCTGCTTGTAGACGCGTTCGTAGCGGAGGTACTCGCCGGTGTCCTTGGAGCCGGTGACCGGGCGGCCGCCGACCAGGATGTCGCCGCGCGGCTGGCCGTAACGGGCGATGTCCTGGCGGCGGTTGGCCGGACTGTCGTCCAACGCGCCGGCCTGGAAGAGCTGGATGCGGGCCGCGTTGACGAGGAGGGCGGCCAGCAGCAGGACGCAGAACGCGGCGGCGTAGCGGATGTGACGGGTCATGGGGCGACCCGCCCGTCGTACTGCTCGCGGGCCGAGTGGCTCACCCGGATCAGCAGGGCCACGATCGCCCAGTTGGTGACCACCGAGGAGCCGCCCTGCGCCAGGAACGGCATCGCCATGCCGGTCAGCGGGATCAGGCCGGTCACCCCGCCCGCGATGACGAACACCTGCAGCGCCACGATCGAGGCGAGGCCCACCGCGAGCAGCCGGCCGAAGGGTTCGCGCAGGGCGAGGCCCGCCCGGTAGCCGCGCTCCACCAGCAGGCCGTACAGCAGGAAGATCGCGGAGAGGCCGGCCAGGCCCAGCTCCTCGCCCGCGGTCGCCAGGATGAAGTCCGACTTGGTGGCGAAGCCGATGAGGGTGGAGTGGCCGAGGCCCAGGCCGGTGCCGAGGACGCCGCCCGCCGCGAACGCGAACAGCGACTGGGCGAGCTGGTTGGGGCCCTGACCGGCCTCGATGGACGCGAACGGGTGCAGCCAGTCCTGGATCCGGGCGGCCACGTGCGGCTCCGTCCGGCCGACGGCGACCGCGCCGAGCGTCGCCAGCAGCAGGCCGACGGCGATCCAGCCGGTGCGGCCGGTGGCGACGTACAGCATGACGACGAACAGGCCGAAGAACAGCAGCGAGGTGCCGAGGTCGCGTTCCAGGATCAGTACGCCGACGCTGACCAGCCAGATGGCGACGACGGGGCCGAGGACGCGGCCGGTGGGGAGCTGGAGCTTCCAGATGCGGCGGCCGGCGTAGGCGAGGGCGTTGCGGTTCGCGGCCAGGTACGCGGCGAAGAACACCGCCAGCAGCACCTTCGCGAACTCGCCGGGCTGGATGGAGAATCCGGCGAACCGGATCCAGATGCGCGCGCCGTTCACGGCCGGGAAGAGGATCGGCAGGGTGAGCAGGGCCAGCGCGGCGGCGACGCACACGTACGCGTACCGCTGGAGCACGCGGTGGTCGCGCAGGGCGGCGACGACATAGGCGAACAGTGTGATGCCCAGCGCCGACCAGACCAGTTGGGCGGGGGCCGCCCGGTCGCCCGGTGTCTCCAGGTCCAGCCGGTAGATCAGCACCAGGCCCAGGCCGTTGAGCAGCACACCGATGGGCAGCAGCAGCGGGTCGGCGTAGGGGGCGCGCAGGCGGACCGCGAGGTGCGCGAGCAGCGCGAGGACGCCGAGTCCCGCGCCGTAGCCCACCGCACCGGGCGGGACGGCACCGGTCCTGGCGAGGCCGACCGCGCAGTAGCCGTACACCGACAGCAGTACGGCTACGACGATGAGAGCGAGTTCGATGCCGCTGCGCCGGGGGAGACGGACCGCGGGAGCGGGCGTGTCCGCTGCCACGGTGGTTCCGGTTCCGGCCTTCGTCATGTCCGGAACTTACCCAAATGGGGCGGCTTGTGTGTCGTGCGGGTCAGCACCAGCGTGGCGCGGGCCCGATGTTGTTGATGTAGCGGGCGGGTCCCCAGGCCCAGGTGCGGTTGCCCTGGAGGAGGTACCAGAGGGGGTTGCCCCGCACTCGCTGGCCCGGTGCCTTGCAGTAGATCCGCACTTCGTCGCCCCGCTCGACGATGCCGATGGCCCGGCTGCGCTGGGTGGGTGACGTGCGCAGCAGCAGGGAGCCGGCGGTGACGACGCCCCTGTAGTCGGCGCTGCCGCCAATGTTGTCGCCGTTGCCGTTGTCGTCGCCGCCTAAGTCGTCGTCGGCGCTGCCGCCGTCGCCGAAGTCGTCCCAGTCCCCGATGCCGCCGAAGTCGCCGTTGCCGCCGTCGCCGCCGAAGTCGCCGTTTCCGTCGAAGTCGCCCTTGCCGCCGTTTCCGCCGTTTCCGCCGAAGTTGCCGTTGCCGCCGAAGTCGCCCTTGCCGCCGTTTCCGGCGAAGACGTCGACGCCGCCGTTGCCGCCGAAGTCGCCCCGGTTCCCGTTGCCGCCGAAGTTGTCCCGGCCGCCGTTTCCGGCGAAGACGTCGACGCTGCCGTTGCCGCCGAAGTCCCCCCAGTTGCCGTTGCCGTTGAAGTTGCCCCGGTTCCCGTTTCCGCCGAAGTTGCCCCCGTTGCCGTTGCCGCCGAAGTTGTCCCGGCCGCCGTGCCCGGCGAAGACGTCGACCCCGTTGCCGGCGAAGACGTCGACGCCGCCGTTCCCGGCGAAGACGTTGACGCCACCGTTGCCGCCGAAGTGGTCACGAAAGCCGGGGCCGAAGCCGCCGAAGCCGGGGCCGAAGCCGCCGAAGCCGGGGCCGAAGCCGCCGAAGCCGGGACCGAAGCCGCCGAAGCCGCCGAAGCCGCCGATGCCGCCGATGCCGCCGACGCCGAGGCCGGGAACGGGGAGGACGCCGGTGCCGGGAACAGGGGCGGGAACGGTGCCGGTGCCGGCTTCGCCGCCGGGGGCGGGAACGGCGCCGGATCCGGAGCCGGAGCCGGAGCCGGATTCGTTGCCCAGGACGGCACTGGCGAAGGATGGGGAGATCGCCACCGCGGTGGCCAAGGCACCTGCGGCTGCCGTCATGGCGAGACGGGTGCGGGGAGAGCGCAGGGACATGGGGAGAACCTCCCGTGAGGGGCGGGGCGAAGCTGACTAATCGCCACATTAGGAGCGCGCTACCCGGGGCGCCCGTCACAGTGCGCCATCGGGGATGGTCACTCCCTGTCCGTCGTCCGCTCGTCCGGTGGAGCCTGAGCCAGCGTCAGCCTCGCCAGGGCCCCGCCGCCCGGCGCGTTGCGGAACTCCAGGTGGGCGCCCAGGACCTCCGCCTGGCCCAGCGCGATGGTCAGGCCCAGGCCGTGCCCCTTCGCCCCGCCCTCGGTGCGGAACCGCTGCGGGCCGTGCTCCACCAGATACTCCGGATAGCCCAGCCCGTGATCCCGCACGGTCACCACGGGCCCGTCCACCGTCACGACGACGGGGGGCCGCCCGTGCTTGTGCGCGTTGGCGACGAGGTTGCCGAGCACCCGCTCCAGCCGCCGCCGGTCGGTCACCACGCGCGCGTCCCGCACGACCCGCACCGCCGTGTCCGTATGGGACGCCCGGACGACCCGCCCGGCCAGCGCGCCCAGCTCCTCGGTGTCCAGGTCAAGCCGCTCGCGCCCGGTGTCCAGCCGGGAGATCTCCAGCAGGTCCTCGGTGAGCGTGCGCAGCGCGGCCACCCGGTCCCGGACCAGCTCCGTCGGGCGCCCCGGCGGCAGCAGCTCCGCCGCCGCGTGCAGGCCGGTCAGCGGGGTGCGCAGCTCGTGCGCCACGTCCGCGGTGAACCGCTGCTCGGCGAGCAGTTTGCCCTGCAGCGAGGCGGCCATGGAGTCCAGCGCGGCGGCGACCGCGGCCACCTCGTCCTGCGGCCGCGTCCGGTCCCGGGTGCGCGGATCGTGCACGCGCGCGTCCAGATCACCGGCGCTGATCCGCCGGGCGACCCGCGCCGTGGTGTGCAACCGGCGCGTCACCCGGGTCACCGCGAACGCCCCCACCAGCACCGTCGCCCCGATGGCCAGCGCCGACGACCAGCCGATCGCCCGGTCCAGGCCGTCGATGGTGCGGGCCTGCTGGGAGTAGTCGACGGCCACCGCGAGGGCCCGGCCGCCGTCGGCGGGGCCCGCCGCCCACATCGTGGGCCGGCCCTGGTGCTCGGCGACCATGGTGCCGCGCTCCCCGGCCGCCGCGAGCGAGCGCAGCGGCGCGGGCAGCCCCGCGGGATCCACGCCCGCGCCCGGCATCAGCGGATCCCCGGCCTCGTACGCCGTCGTCGCGTCCGCCAGCCGGGCCAGCGCCAGCTCGCGGGCCTGTCCGACGGTCTGGTTCGTCACCGAGACATGGACCAGGACGCCGAGCAGCGCGGCCAGGGCACAGCACATCACCGTGATGAAGACGGCGGCCTTCACCGCGAGGGTGCCGGTCCAGCGCGGCAGCGTGAGCCTCATCGGGGGCTCGCGGAGGGCGTGCGGGACGGGCGGTGGGTGTCCGGCCGCTTGCCGGTGCGCAGCATCTCGTCGCGGGTGAGCAGCATCGCCCGCTGGTCGGTGTCCCAGCTCCACTGCAGCCGGTACTCGTACCCCTGGACCTCGGACGGCGCCCGCAGGATCACCGACTGCCCGGCGATCTCGATCCCGGCCAGGGCGTCGTCGTAGGCCATGACCTGCACCAGCCGGTGCTTCTCCACCGTGTAGACGCGCACGGCGGTCATCTCGCCGGGCAGCAGCCGGAAGCCCAGCGTCATCTCGGGCCGCCCGTCGCCGGTCAGATCCCGGTGGTACGGCTCCAGGACGGGGCACCCGGTCCGGCCCCCGGCCCGCCCGCACTCCGCCATCCGGCTGTTCGTCTCGCGGTACCGCGCCTTGGACCCCTCGTAATCGCCCGGGCTGCGGGCGATCTCCGCCCGTACCACCGCCACCGGGTCCACCCTGCGGATGTCGTCGCCGGGCACCTCGACACCCTTCACGACCTGGATGTCCACCTCGCCGATCTCGAAGGCCGGGCTCGACGCCGGCGGCAGCTCCGGCCACAGCCGGGCCGGGCCGGCGGCGGTCGGCGTCGGCCCCGCGCCGCGCAGCTCGCCCGCGTCACCGCAGGCCGTCGCGGTCAGCGAGAGCAGCGCGAGGACGGTGGCGGCGCGGACGCGGGCGTGGGTGATGAGCGGGGGAAAGCGGCGGGGCACGGGGCTCCTGTGGCTCGGGACGGTCGCGTACACCTTATGCGTGCGCGCACCTTGTGTACGTAAGTGTCCTGGCCGGGGCGGCCTACTCCGCGAGCTCACCTTGCGTACGTAAGCGTCCTGGTCAGGGGTGGCCTACTCCGCGAGCTCCTCCAGGAACCGCACCGTCTGCAGCCCCGTCCGCAGATACTCCACGAACAGCTCGTTGTGCAGCGCCCACGGTGAGCGGCGGGCGCGGATCAGCCGGATCGCCGACTCGACGGAGCGGCCCCGGCGGACCAGGGCGTGCGCGATGACCAGGCCGGAGCGGTTGTAGCCGTGGTAGCAGCGCACCAGCACCCGGCGGCCCCGGTCCAGCGCGTCACCGGCGGCCTCGGCCAGCCGGATCACCCCGGCCAGCTGGGTCCCGTCGAGCGGGCCGTCCGGGATCGGCCAGACCTGGTGGTCGACGCCCGGGTCGGGGCCGTGGCCGGGCAGCCGCAGGAGCGTCTGGACGAGATCGAACTCGTCCCGGACGACGGCGAACTCCAGCTGCCCCGAATGGCCCTTGAACTCGTGCCCGCCCATCCACAGACCAGGCACGATCTCGTTCCACGGCATGTCCGGGGCCGGTACGTCGGGTTGCTTCCTGCGGGTACGCAACGACGCCTCCCCAACCGCCACGCGGGCGGGCCGGTCCCAACTCCTCTCAAAGGTAGCCGGGTTCTTGCCCCTGGAGCACCCCGCCTGTTCCCATGGTCATGAGGTGATGTGCATGAGCGGACTGCGCGTCGTGCCGACCTGGCAACACGGTCGGGAGCGGCTGTACGTCTGCCTCACGGACGGCAGGAACATCGCCTGGTACGACCGTGAGGCGGCCCGCGTCAACCTGCTGATCGAGGACCGCAGAGACGACGTCCTGGACGCCCTGCGCCCCTTCCTCACCGGCCCCGTCACGGTCGGCCCGCCCCCGGTCCCGACCCCCGCGGAGCTCGCCCGGCTGAGCCTGCACCCCGACGACGACCTGGCCCCCAACCGGCCCGGCGAGGCCCTCCTGGTCGCCCTGGACCGGGACCCGGGCGGGCCCGTGCCCCGGCTCCGCGCCGATCCCCGGCGCCGGGCGCTGGAGGCCGAGCAGACGGTGGGGGAGGCGCTGGACCGGATGGACGGCGCGGGCTGGCACGCCCTGCACTCCGTCCCGCTGCCCGGCGGCGACCGCGTCCACCACCTGGTGATCGGCCCCGGTGGTCTGTTCGCCGTGCACGCCCTGTACGCCCGTAAGCAGCGGGTCGTGATCGCCGACCCCATGGTCACGGTGGGGCGGCGGGAGGGGCGCCCGCTGCTGCGCCGGGTCCGCGCGGACGCCGACCGCGCCAGTTACGCCCTGACCGCCGAGGTCCACCCCGTCCTCGTCCTGGTCGGCCCGTCCCGCGTCTCGGTCCCGGGCCCGGTCCGCGAGGTCCGCGTCCTGCGGGACACGGACCTCGACGACCTCGCCCGCCTGGGCGGCGTACTCAAACCGGCGGACGTGGAGGCCCTGCACGCGATGGCGCGGGACCGGAACACGTGGGCGAGGGTGTGACCCCGGCTAGCTCACGGGCCGGAAGTAGTGGTCCAGCGTGTACCTCCCGATCTGCTGGCCCATCCGGTTGCCCACCTCGCCGCTGGTCCGGTGCTCGACGCCGCCCCACATGCGGGCGTTGATCACGTCACGGGTGAAGTCGGCCGCCCTCGTGTAGGTGCGGGTCGTGCCGGTCACCGCGGAGGAGATGCGGAAGTCGACGTTCGGGCCGGTCAGCCGGTGCAGGACGGCCATCGCGGCGCCGTCGGCCGCGTTGTGACCGCTGACGTAGTCCGGGGACGCGGGCGTGCGCAGCAGCGGCTCCCAGGCCGGGTCGGCCGTGGTGGCCGCGTTGTCGTCCGTCCCGGCCAGCCGGATCGCCGTGATCGGCCGCCACTGGGCGTGCGTGTACTTGGCGTTCCAGGCGGTGATCGTCGCGTCGGCGGTCGCCGTGTTGGCCGCCGCGAACAGCCGGGCCGCGTCCACCAGGTCCAGCCCGTGCCGCTTGACGTGGTCGCGGTAGGCGGCCTGGAACTGCACCGGCTGCACATCCGCGAAGAACTTCGCGGTCTCCGTCTGCTGCGGCGTGCGCACCTTGCTGTTCTTCGCCCCGAGTGCCCGCACCTCGGCCAGGTCACGGGCGTACCGCCGGGTGTTCGTCGCGGGCGGCGCGCCCGGCCGGAACTGCTCGGCGGAGGTGAGCGCCAGCGGCTTCGTCTTCGCCAGCCACGGCAGCTGGAAGGGCGAGTTGTCCGGCGGGGTGGGCCGCCACACGCCGGGTTCGGGCGTCTTGGTGAACGCCACCGATTCCCCGCGTCCGTCCTTCACGCGCAGCTGGACGACGCGGTCGGCGGCCCGTCTGCCGTAGTCGACGCCCAGCTTCTCGGCCTGCCCGTCGGGGATCTTCTTCAGCGACTCGGTGTAGGCGGCGTCCAGCCGGGCCTTCGACTTCGGGAAGTACGTCAGCAGCACCCGGTGCGCGGCGGCAGCGGCGGCCGCCTCCGCCGAGGCCTCGCGGGGCCCTCGTACGTCCCACTTGTACGGCGCGTACCGGCCCTCGATGCCCACCACCGCGTTGTACACGGCGGCCGAGACGAAGCCGTGCCACACGTTCTGCTCGGCCGCGTGGCGCTTGGCGTCGCCGTTGATCGTGGCGACGGCGATCTCGTTCCAGTCGAGGAGCACCTGGGCCTTGGGGGCGGGGGCGGTCGGGGCCCGGTCCGGGGCGGCGACGGTGGCGGCCGTCGTGGCGCCGAGGGTGAGTGCGGTCAGGCCGACGACGAGCGTGCGGCGGCGGAGGGTACTGGGACGGGTTGTTTCCATGCTGATCCCTTGCTGTGAGATGCCCGCTTCAGGGGCGTTGGCTCACGGCAGTGCGCCGGCCCGCCCCTCGTCGAGCAGCGGGGCCAGCACATCGCCGTAGTCCTGCACGCGCGGGGCGATGTCCGCCGCCTGGAAGGTGAGTTGGCCGACGTCTCGGCACTGCTCGACTTCCTCCCAGGTCACCGGCGCCGAAACGGTCGGCGTCGCCCGCGCCCGCAGGGTGTATGGAGTCGCCGTCGTCTTGCGCGCGGCGTTCTGACTCCAGTCGACGAACACCTTGCCGGGCCGCAGACTGCGCGTCATGCGGTGTACGACCAGTCGGGGCATTGCCCGTTCCGCCTCCACCGCGAGCCCCTTGGCGTACTCCGTCACCTGATCGGAGGGGGTGGGCCGGACCGCAGCCAGCAGATGCAGCCCCTTCGAACCGGACGTCTTCGGGTACGCCTCGATCCCGTCCGCGGCCAGCCGCTCCCGCAGCCACAGCGCGACCTCGCAGCAGTGCACGACGGTCGCGGGCGAGCCCGGGTCGAGGTCGAAGACCAGCCGGTCCGCGACCGCCGGCGCCGAGATCACCCATTGGTGGGTGTGGAACTCGGTCACCAGGTTCGCCGCCCACATCAGACTCGCCAGGTCCTGCACCAGCACCATCCGGGCCGGACCCTCCGATCGCGGCACCTCGGCGGTGGTGACCCACTCGGGGGTACCCGGCGGCACGTTCTTGGTGAAGAACACCTGCCCGTCCGGGCCGTCCGGGTAGCGCAGGAAGGACACCGGCCGATCCCGCAGATGGGGCAGGAGTACGTCGGCGGTCGTCGCGTAGTAGTGGAGCAACTCGCCCTTGGTGAAGCCGGTCGCCGGATGCAGCACCTTCTCCAGATTGCTGAGCGCGACCCGTCGCCCCTCCACCTCTGTGATCGGCGTCATACGATGAGAATCACACGAAATCGATGAGAATCGTACGAACCCTGCTGATACCGCTGCGAAAGGTGCTGGATGTGCGATCCATATGGAACGGCGCCATCTCGTTCGGCCTGGTCAGCATCCCGATCAAGCTGGTGAACGCCACCGAGAGCCACTCGATCTCGTTCCGCCAGATCCACAGCGAGGACGGCGGCAGGATCCGCTACCGCAAGTTCTGCGAGCTGGAGGACCGCGAGGTCAGTGGGGCGGAGATCGGCAAGGGGTACGAGGACGCGGACGGCACGATCATCCCGATCAGCGACGAGGATCTGGCCCATCTGCCCATCCCGACGGCCAAGACGATCGAGATCGTGGCCTTCGTGCCGGGCGAGCGGATCGACCCGCTCCAGATGGACGCGGCGTACTACCTCGCGGCCAGCGGCGCCCCCGCCGCCAAGCCGTACACGCTGCTGCGCGAGGCGCTCAAGCGGAGCAACAAGGTCGCCATCGCCAAGTTCGCGCTGCGTGGCCGGGAGCGGCTGGGCATGCTGCGGGTGGTCGGCGACGCCATCGCCATGCACGGGCTGCTGTGGCCGGACGAGGTCCGCGCGCCCGAGGGCGTCGCCCCCGACACCAACGTCACCGTCCGCGACAAGGAACTCGACCTCGCGGACGCCCTGATGGACACCCTCGGCGAGGTCGAGCTCGAAGACCTGCACGACGAGTACCGCGAGGCCGTCGAGGAGGTCATCGCCGCGAAGGCGGCCGGCGAGGCGCCTCCCGAGGCTCCCGAACCCGCGGCGGGCGGCAAGGTGCTCGACCTGATGGCGGCCCTGGAGAGCAGCGTCCGCGCGGCCCGGGAGTCCCGAGGCGAGGCCCCGGCCGAGGAGGCAGAGGTCCGCTCGCTCGGCAGGAAGGCCCCGGCGAAGAAGACGGGCGCGAAGAAGACCGCCGCGTCCGCGAAGAAGACGGCGGCCAAGTCGGCGCAGGGGACGAAGAAGGCGGCTTCGAAGAGCACGGCGAAGAAGACGACGGCGAAGAAGACGACGGCGAAGAAGACGACGGCGTCACGCAAGCGTTCGGCTTGACCGCGGCGGCTGAAGTCGACGCTTCTGTCACAGAGTTCACGCATCGATCGATCACATCCCGTCGCTGAGGTAGCCCTGGTCGTACACAGCCGACCAAACGGGGGACGCGATGCGATCCGAGCATCAGGACCAGAAGAACGAGACGCGGGCCAAGGACGTGCCCGGAGACGCCTGGTGGGCGGGCCTCGGCCCGGTCGGCGGTGTGGTCCTGCTGCTGATCGGGCTCGGCCTGCTGGCCTGGGCCTTCCTGGACCTGCCCGGTTCCCGCGGCCCGCACCTGCCCTACGAGGGGGCCAAGGTCCTGGCGATCGGCGCCGTGGTCGCGGGGACCACACTGCTGGCGCGGCGCAGCAAGCGCGGGGACGTCCAGGACGACTGAGGGCCCTCAGCCGCGCGGCCCCGCCTGCGCCGCCGCCAGTGCCGCCAGCTCCTCCGCCGTACGCGGCCCGGTGGCCGTGTCGTCCAACAGGCCCTGGCCGCGCAGCAGTTCCGCCGCCGCGACGCCCCAGGGCAGGCGCAGGCCCGCCTGGCGCAGCAGCTCCGTGCGGGCCAGGTTCTCGGGCGCCGGGCCGGTGCGCACGCCGGACGGGGTGAGCAGGGCCGCGTCGTCGGCCCAGCGCAGGGCCAGGTCGACGTCGTGAGTGGCCATCACGACGGTCGTGCCGGACGCGCGCAGCCCGTCGAGGGTGGCGAGCAGCCGTTCCTGGCCGTCGG
The DNA here is from genome assembly GCF_015712165.1 of Streptomyces spinoverrucosus. Classification (NCBI taxonomy): domain Bacteria; kingdom Bacillati; phylum Actinomycetota; class Actinomycetes; order Kitasatosporales; family Streptomycetaceae; genus Streptomyces; species Streptomyces spinoverrucosus. Next base: position 2,682,022 of record NZ_JADPZX010000001.1, on the reverse strand, counting down.
GATCGAGCCCGGCCGTCGGCTCGTCGAGGATCAGCACACGCGGCCGCATCGCGACGGCACCGGCGATCGCGGTCCGCTTGCGCTGCCCGTACGACAGCAGATGCGTGGGCCGGTCGGCCAGCCGGGCGATGTCCAGCGCGGCCAGCGCCTGATCGACCCGCGCCCGCACCTCGGCGTCCGGCAGCCCGAGGTTCAGCGGCCCGAAGGACACGTCCTGCGCCACCGAGGCGGCGAACAGCTGGTCGTCCGGATCCTGCACCACCAGCTGAACGGTGGTCCGCAACCGGGTCAGCCCCTTCCGGTCGTACGACACCGGCGTGCCGTCCACCGTCAACTCCCCGGCGTGCGGCCGAAGTCCGCCGCTGAGCAGCCGCATCAGCGTGGTCTTGCCGCTGCCGTTGCGGCCGAGCAGCGCCAGCGCGCGCCCCTCGCGCACCTCGAAGTCGAGGCCGGTGAGCACGGCCGGGCCCTCCTCGTAGGAGAAGGACACGCCCCGCAGGGCGACCAGGGCGGCGGCCTCGCTCATGACAGTGGCCTTTCGAGTACGAAGGTGAGGGCGGCCAGCGTCGCGAGCAGCGCGACGCTCAGAGCCGTGAACGGGACGGAGACGCGGGCCTCGGGCACCAGCACGCGCAGGGTGCCGTCGTAACCGCGTCCGGCGAGCCCCGCTTGCAGGCGCGCCGCCCGGTCGAAGGCCCGCACGAAGGCGGTGGCGCCGAGCCCGGCCAGGGACCGCCACTGGGCGGCCCGCGTGGTGTGCCCGAGGCGCGCGGCCTGGGCGTCGCGGATCCGGCGCACGGAGTCGAGGAGCAGAAAGCTCATGCGGTACGTCACCAGAGCCACATCGACGACGGGCGCGGGCACCCCGGCGCGGACCAGCCGGGGCAGCAGGTCGGACATCGGGGTGGTGAACGCGAACAGCAGCACGCCGAGGGATGCGGCCGAGGTGCGCAGCAGCAACTCCCCGGCACGCACCGGGCCGCCGTCGGCGAGGCCCACGAACCCGTCGGGGCCGCCGACCCGCACCAGCAGCGGCAGCGCGCCGGTCACGCAGAAGCCCAGCGGGACGCGGTAGGCCCGCCACAGCCGCCGCCCGGGCACGCCCGCCGGGCCGAGCAGCACGGCCAGTGCCGTGACCAGCACCAGCGCGGCCCCCGGCCAGGGCGGCAGCGAGATCGCAAGTACCGTGAGCCCCAGCCCGAGCACGGCCTTGTCCACGGGATGGCGGCGGCGCCAGCGACTGCTGTGCGCCGCCGCGTCGATCGGCAGCACGGGCCTCAGGCCCCTTCGGCTCCGTCGTGCCCGGGCACCCGCACAGGGTCCTGCTCCTCCCGGGCCCGGGCCTCACCCTGGCGGCGTCCGCGCCGCACCCCGAAGTAGTACGCGAGCGCGCCCGCGCCGACCGCCGCCTGGAGGGCGAACAGGCCGGACTCGATCTCGCCGGACGGCGGCTCGTACAGGGGCGAGAACCATGGCTCGTAGTCCGGGTCCAGCTCGGTGATCGCCGTCTCCGCCTCGGCGTCGGCGCCGGTGAATGGCTCCTCCTTGTGGTCGCCGAGCCCGAACACCAGCGGCAGCACCGCGAGGGCGGCGACGGCGAGCAGCAGCAGGAGGTTGATCTTCGCGTTGCGCTTCATCGGGCCACCGCCTCGGTACCGGCCGTCTTGGTGCCGGTCTTGGTGAGCAGCACGCCCAGCCGGGTCAGTTCACCCTTGCTGGACTGCACGAGCAGCCGCATCACCAGCACCGTGAGCAGCCCCTCGCTCACCGCGAGCGGGATCTGCGTGACCGCGAAGATGGCGCCGAACTTGCCGAGCGCGCCCAGGAAACCGCTGCTCGGGTCGGGGAAGGCGAGCGCCAGCTGGACGCTGGTGACGCAGTAGGTGGACAGGTCGGCGACGAACGCGCCGAAGAACACGGCGACCATCAGCGGCACGTCGTACCGGCGCAGCAGCCGGTAGATGCCGTATCCGGCCCAGGGGCCGACGATCGCCATCGAGAAGACGTTGGCGCCGAGCGTGGTCAGCCCGCCGTGGGCGAGCAACAGCGCCTGGAACAGCAGGGTGATGGTGCCCAGCACCGCCATCACCGGCGGCCGGAACAGGATGGCGCCCAGTCCCGTGCCGGTGGGATGCGAGCAGCTCCCGGTCACGGACGGCAGCTTCAGCGCCGACAGGACGAAGGTGAAGGCGCCCGAGGCGCCGAGGAGCAGGGTGCTCTCGGGGTGTTCCCTGACCTCACGGGTGAGGGAGCGGACTCCGTGGACGACGAATGGCGCGGACGCGGCACCCCAGGCGATCGCGTGCGCCGGAGGCAGAAAACCCTCGGCTATGTGCATGGCTTCAGCAGACCCTCTCCAGCACCTCGTGGATGGTGTACAACGCGCCTCGGCCGGTCTCCTGGCTGACGGGTGACACCGCCCGTGCTCCGCCTTCCCGGGTCACAAGGACCCAGTGGCTGCCCGCGAGGGGCCGGAGCCGGACTTCCCGATCACAGTGGCGAGGGCCGCACCGGCATCACACCGGTTTCCCGTTCACCAAGGCGTGGTGACAGTAGTGCGCCCGCGGGGGTGGTGACAAGCGGTGCATCGGGGGCGCGAAGGCGCTGGTCACGCGGCGCACACGCCGGACGTCACCCGTCGAGCTCCCGGTCCAGCAGCGCCAGGTCCGGCGGTACGAGGTGGGTGGCGTCCACCAGATCCCGGAGCAGGCTGTGCAGCGGTACGGCCTCGTCGGCGCTCAGACGGGCGCCGATCTCCGCGACCCGGTGCTCGATCCCGGGCGCCTCCCAGTCGGTCTCCGGGCGCAGGAAGCGCAGTTGCTGCAGGGCCTTGCGGGAGGGGAAGGGGCGCGGGTCGGACTCGTGGCGCAGGTAGCGCTGGCCCAGGACGACCAGGAGCAGCCGTTCGTCGTCGTCGAGGGGCGGGCGGTCCTGCGGGAAGTCTCGGGAGTGGCGGGCGGGGTCCGTGACATACAGCTCGATCAGGTACTCGCGGTGGCCGAGGCCCTGCACGAAGAGCGGGGTGTAGCCGGAGGGGACGGGGAGCGGCGCGGTGCGGGGGGTGAGGAGTTCGTCGTGGGGGAGACGCAGGGGCCGGCGGCCGGTGTTGTGCAGCCACCAGTGGCCGTGGTGGTACGTCAGCTCTCCCTGCCGGCGGCTCACCCGCAGGTCGTCACCGCCGACGTACAGCTCCGTGGCGGGGCAGCCCGGGGCGCGGCCGAAGCACACCAGGCGGCCGGGCTCCGGAGCGGCCGTGATCCCGCCCGCCGCCGATCTCGCGTGCAGGGTGTCCGGGGCGGCCGGTGGGGCACCGCGCGCGAGACTCTCACGACGGTTCATCCCCGGCTCCTCGGCGTGGTGGCTCGTTGCCCACACTGTCCGGGTCGGCTGCGGGACCCTTCCCGCCCGTCAGCGTTCGGGCAGCTTGGCGGCGGCGGAGGTGGCGAGGCCGGTGACCATCTCGCAGAGCTCGTCCATGGGGCGTTCGCCGCCGACGCGCAGGCGCACCATCTCGGCGGCCGGTACGGCGCCCTCGCCGCTGTACCGGCGGTATTCGAGGAAGACCGTGCAGGTCTCGTCGCCGTCGCCCTCCGGCTTGACGAGGGCCCGGTGGCCGCTGAGCCGCACGGCTTCGCCGTCCGTCGCGGACTTGGGCTGGTCGCGGAAGAAGCTCACCTCCGCCTCCAGGTCGTCCACCTCGCTGAACCACTCGCAGTTCCAGTTCGCGACACCGACCTCCGGCGTGTCCGGCTTGATACCGGGCACGGCGCCCGTCAGCGCCTTCGCGTCGAGCAGCGCGCAGGCGTCCGACCAGGCCAGCGAGTTGTCCGGGTAGGCCGGGGAACGGCGGGGCAGCGGACCGTCGTTCAGCACCTCGGCGGCGCTGCGGGCGGCCGTGTCGGCGACTGTGCACAGCGTCGCGCTGCCGCCGGTCACCGAGCCGTCCCCGACGTCGACGCGGATCCCGACGAGGGTGCCGTCGGCATCCCCGGCGGCGCTGTCGTACAGCAGCAGCCCGCACTCGTCGGTCTCCGGCGGCTCCTCAAGGACGCCGATCGTCCCGATGCGCGTGGCCGGGCGGGAGCTCTCGGGCCGGGAGCCTGGGCGTAACTGGACCGAGACGTCGATGCGGGTCTTGTCGTCGGGGCTGACGAGCACGTCACAGCGGTCGAAGTTGCCGTAGTCCACGTCGACATGGACCTCGCCGAACCGGCCGAGGGCGGCCGGGTCGGTCAGGGCGCACACATCGGCGGTGCGCGGATCGCCGATCAGGGACCCTTCCGTGGTCCGGCTCCGGCCCGCCTCGTCCGTGCCCTGACCCGAATCGCCGTCGCCGCCGTCGGGCGCGAGGATCAGACCGCCCAGGACCAGCGCGGCGCCGATCCCGACGGCCGTGGCCAGCAGGGGCCGGCGTGCCGGCCAACTCCATCGCGCCCGCCGGCCGGGCTGGGCGGTCGTGGCCTGGGACCCGGAGGTGGCGACGGCGGCCAGCAGCCGTCCGGCCTCGGCGGCGTCGGGGCGTTGCCGTGGGTCGCGCCGGAGCATGGCGGTGAGTACCGGATACAGCGGGCCCACGGCCTCGGCGTCCATCTCCACGACGCCCTGCTCGGCCTTCCAGTACGTCAGGCGCTCGGTGTCCGTCCCGCCGTCCCCGCCGTCCCCGGACTCCCCGCCGCGCGGCGGCGCCCCGGTGACCAGCGCGTACAGGGTGGCGGCCAGGCAGAACACGTCCGAGGCGGGACGGGGGAGGTGGCCCCGGGCCAGTTCGGGGGCGGCGTAGTCCGGGGTGAAGCTGAGCGGGCCGTTGCTGGTGATCGTCTCGGCGCCGCCCGTCCGGTGCGCGGCACCGAAGTCCAGCAGCTTCGCCGTACCGCGCCGGGTGAGGCCCACGTTGGCGGGTTTGACGTCACAGTGCACGATCCCCGCCTCGTGCAGCGCCGCGAGCGCGTCGGCGAGCTCGGCACCGATCCGGGCCGCCCGCTGCCAGGACAACGGCGGCTGCCGGTCCAGGCCGCCGCCGGGGACGTACTCCATGACGAACCAGTACGTCTCCTCGCCGTCCTTCTCCACGGTCACGACGTCGAACAGTGTCACGACGTGCGGATGGTCGCGGAACTTGGCCAGCGCGCGGGGCTCGGCCAGCAGCCGTCGCACCGCCGTCTCGCGGTCGCCCTCGATCAACTCCGGCTTCAACGCGACGTCCTGCCCCACCACCGTGTCGTGGGCCAGCCACACCTCGCCGCTCCGCCCGGCGCCGATGACCTCTCTGAGGACATAGCGGCCGGCGAACTCGTCTCCGGGACGCACGGTTCTCCCCCTCGCCTGTGCCCAGGACGCGCACCCGGTCACGCGCGCGTGCCTCGAACCTACTGGGAGTGAGGGACGCTCCGCAGTCTCTACCCAGAGGTTCCATGAGGCGCACTCATGATGGAGAGTTGGTGTCGTCGTCGTCCTCCAGCAGGTCCAGGTCCGGCGGCACGAGCGTGGTCGACTCCACCAGGCCCTTCAGGAGGTTGTGCAGCAGGCTGTTGTCGGAGGGGCGGCCCTCCGAACGGTCGTGCATCAGCGGGTACTTGAAGCCGGTGCCGTCCAGCCGGCGGCGAACCGCCTCGACCCGGTACTCGATCCGGCGCTCGGTCCACCTGCCGTCCGGGTGCAGATAGGCGAGTTGCTCGGCGGCCCGGCCGTAGCTCAAGGGGCGCGGGTCCTGCTCGTACAGCAGATACCGCTGGCCGAGCACGACCAGCAGCAGCCGCTCGTCGTCGTCCAGGGCCCAGGTCTCCGGGCGCAGGGTCTCGGCGCGGCGGCGGGAGACCGGGCCCCGGTCGTCGTGGCCCGCCACATACAGCTCGACCAGGTGTTCCCGGTGGCCCGAGCCCTTCACGAACAGCGGGGTGTAGCCGGTGGCGAGCGGGATCGGCTCGGTGCTGGTGTGCATCATCCGGCCCCGGGGGAGTCGTACGAGTTGCTGTCCCGTGTTGCGCAGCCACCACTGTCCCTGCCGGAACGTCAGCTCCCCGTGCCGGCGGCTCACCCTCAGGTCGTCCACGCCGACGCCCAGATCCACGTCGGGCTTCTCCCCACGCCCGAAGCACACCGTCAGACCCGGCCGGGGCGGGGCGCTGAGATCGCCGGTGACCGTGCGGGCGTGCAGGGTGCCGGGCTGGGCGGGCGCGACACCGCGCGCGAGGCTGGCGGAGCGGGACATCGCGGATCTCCTGGTGTTCTGGTGGTGTTCCGGTGTTCGTCGCGGGTGCTGCTCTCCAGGGTGGGCTTGACGCTTCGGGACCCCTCCCCAAGTCTGCCCCGTATAAAGGCCGTGCCCGAACTGCCGGACGTCAACGGCACCGGCACGCACGGAAATTGACGTTCACGCCAGGGGGAGCAGCAGGATGGACCAGCCGACGTACACCATGCCCGTCCCACCGGAACCACCCGGACCGCCACCCCGGCCCCGGCGGTACGACCCACTGGCGGTGGCCCTCGGCAACGCCTCCCTGCTCGGCGTCGGCTACCTGCTGATCGGGCGGCGCAAGCTCGCCGTCACGGCGGTGCTGGGCACGGTCGTCCTCGTCTCCGCGCTCGTCTCCACCGCCTCCTGGGGGTACGAGATCGCCGCGCTGGTGTGGTGGGTGGCGGTCATCGCCCACGGGTGGTTCCTGGCGAGCCGTGGCACGCCCCGGGTCGCCGCGCGCGGACAGCGCCTGGTCGCGGTCTGCGTCACGCTGCCGGTGCTGCTGGCGGTGGGACTGCTGCGGTACGACGCCACCCGCATCGGGCGGAGCGTCACCGAGGCCCGCGACAAGGGCGACTGCGCCGGGGTGTTCGCCGCGCAGGAGAAGGTGTGGGCCGGGCATCGCATGGCCGACGCCCCGCTCAGTGCCCGGGGCGACGAGGTGGTCGAGGAATGCCGCCGACTGGGGACGGCGGAGGTCCTGCTGGACAGCGGTCTGCGCAGCAACACCGAGGCTCTGGAGCAGGGCTTCGGCATCCTCTCCTCCGTGCTCCGCGAGCCCGGCCACGAGCAGACCGTCCGCACGGTCCTGGACGGATTCCTCGACGGCCTGCCCACGAACAGCCCCTGCGGCACCGTCAAGATCACCGACTGGCTCCGCGACCGTGAGCCGACCCGCGACCAGCTCGACCGGTCCGCCGACACCGCGAACCGGGTCGCGCCCGGCGCGCTCGTCGCTTGCGGCGACAACCTCATGAAGGGCAGCGACTGGGAGACGGCCAAGGCGCGCTACCGGCAGCTGCTCGACGAGTATCCCGAGGACAACCTCGGGAACCGGGCCCGCGCGGGCATCACCAAGGCCACGCACGCCATCGAGCTGGACAACGTCCGCACCCTGCTGCAGGGAACGCAGGACGAACAGCCCGAGTACTGCTCCCAGCCGGCCAAGTACAGCGCCGCCAAGCCGATGGGCAAGGGCACCAACCGCGCGCTGTTCTACGGCAACACCGAGTACACCAACCAGCTCCCCGGCAACTGGAAGGCCGGTGACGCCGCCGACGCGGTGGCGATCGTCTGCGTGGGCGAGGCGGACTTCGGGACCTCCGTCGAGACGTGTCCGTACCAGAGCCGGGACTCGGGTGCCGTCAGCTATGTGACCTTCCACAAGATCGCGATCCCGGTGCGGGTCTACGAACTGCGCACCGGCAAGCTGGTCAGCAAGCGCACGATCCAGATCGGCGGATCGAGCTGCCCCGCGATCATCACGTACTACACGTACGGCACCGACGACACCCCGCCGACGAACCGGTACGTCACCGAGTCCAAGTCCGATGTGCGGGGCGCGTTCAGGCCGCTGACCAACAGGTGACCGGTCAGCTCGGCAAGGCCTGCGCGATATTCCGTACCGCCGTGGCCGACAGCGACGTGGCGGAAATCCCGAAGTCGGTCAGCCGGGCCACGCCGTCCTCGGTGACCAGGATGTTCTCCGGCGTCACATCGCCGTGCACCACGCCCTCGCGGTGCGACTTCGCCGGCGCGTCGGCGATCTGGCCGCCGATCGAGCCGGCCTCCTCGGGGGTGCGGCGACCACGCTCGGCGAGGACCTGGGCGAGGCTGCGGGAGGGGACGTACTCCATGACGATCCAGCAGGTCTCCTCTTCGACGGCGATGTCGAAGACGGGCACGATGCCGGGATGGTGCACCCGCCCCGCGTTGCGCGCCTCCCGGGTCAGCCGCTCGGTGGCCCGGTCGTCATCAGGGCGGGCGCACTTGACCGCGACCCGCCGGTGCAGCAACTCGTCCCAGGCCAGCCAGACGACGCCCATGCCGCCCTTGCCGATGGGTTCCCGCAAGAGATACCGGCCGGCGACCCGGTCCCCGGCCTCAGGCGTCACACGCACGCCCCGCTCCTCACCCCACGTCCAGCAATGGTGACGGAGTGTACTCAGCCGCCTTGTCACGCACGTGACTTCGGGCGGACTGGCACAGGATCGCCCCAGGGCACGCGGATTACCTCCCCGTAACTCCAATTGGCGGGCGGCCAAGGGCACTTGGAGGCGACGCTTGACCGGCCGCGCCGCCCCCGCCCGAGCCCCGTGATAGCTTGCGCCAGCCAGTCGCATCCCAGTACGAGGGCGTACGGGGATCAGGGAATCCGGTGCGAATCCGGAGCTGACGCGCAGCGGTGAGGGCGACGGGCACGGCAATCGGCCACTGGACCGGCGAGGTCCGGGAAGGCGTCGTGTCCGGGTGACCCCGAGTCCGAAGACCTGCTGGCACACGGTACGGTCGGGCCCCGCGTACGGGCCCTCGACGTAGAGGAACAGCTGTGCCCGTCACGCGCACCACGTCCCTGTCCGCCGCGCTGCTGTGCGGAGCGCTCCTGCTCACCGCCTGCGGAAGCGGAACCTCCGGCGGGGCTGACGACAAGGCGTCGGCCACCGGGCGGTCGATCGAGAACTGCGGGCGGACCGTGCAGGTCACCGGCGCCGGACCGCGACGGGCCGTCTCCCTCAACCAGGGCACCACGGAGATCATGCTCTCCCTCGGCCTCGCCGACCGCATGGTCGGCACCGCGACCTGGACCGACCCCGTGATGAAGGGCCTGGAGAAGGCGAACGCCGAGGTGGACCGGCTGGCGGACAACGCCCCGTCCTTCGAGGCGGTCCTGGACCGGGAGCCCGACTTCGTGGCCGCCTCGTTCGCCTCCACGCTCGGCACGGGCGGTGTGGCCACACGCGATCAGTTCGAGAAGCTGGGCGTGCCCACGTACCTCTCCCCGGCGGACTGCGAGGGCAAGGACAACAGCGGCGACGGCGACGGCGTCCGGACCGAGCCGCTGACCATGGACACCGTCTACGGCGAGGTCCGCGATCTGGCCGGCCTCTTCGGGGTGGCCGACCGCGGCGACAGGCTGGTCGCCGACCTCAAGGCGCGGGTTGCCACCGCCACGAAGGACCTCCACGCCTCGAACGTCACCCTCCTGTACTGGTTCGCCAACTCCGAGTCCCCCTACATGGCGGGCTGTTGCGGAGCTCCCGGCGTCATCACGAACGCCGTCGGCGCGAAGAACGTCTTCGACGACACGACGGACGAATGGCCCCAGATCAACTGGGAGACCGTCGCCGACCGCGACCCTGACGTGCTCGTCATCGGCGACCTCACCCGCAAGTCGCAGACCGCGGAGAGCGCCGCGAAGAAGATCGAGTTCCTGGAGACCAACCCGGTCACCCGGAACATGGACGCCGTCCGGCACAAGCGGTACGTCCTGCTCAGCGGGCAGGCGATGAACCCGACCATCCGCACGGTCGAGGGCATCGAGGCGGTCGCGCGCGGCCTGCGCGACTTCGGCCTCGCGAAGTGACCGGGGCTCTGCTGCGCTACGCGGCAGGCCTGGTGGTGCTGGTGGCCTCCGTCGCCGTTGCCCTCACCATCGGCCCGGCCGACATCGGCGTCGCCGACGTGTGGTCGGTCGTCGCCTCCCACCTCGGCGGCGACCCCTCCGGCCTCACCCCGATCCGCGACGGCATCGTCTGGAACCTCCGCCTGCCCCGCACCCTGCTCGCCGCCGTGTGCGGCGCCGGACTGGCCCTGTGCGGCGCGGTGATGCAGTCCCTGCTGCGCAACCCGCTCGCCGACCCCTTCGTCCTCGGCGTCTCCTCCGGCGCGTCGACCGGCGCCGTCCTCGTGGTCGTGCTCGGCGCGGGTGGCGGGGCGCTGTCGCTGTCCGGCGGCGCCTTCGTGGGGGCCCTGTGCTCCTTCGCGCTGATGCTGCTGCTCGCCCACACCCTCGGCGGCACCACCGACCGGGTCGTGCTGTCCGGCGTCGCCGCGATGCAGCTCTTCTCGGCGCTCACCTCCTTCGTCGTGGTCACCTCGGCGGACGCCGACACCACCCGCGCCGTGCTGTTCTGGCTGCTCGGCTCGCTCAGCGGCGCGGGCTGGACGGACGTATGGCTGTGTCTGGCCGTCCTGCTGCTGGTCCTCGCCGTCTGCCTCGGCCACGGCAGGACGCTGGACGCCTTCGCCTTCGGGCAGGACGCGGCGGCCACGCTCGGCGTCCATGTCGCCCGTACCCGCCTGGTGCTGCTCAGCGCCACCGCGCTGCTCACCGCTGCCCTGGTCAGCAGCGCGGGCGCGATCGGTTTCGTGGGCCTGGTGCTGCCGCACGCGGCCCGCGCCCTGGTCGGCCCCGGCCACGGCCGCCTGCTGCCGGCCACCGCACTGGGCGGCGCGGTCTTCCTCGTCTGGATCGACACCCTCGCCCGCACCCTGCTCGAACCACTGGAGATCCCGGTGGGCGTGATGACCTCCCTGATCGGCGTCCCCGCCTTCGTCGCGGTCCTGTACCGCACCCACCGGGCCGGGAGGAGCGTCCGATGATTCGCGTACGGAGCCGGGAGGAGCGTTCGATGACTTACGTACGGGCAGCCGGGAGGAGCGTTCGATGACTTACGTACGGGCGGCCGGGAGGAGCGTTCGATGACTTACGTACGGGCGGCCGGGAGGAGCGTTCGATGACCCTCGCCGCCGACCGCGTCTGCCGTACCGCCGACGGGCGGCTCATCCTGGACGGCGTCAGCATCACACCGGCGCCCGGCGCCATGACCGGCCTGCTGGGTCCCAACGGCTCCGGCAAGTCCACCCTGCTGCGCCTGCTGTCCGGCGTCCTCGCCCCCGCCTCCGGCGTGGTCACCCTCGACGGCCGGCCGCTGTCCGACCTGCGCCGCCGGGACATCGCCCGCCGTGTCGCCGTGGTCGAGCAACAGGCGGACACCCAGGTGGAGTTGACGGTCGCGGACGTCGTACGACTCGGCCGCGTCCCGCACCGGCGTGCCTGGACCCCGCCGACGCCGGCGGACGAGGACGCCGTACGCGGCGCCCTGGCCCGCACCGGCCTGACCGACCGCGCCGACCAGCCCTGGCACACGCTCTCCGGCGGCGAGCGCCAACGCGTCCAGATCGCCCGCGCGCTGGCCCAGGAACCCCGCGAACTCCTCCTCGACGAACCCACCAACCACCTCGACCTCCAGCACCAACTCGACGTCCTCGACCTGCTCGCCGCCCTCCCCGTCACCTCCGTCGTGGCGCTGCACGACCTGAACCTCGCCGCGATGTACTGCGACCGCCTGGTCGTCCTGACCCGGGGCCGGGTGGTGGCCGCGGGCACACCGGCCGAGGTGCTCACCGCGGACCTGATCGCCGAGGTCTACGGCGTCCGCGTCACGATCACGGCCCCGGGGGACGAGGGGCGCCCGTACATCCGGGTGCTGGGCACCGTCGCCTCCGCCGGGCTGGAAGCCCACTGAACGGGCTTGCGGCAGGTGTTGCGGGACGGGTCCCGTCAACGGCCACTACGGTTCGCGTCGGCCCGGTCCCAACCCCCGACCCACAGGGAGGAACCCCTCCATGCCCAGCACTCGGACCTGTGTGCTGGCGGGCATCGTCGCGGCTGCCGCGACCGCCACGCTCACGCTGCCCGCCCAGGCCGGCACTCCGGCCCCGCCCGACCGGTCGACCGCCCGGTGCGCCTACCCGGCCAAAATCCTCGACCTGACCGGCTGGAAGCTGACGCTGCCCACCGGCGAGGACGAGGACCCCACCGAGATCACCCAGCCCGAGCTGGCGACCTTCTCCGCCAAGCCCTGGTTCCGGGCCGCCGCCGACTGCGACGCCGTCCGGTTCCGGGCCGCCGTCAACGGCGTGACGACGGGAGGTTCGAGCTACCCGCGCGCCGAGCTGCGGGAGATGACCGACGACGGCGAGGACGAGGCCGCCTGGTCCACCACCGACGGCACCCACACGCTCGTGGTCACCGAGGCGTTCACGGCCCTGCCCAAGGACAAGCCGCACCTGGTCGGCGCGCAGGTGCACGGCGGGGACGACGACGTCACGGTCTTCCGCCTCGAAGGCAGCAGCCTCTACATCACCGAGGGCGACGACCGCCACCACCACCTCGTCACCGACGACTACGAACTCGGCACCGAGTTCGAGGCCAGGTTCGTGGCGGAGGACGGGGAGATCGACGTCTACTACAACGGGCGGCTGCAGACCACGATCGCCCACGAAGGCGACACCAACTACTTCAAGGCAGGCGCCTACACCCAGGCCAACTGCGACAACTCCGCCCCCTGCGCCGCCAACAACTACGGCGAGGTCCGCATCTCATCGATCAAGGCCACCCACTCCTGAGGACGAGCGCGGCTCGGGCAGACGGCCGTTACGCCTGCCGCACGGGCGGTCGCCGCCCGCGCTACGGCCGGGGGCTGCGGGGCTGTTCAGACCGCCGGTTCGATGTTCTGGTTGCAGCGGAAGACGTTGTTCGGGTCGTAGTGCGCCTTCAGAGCGGACTGCCTGGCCAGAACGGCGTCCTCGTACAGCTCGGACCGGAAGTCGTCGGCGGCCCGCATGCCGTACACGAAGTTCAGTGCCCGGCCGATCGTCCACGGCGCGACAGCCTTGTCGATCCGGTCGTGCGCGGCCCGCACCTCTGACAGCCCCACACTGTCGGGCGCGGACAACACCCGCAAGATGTACTGCGCGTCGCGGAAGGAGACAGCGTTCGCCACCGCGGGCGGACGCGACAGTGCACCGCCGAGATGGCGCAGGTCGACGACGCACGGTACCTGCGCCTCAGCTCCGGCCAGTTCCCGGACCGCTTCCAGAATCTGCGCGTTGAGCTCGCTCAGCAGCACGCTGTTGCCGTCGTAGTAGTGGGCGAAGTTCGGCTCACGGTAGATCGAGCCCGCTTCGCTGTAGGGCAGCTCGCCGAGGTGCTCCAGGAGGGTCGGGGCGACATCCAGCCACGGTCGTACGAGCTCCGGGCCCCGCTTCAGGTCGGTGGTGGCGAAGCGGACGTGCACCACGTGCCTGCCACGGAGCGGCTCCGGGAACACCGGGATCGGCGGGTAGCCGATCATGCCCACGGAGGAGGTCATCGCCTCGGGTACCTGTGACGTCCACTCCTGGAAGAAGTCGAAGACTTTTTCGGCGTGTTCGGAGCCGAAGAAGATGCCTCCGCCGTAGATGCGCTCGACGGGATGGAGGGCGATCTCCAGGCTGGTCACCACGCCGAAATTGTCCCGGCCACCACGCAGAGCCCAGAACAGGTCGGAGTCACTGTCATTCGTCACATGGCGCAGTTCACCGTCGGCGGTCACCACGTCGATGGCCCGCACATGGTCGGCGGCGTACCCGATCTCACGCGCCAGCAGCCCGAGACCGCCGGCCAACGTGTAGCCGGCCACGCCCACATGCCCCGCGGAACCACTGGGCGGGACCAGCCCGTGCGGCTCGGCCGCCGCGACCACCTGCTCCCAGCGGGCTCCGGCCTGGATCCTCGCTGACCGGCTCTCGGGGTCCACCGTCACGTCGTGCATCCGCTTGGTGGAGATCAGTACGCCGCCCTCGTCCACCACCGTGACTCCGTGGCCGGTGGACTGGACGGCGACCGCCATGCCGCGGGCCACGGCGAAGCGGACGGCCGCCTGCACGTCCTCGGCTGTTTCCGCACCAACAATCAACGCGGGCTGATGACGATATCCGGCCTGGAAGCCGCTGAGCTCTGCCTCAAAGCCTTCCTGGTCCGGGAGAAGGACGGGGCCCCTCACCCGTTCCGCCAGCTCGAAGATCTGGTCCCGCATGTCGTCAGTCGCCATCAGCAGAGTCCTCACGGCTGTTGCCAAGCCAGTCCACCAACACGCACAACTGGCCTTCCCCTACGTACTTCATCCTCGGTACCACAGGGTCAGAGGTCCAAGATCTGGTCCTTATCGCCGGCAGAAGCGGCAGTTATGGGCCGGTCGCGGCCGGCCAGCGGGTAATGCGCGGCCGACCCCGGTCCAAGAGCAGGGGGTTCTTGGCTCCGGAAGCGCTGCCTATGCCGGTTGCTCGGTCGGGCTCGAGGCGTTGGGCGTGGGCAGGACGGCCCTGGCGTGTTCGACGAACGCACGAGCCGCAGGACTGACCGGGCCGTCCGCCCGCCACGCGAGCGCCATGCGACCGCGGAACCAAGGAGACGTGACGGTGATGGCATGGAGTTCTTCGGAGCGAAGGGCGGCGAGCGATTCGGGGATGATGGCCGGGCCGAGTCCGCGGACCGCGAGTTCCGCGAGCACGTTGGGGTCGCTGGCCTCGAAGGCGACGCGTGGCTCGAAGCCGGCGTCGGCGCAGGCCTGATCGAGGCACGCGCGCATACCGGTGCCTCTGGGAAGGCTGATCAGCGACTGGTCCCGCAACTTGTCGACGGCGATGGCGGCGTGGTCGGCCAGCGGGTTGCTGGCGTTCACGGCGACCACGAGTGATTCGTCGGCGATCACGTGGAGATCGACCCCTGGAGGGGTGGTGGTCGTCAAGGCGACGACCGCCGCGTCGAGTGCGCCGTTGCGGAGGGCGTCCAGCAGCCGGTCGGTGTTCTCTTCGGCCAGGGTGATCTCCACGGCTGGATGGTCCTGGTGGAAGTCCGCGAGTAACTCGGGCAGGTCGAGCGACGAGCAGGAGCGCACCATCCCCACGGAGACACGGCCCCGCATCAGCCCAGTGAAGTCGTCAACCGCCAGCCGCATTCCGGCGACACCGTCGAGTGCCCGGCGAGCATAGGACAGGACGGCGGCGCCCACCTCGGTGAGTCGCACGGTTCGTCCCGAACGGTCGAGCAACTGCTGCCCCAGCTCCTGTTCCAGGCGCCGGACCTGCGCGCTCACCCCGGGCTGGGCCACATACAACCGCGCGGCGGCCTTGGTGAAACTCGCCTCTTCGGCCACGGCGACGAAGTATTCAAGTTGGCGTAATTCCATAACCGTTGATGCTAGCAAGGTGTCTCTCCATAAGGGTTACTTCTCGCTGGGTGCTCTGCGAGGACCCGGGCGGCGGACGGCGGGCGGTTGACGGTTTGCCGGGTCGGTGTGAGCTCACGGCCCGGCGGGCGTCTGAGGGGCCTCGCCACCCACGAGCCGACTCCCGTGTAGGCCCGGTCGGCGAGGACCGGACGCACTGGCGTTCTCAGATCGCCGAAGGACTCTCGGGGCGCGACAGATGCCGTTCCCTGTCCTGCGACAGCAAGCCCGCCAGGGCTTTGTAGGAACGGTCCCAGCCCCATTCCCGGCACACCCAGGCACGCCCCTTCTCGCCCAGCGTGCGGGCCGCTTCGGCGTCAAGGAGCAGTTCGGTCAGGCGATCGGCCACGTCCTTGGCGCTGGTGCCGTCGACCACATGCCCCGTCTCACCGTCCCGGACTGTGTCCGGAGCACCTCCGGAGTCCCCGACGACCACACGGCCGGGACAGGACACCGCCTTCCCGCATTGCGTGGAACTTCTTCACCGCGATGTACTGCAAAGCAGGTGGCTATCCCTGGAGTCCGCACGGCCTTGCCTCTGGCACGTGTTATGTAGGAATCGGCTTCTACCGTCCGCTCTGTACCGCGCATGCCACGATCCAGGCCAGCCTGGTGCAAGCGTTTGACGAGCGCGGGGAAGGGTTGGTTCTACGCGGCCACGAATTCGAGTGGGACCCGAACAAGACCGGAAGCCGCTCACCTCATCTGACGGCTGAGGGCGCCTATAGGCTCATGGCCCTGGTCCTCGACCGTACGAGTCGGTGATGAAGCAGACCTCGGCCCGGGTCGTGGTCCACAAGACTTCTCGCTACTGGCCGGACGAGCGTGACGGATTCCGCTCGGCGATCGAGGCCCGGGTGCGGCGGTACGACCTGATGGCCCTTGAGGCACAGAGCCGTGTGCGACTCATCACGACCTCCAAGTACCCGCCACTGCGCGGAACCCGGTTCAGCTTCGGCGAGTTGGATTACCTCTACACCACGGGCTACATATCCGCGCTGAGAGAGTTCCATGGTATGCATGTTCCAGCCCCGCTTCAGGTGGCTGATCACATCGGTCAGGACTCGTCCCGTGACGTGCTGTTGAAGGAAGTGCTGGCCCTCACCAAGCTCAACTGGAACTCGGCTGCCTTGGGCGGACTCTTGCCCATTACGATCAAGTTCTCGGTCCTGGTCGGAGAAATCATGTGAGAAGTTCCGCCCGACCGGAACCCGCTGCCTCAATTCAAGTTCTACATCTATTTTCCGGATGCCGTCTCAGCCTGCCCCCTCTGATTGGTCGGAGGGTTCTATAATGAATTCCCTGGCGGTCTGCCCATCTGAGGACACCCTTTGTTCAGTCGGCCCATGCGCTGGCTAGCATGCGGATTCCGTCGAACAGCTCATCGTAAGTCATGATTTTCAGGTCACGCAGGGATGACCGGTAGAGTTCGAAAGACCTGCGCTGATCTTCGCTCGTAATCTCCCTCTCCAGGTCTCCGATGATAACCACACTTAGGGGGTGAGCTGCTCGGAGGCCCGGTGTGTGAAATGCTAGGTTGGGGAGGTTCGTGAGCAAGCTATTTCGGTATTCCAGTACCTGAACTGTCGATCCAGCTAGCTCTCTAGAGGGAGCGTAAATATTTCCCCTGTACTTAGTAGTGCTTCGTTAGGTTCTGGCTCTGCTTCGGGGTGTGGTGAGGGGGCGGCCGCAGGTGGTGCAGGTGCCGGTCCAGCACCTCAGCAGGTCCTGAAGGGCACCAAGGACCTGGTAGAGGGTCAGGCCGGCGCTTGGGCTTTTGGGTCGAGCCGCCTGAGGGTGAGGAAGGCCTGGGCGGCGGTGACGAGGGTGACGTGGTGGTGCCAGCCGCGCCAGGTGCGGCCTTCGAAGTGGTCCAGGCCCAGGCCGTGTTTGAGTTCGCGGTAGTCGTGCTCGATCCGCCAGCGCATCTTGGCCCACCGCACCAGGTCGGCGATCGGAGTGGTGGCGGGCAGGTTGGTCATCCAGTAGCCGGTCGGCTCGTCGGCTTCTTCGGGCCGTTCGACCAGCAGGGTCCGCAGCGGCAGCACACCGTCCCACCGGCTGCGTCCCCCGGCCTGTTCCTGGGCGGTGCGGCAGGCCTCCTTGCCCGAGGGCCGCACCGGAAGCACCGCGAAGTGCGAGGTCATCGCCCCCTTGCTGCCCTGCCTCCAGGTGACCTCCTCGAACACGGCGGTTTCATCAACGAGGCCGGGCAACGGGCAGGGCTTCTCGCGGTAGCGGGGCAGGGTCGGTGGTCCCAGCCCGCCATAAGCCGGCTGATACGGCTCGGCGTCGGCAGGCCGCGCGATCTCCTTCGGGTCGACGGCCATGACGTAGGTCCAGGCGCGTTCCTCCAGTGCGAGCCGGAAGGAGACGCTGCGGCCATAGCCGGCATCGGCCACGATCACCGGCACCGCCAATCCCTGCCCGGCCAGCCGGTCCAACAGGCCCAGAGCCAGGTGCGTCTTGGAGACATGCCCGACCTCCACGGGTATCCCAGCGCGCTGCCGCCGACCATCGTCGTGCGCCCACTCCTGGGGCAGGAACAGCTCCCACTCCAACGGGCACGATGCTGTGTCGGTGGCCGCGTGGACGCTGACCGCGACCTGGCAGTTCGCCCGCTTGCCCAGCGCTCCGCAGTACTGCCGGGCCACCCCGACCGACGCCGTGCCGCACTTGGGAAACGACACATCGTCGACCACCCACACCTCAGGGCGGATCGCCTCGCACAACCGCTGGGCGATCCGCCGCCGCACCGGCAGCGGGTCCCACGGCGACTGGTTCACGAACTGCTGCAGGGCCTGCATGTTGCCGTCCGGCAGCCGCTCGGCCATCGGCTGGATCGACTTCCGCCGGCCGTCCAGCATCAGACCCCGCAGATAACAATCGCCCCACCGCCGCTGATCCCGCCGCGGCAACGACCCCAAGACATCGGCAACGAACTCTGCTAACTCACCGCGGAGCCGTTCCACTTCCCCCAGCTTCACACCACGAAGATGCCCACCACCAGGCGAGATCACTCGACGTAACGAAGCACTATTAGTTGGTGCCAGCAGATCTGACTTGGGTGTCTTGATTTCGATAAGCGCAACGTTCCCTCCGTATTGTGCGAGGAAGTCCAGCTCGTTACCTCCGGAATTATGTATCGACTTACCGCCGACGTAGCACCTGCTGCTAAGTGTGTACGCCCTCCCGTCGAGGGCAAGGATAAGAACCTCGGGACGCTCGGCAAGAAATTCTTGCCAAAACTGTTCACTGCTGTTATCTCGATTGTCTTCCCAGATTTTCAGTGCATCGGTCAAGCGGCGTGATGTTGTCCCCGGTGACTCAACCCCTGAAAGAGCCGTCTCTACTCGCTCGAAGTGGGTCTCACGTATGGCTCGCAGTGTTTTCGCAGAGTATTTCTCAGGGTTCTTGTCGACGTAGGCGTGATGAGTGGGGCAAAGGATGATGATGTTATCTATCCCGACTCTTTCCTCGGGTGTCAGTCCGGGGTCATAGCGCAGACTTCCTGGTGCGAGAGACGAAATGAGAGCAAGTTCAAGAAGCGGTGTGCCGTTGTCGAGGACGAGTGGCTGGCACTCGGGGAAGGCGCACCTGCCTCCGGCCTTCGAGAAGGCGGCTTTGATGATTGAAGCGGGGATTCCCCGACGGTAGTTGGCCACCGGACGATCCTGCCGCACGAGAGGAGCGGTGTGTGACTGATCCAGCGGAACTGCGCTGGCTGGTAGCCTTTCTGACGCTATGTCAGGGATGCTTCGGCACGGCCGACGACGGTCGGCTGTTCTTCAGCGGGTCCGGCACGAGACCCGCGACCTCACCCTGCCACCTGCACTCACCAGCACCTCGCTCGCGAAGCGCCCGTACGATCTGCGGCACTCGGCACTGCCCACCTGGCGGTGCGCCGGCGCAGATCCGGCCGAGGTCTCCCAGCGGGCTGGCAACAGCGTCGAGGTCCTGCCGAGAGGTGCGCTGTTGACGGAACTGGTCCGACCGGCGTCGCCTGAGCGGTCGCACCCGGTCAGGAGATCGTCGAGCAAGATGAAGTCGGGGTTGGCTTCATGCAGGGCTTTGAGCAGGCTGAGGCGTGCTCGGTGAGCAATTCACAGCGGTGTAGGGAACGGCGAACGGGACATGCGGCGGCGTTCGCCTTGCCTTGTGTCTGCTGCTGGGTTTGGCCGAGCTGATGATGGAGGTCTTGGGCCGCTCCTTGTGCACAGCGCGACCTTTGTGGCTGTGACGCATTCTTCTGCTCAGAGAGGTGGTGGACATCATGAGGAGTTCGGCGTCGCAAACCTGAGGCGTCCCCAGAAGTAGACGTGGTGGAAGGACGGTGATCGCGGCTAGGTCCGGGAGAAGCCGTTCCACGGGAGGCACGACCGACGTCAGGGCGCTGGCCGAGGAACTCGGTGCCACGTTGATCCGGGCGGTCAGGCGGGACGCAGATGACGAGCTGGCCAGTGTAGGGACGGGGCACGGCCCCGTCACCATCAGCTGGTATGCCTTTGCCCTTGGGTACCTGGATATGCGCTGACCACAGATCGCGGCGAAGACCCGCAACGAGACGAACGCCGCGCTCTGCGCGATCACCCAGGTAATGCTGCGCGACGTGCGGGGCCGCCCGAATGACGAGTTGCTGTGACGTGCGCTGCGGGACTGGGCGTTCGTCCTGCCCCGGCCAGAGCCGCACGCAGCACCCTCGGACGTACGGCTTGCTCTGCGCTGGGTGGCGAGGACGTCACACCCGCTGACGGACCTTAATGGATCCGGCTGTGATGCGGGCCGTGATGCAAGCCTTGCGACTGAAACAGGACGGCACGGTCGCAGCCCCTGAAACCCAGCGGCACAAGAGCATGACCTTCGTGAACGCCGTGCGGTACGCCGTCGAGCAGGGCATGCTCGACAGCGACCCGATCGCCAATATCAACTGGCGGATCGCCAAGACCGTCAAGCAGGTCGACCCTCGGGTGGTCGCCAATCCCGCCCAAGTCCGCTCCCTGCTATGTGCTGTCTCCTATGTAGGCAGCTCCGGCGGGCCCGCGGACGGCGGCCGGTCGGGCTGTTCGCCGGCATGTACTACGCCGGGCTGCGGCCAGAGGAGGCGGTCGCGGTGACCCTGCCGGACTGTGTCCTGCCTGCGGAGGGCTGGGGCAGGGTGATTCTGCACGTTACTCGACCCCAGGCGGGCAAGAAGTGGACCGACACCGGACAACTCCATGATGAGCGTGGCCTGAAGGGGCGTCCGCCGGGGGAGACCCGCCCCGTGCCGCTTCCTCCCGGTCTGGTGGCGATATGGCGAGAGAGTATCCAAACCTTCGGTACGGCCAGCGACGGGCGACTGTTCTTCAATGAACGGGGTGGCATCCTCGCCTTCAGCACGTATGACACCGTCTGGCACGAAGCCCGGCAACTGGGCCTTCCATCAGACCTGGTGAACACCCCGCTCGC
This sequence comes from Streptomyces spinoverrucosus, assembly GCF_015712165.1. Lineage (NCBI taxonomy): Bacteria > Bacillati > Actinomycetota > Actinomycetes > Kitasatosporales > Streptomycetaceae > Streptomyces > Streptomyces spinoverrucosus. The sequence goes on along the minus strand of NZ_JADPZX010000001.1, from coordinate 2,661,286 downwards.
GGCTCGCCCGTACGACCTGCGCCACTCAGCCCTGTCCACCTGGCTCAATGCTGGTGTCGCCCCCGCAGAGGTCGCGGAACGCGCCGGCAACAGTGTGGAGGTCCTCATGACCAAGTACGCCAAGTGCCCGTACGGGCGGGCCGCGATCGCCAATCACCGCATCCAGGCACTGTTGGACGAGTAGGACTGAGCGTTGTTTACAGCAGGAACGGCGGCTGGTCGCTGTGCCGTAGCCCCGGACGGGGACCAGCTCCCGCAATCACCACGCAGTTGTGATCGTTCGAGAGAAATAGGGCCAGGCTACAGAGGGGTCGCATTGGCGGTCGGGTTCTGTCGCATGGCTGCTGGCAAGACGACGAACGGTCGCTGCTGCTGTGGCTCGCTACTCCGCGGGATTCTCGTTCTGCGGAGCGACGAGTTCGCGTTGCCAGTCCGCGAACCGCTCGCGCAAGGCCCCGGCCTCCGTGGCAGTGAGGCCGTAGGCGGCGAATTGTTTGTCCGTGTAGCGCTGGACGCGGGCGAGTGAGTCGGCGAACATCCGCGGATCGAAGCCGTCGTCGTTCTGCTTGGCGAGCTCCATCAGGCGTTCGCGGGTGTATCCGGCCTTGAGGAGTCCGTCGACGTCGATGGCGTCGCGGACCTCGGCCCGGCCGTCCAGGGCGGTGGTCTTCCCGGCGGCGACATCGTCGGGGTGTAGGACCGGGCCGAGCTCGGAGGGCACGGGCGGGTGGTTGAGGAACTCGGCGACGAGTTCCACCTTGTTATGGACGCCGCTGACGGGGTCGGTGACGTTCAGCCGGGTGTAGGTGTGCTCGGGGTTCTGGTGGGCCAGTTCCACAGTGAAGCCCGCGGCTTCGTAGGCGGCGATGACGCGTTCGGTGGCTGCGGGCATCTCGGTGGTGGCCCGGTTGATCGGAGCGAAGAGATCGACGTCGTCACTGACTCGGTTGACGATCTGGTGGGCTTGGACGGCGTAGCCGCCTGCCAAGGCGTAGCCGAAGTCGTCGGCGAGTGCGTCGAGCCCGATGCGGATCAGTCGGCGGTGCAGCTCGTCCACTACGCCGCGGCCGCCGCAGGTGCGAGCTCGGGGAAGCGGGCCTGCCAGGCCGCACGGGCCGGAGCGGGCAGGAACAGGTCCGTCCAGTGCCGACGCAGCAGATCGCCGTCCAAGTGCGCCCGCAGGTCGGCTGCGGTCTGGGCTTCCCGGATGACCCGTTCGTACATAAGGAGCAGGTCGGCCTCGTCGGCGAGGTCGTACTCGTAGTGCGGGCCCCAGTCGATGTGCCGGGGCAGGGTGACGGTGCCGGAAGTCGGCCCGACCATCTCGTCGAGCGACTCCGGGAGGGCGTAGATCCTCGCGGCTGCGTACCTGCTCATACGTCCAGCATGCCGTAACCAGCTGCGTCGTGGTGCCGACACCGGCATCCGCGTGAGCAGTGAGCGTGACGTTCGATGAAACGCCTGATCACAGCCGTGTCCAGCACTGACCCGGGAAAGTCAAACGGCCTGCTCGTCCGTACGTTTTCCGACCGTCCTTGTCGGCAAAAGCGCAGGTCACGGCAGATGTCCTCCGGCGGCGGCTCCGCCTTGCGGCTTTCCCGTCCCACGAATGTCCCACGCGAAGCCATTGTGCGGGATCGGACATTTGGGGTTTCGTCTGCCTGGTGCCACAAAGTCGCAGGTAGAAGGCTTGCTAGACCGAGTGGCCATGGCCAAGGTGGCCGTGTGCGTTTTGGCATGCACAAGAAAGGCCCTGAACTGCGTTTCTGCAGTTCAGGGCCTAGATTTCCGGTGCCCCCGGCAGGATTCGAACCTGCGCACACGGCTCCGGAGGCCGTTGCTCTATCCCCTGAGCTACGGGGGCGTGTCGGTCGCGGTGGTGTTGCCTGCGGCGACGGGTAGAACACTACCAGCTCCCTCGGGGTGTTCATGAACGAGTTTGCTGGGGGCCGCCTCGTGGTCAGGGAAGGTGTGGGGTCCCCCGCAGGGGGTGGAAGTGGGGAAAACCCGGACGCGGTGGCCGGTCCCGACCTACTCTCGAAGTTGTGCCAGGCGCGTCGGGCCGGGTTCTTGTTGTGGACGACAACAAGGTCATCCGGCAGTTGATCAGGGTCAACCTCGAGCTGGAGGGCTTCGAGGTCGTGACCGCGGCCGATGGTGCCGAGTGTCTGGATGTCGTCCATCAGGTGCGGCCCGACGTCGTCACGCTCGACGTCGTGATGCCGAGGCTGGACGGCCTGCGGACCGCCGCCCGGCTGCGCGCGGACCCCCGGACCCGGCATCTGCCCCTCGCCATCGTCAGCGCCTGTACGCAGTACGAGGTCGAAAGCGGCCTCGACGTCGGCGTCGACGCGTTCCTCGCCAAGCCTTTCGAGCCCGCCGAACTGGTGCGGCTGGTGGGTCAGTTGGTCGAGCGAGGGGCAGAGAGGCGGCCCGAGGACGGTGACGCCGGGCTGGGTGAGTTGTTCGGGGCCGCTGAGGCAGGGCGCGCCGGGCGCGCGGGTGGTTGAGCGGCGGACCGTTCGGCCGGCACCGGGTGCCCGCCCTGACGTGCCGCTGACGTGCGTCCATATCCCGGACCAGCGCCCAAACCGGCTCGCCTACCCACCCCCCTCCTCCCATACGCTTGTCCCGTGACCCCCGTCGAGCTCTCGCGCACCGTGCTGCACGCCGTGCGTCGTGCTGTCGATGCGGGGGAGCTGAGCGTGACTGTGCCTGCGCGAGCCGTGGTCACACCGCCCGGTCCGGGAGGTTGGGGCGACTACGCCACCAACATCGCCCTCCAGCTGGCCCGCCCCGCCGGTCGGCCACCCCTGCGGGTCGCCGAGGTGCTGCGGCCGTATCTCGCGGGGGCGGAGGGTGTCCTGGGGGTCGAGATCACCGGGCCCGGTTTTCTGAACATCGCCCTTGAGAGCGCCGCCTCCGCCGACGTCGTCCATCGCATCCTCCGGGACGGGCCCCGCTACGGGCACAGCGACGCCCTCGCCGGGCAGGTCGTGCATCTGCACGCCCCCCACGAGATGCGCGCCCTCGTCGTCCTCGACGCCGTCGCCCGCATCCTGCGCTCCCAGGGCGCCCGCGTCCGCACCAGCTGCGACGCCCGGCCCGACCCGGAGTGGGAGGCCGTCCTCGGCATCCACATCGATGCCTACGGCAACACAATCAACCCCGAGAGCAACGCCGACGACCTCAAGAGCAACGCCGACGACCTCAAGAGCAACGCCGACGACGCCGACAGCAGCGCCGACAACGCCAACAGCCACGCCGGCAACCTCGTCACCGTCACCCTCCGCCCCACCCCGCCCCCCACCACCCCCACCCCCCTCCCCCTCTCCCGCGACGCCGCCCGCTGGGCCCTCCTCCACCCGGCCCCCCACGACCGCCCGCGCATCACCCCCGACCACCTGGTCCAACGCGAGAGCAACCCCCTCTTCCGCGTCCGTTACGCCCACGCCCGCACCCGCGCCCTCACCCGCAACGCCGCCGACCTCGGCTTCACCTCCAACCCCGGCAGCATCGACGTAACGCCCAACGTCGGCGTAACGCCCAACAGCGAGGCCCACGCCCTCCTCGCCCCCCTCGCCGACCACCCCCGCATCCTCGCCACCGCCGCCACCCACCACGCCCCCGACCGACTCGCCCGGCACCTCGTCAGCGTCGCCGATGCCGTCCTCGCCCTGTTGCCCACCGTGCTGCCGCGCGGTGCGGAGAAACCCTCGGCCGCCCACCGGGCCCGGCTCGCGCTCGCCGAAGCCGCCGGGACGGTGCTGGCCGGCGGCCTGTCCCTGCTCGGCATCGACGCACCCGACCACCTCTGAGAGAGCCCAAAGAGACATGAGCCGTTCCGCACACCCCGCCGGGCCCCGTCACGCCGACGTCCTCCCCGAGGGGCACTACAGCGCACCGCCCGCCGACCTCAACGCCCTCGACGGCAAGGTGTGGTCGCAGACCGTCACCCGCGACGCGGACGGTGTCGTCACCGTCGGCGGTATCCCCGTGACGCGGCTCGCCGAGGAGTTCGGCACCCCCGCCTACTTCCTCGACGAGGCCGACTTCCGCGCCCGTGCCTGCGCCTGGCGTACCGCCTTCGGGCACGACGCCGACGTCTTCTACGCGGGGAAGGCGTTCCTGTCGCGGGCCGTCGTGCGGTGGCTGCACGAGGAGGGGCTGAACCTGGACGTGTGCTCCGGGGGCGAGCTGGCCACCGCGCTCTCCGCGGGGATGCCCGCCGACCGCATCGCCCTGCACGGCAACAACAAGTCCACGGACGAGATCCGGCGGGCCGTAGAGGCCGGTGTCGGGCGGATCGTCCTCGACTCCTTCCAGGAGATCGTCCGCGTCGCCCACATCGCGCGGGAACTCGGCAAGCGGCAGCGCGTGCAGATCCGTGTCACCGTCGGTGTGGAGGCGCACACCCACGAGTTCATCGCCACCGCCCACGAGGACCAGAAGTTCGGTATCCCGCTGGCCGGCGGGCAGGCCGCCGAGGCGGTGCGGCGGGCACTCCAGCTGGACGGGCTCGAGCTCATCGGGATTCACAGTCACATCGGGTCGCAGATCTTCGACATGTCCGGCTTCGAGGTTGCCGCCCATCGGGTCGTCGGGCTGCTCAAGGACATCCGTGACGAGCACGGGGTCGAGCTGCCCGAGATCGATCTCGGGGGCGGCCTCGGGATCGCGTACACCAGCGACGACGACCCGCGCGAGCCGCACGAGATCGCCAAGGCCCTGACCGAGATCGTCACGCGTGAGTGCGAGGCCGCCAGGCTGCGGACCCCGCGCATCTCCGTCGAGCCGGGGCGGGCCATCGTCGGTCCCACCGCCTTCACGCTCTACGAGGTCGGCACCATCAAGCCCCTCGACGGGCTGCGGACCTATGTCTCGGTCGACGGCGGGATGTCGGACAATATCCGCACCGCGCTGTACGACGCCGAGTACAGCGTCGCGCTCGTCTCCCGCACCTCCGAAGCCGAGCCGATGCTGGCCCGCGTCGTCGGCAAGCACTGCGAGAGCGGTGACATCGTGGTGAAGGACGCCTTCCTGCCCGCGGACCTCGCGCCGGGCGACCTCATCGCGGTGCCGGCCACCGGTGCGTACTGCCGCTCCATGGCCAGCAACTACAACCACGTCACCCGTCCGCCGGTCGTCGCCGTGCGGGACGGCGAGGCGCGTGTGATCGTCCGCCGGGAGACGGAGGAGGACCTCCTGCGTCTCGACGTCGGGTGACAGCACCCATGTCCTCGGGCGGAAGATCTCCGTCGTCCGCCCCCGGAAAAATGAAATAGATGTCTCACGATCCGGACGAAGGACAGAAACTCCCGTCCGGTGAGTGAGACTGGTCCCACCGTAGAAGGTAAGAGAAACGAGGTCGGATGATGCGTACGCGTCCGCTGAAGGTGGCGCTGCTGGGCTGTGGAGTGGTCGGCTCAGAGGTGGCGCGCATCATGACGACGCACGCCGACGACCTCGCCGCCCGCATCGGCGCCCCGGTGGAGCTCGCGGGCGTCGCCGTGCGCCGGCCCGACAAGGTGCGCGAGGGCATCGACCCGGCCCTCGTCACCACCGACGCCACCGCCCTCGTCAAACGCGGCGACATCGACGTCGTGGTGGAGGTCATCGGCGGGATCGAGCCCGCGCGGACCCTCATCACCACCGCCTTCGAGCACGGGGCGTCCGTGGTCTCCGCGAACAAGGCCCTCCTCGCCCAGGACGGCGCCGCCCTGCACGCCGCCGCCGAGGAGCACGGCAAGGACCTCTACTACGAGGCCGCCGTCGCCGGCGCCATCCCGCTGATCCGCCCGCTGCGCGAGTCCCTGGCCGGCGACAAGGTCAACCGCGTGCTGGGGATCGTCAACGGCACCACCAACTTCATCCTCGACAAGATGGACTCGACGGGCGCCGGCTACCAGGAGGCCCTCGACGAGGCCACCGCCCTGGGATACGCCGAGGCCGACCCCACCGCCGACGTCGAGGGGTTCGACGCCGCCGCCAAGGCCGCGATCCTCGCCGGCATCGCCTTCCACACGCGCGTGCGGCTCGACGACGTCTACCGCGAGGGCATGACCGAGGTGACGGCGGCCGACTTCGCCTCCGCCAAGGAGATGGGCTGCACCATCAAACTGCTCGCCATTTGTGAGCGTTCAAAGGACGGAGCCTCCGTCACCGCGCGCGTGCACCCGGCGATGATTCCGCTGACCCATCCGCTCGCCTCGGTGCGCGGCGCGTACAACGCGGTCTTCGTAGAGTCGGATGCCTCCGGTCAGCTGATGTTCTACGGGCCCGGCGCCGGTGGCGCGCCCACCGCCTCCGCCGTCCTCGGCGACCTCGTCGCCGTCTGCCGCAACCGCCTCAGCAACGCGACCGGCCCCGGCGAGTCCGCGTACGCCGCGCTGCCCGTCTCGCCCATGGGCGAGGTGGTCACGCGCTACCACATCAGTCTGGACGTCGCCGACAAACCGGGTGTTCTCGCCCAGGTGGCCACCGTGTTCGCCGAGCACGGGGTGTCCATCGATACGGTTCGGCAGCAGGGGAAGGACGGCGAGGCCTCCCTCGTCGTCGTCACCCACCGCGCGTCCGACGCCTCCCTCACCGGGACCGTCGAGGCGCTGCGCAAGCTCGACACCGTGCGGGGTGTCGCCAGCATCATGCGGGTTGAAGGAGAGTAACCAGCAATGACCCACCAGTGGCGCGGAATCATCGAGGAGTACCGGGACCGGCTGCCCGTCTCCGACACCACGCCGGTCGTGACGCTCCGCGAGGGCGGTACGCCCCTCGTGCCCGCGCAGGTGCTCTCCGAGCGCACGGGCTGCGAGGTCCACCTCAAGGTGGAGGGCGCCAACCCGACCGGGTCCTTCAAGGACCGCGGTATGACCATGGCCATCTCCAAGGCCAAGGAGGAGGGCGCGAAGGCCGTCATCTGCGCCTCCACCGGCAACACCTCCGCCTCGGCCGCCGCCTACGCCGTGCGCGCGGGCATGGTCTCGGCCGTGCTCGTCCCGCAGGGCAAGATCGCCCTCGGCAAGATGGGCCAGGCGCTCGTCCATGGCGCGAAGATCCTTCAGGTCGACGGCAACTTCGACGACTGCCTCACGCTCGCCCGCGCGCTCAGCGACAACTACCCCGTCGCGCTGGTCAATTCGGTCAACCCGGTGCGTATCGAGGGCCAGAAGACCGCCGCGTTCGAGATCGTCGACATGCTCGGCGACGCCCCCGACATCCACGTCCTGCCGGTGGGCAACGCGGGCAACATCACGGCGTACTGGAAGGGGTACAAGGAGTACGCCGCCGACGGCGTCGCCGCCAGGACGCCCCGTATGTGGGGCTTCCAGGCCTCCGGCTCCGCGCCCATCGTGCGCGGCGAGGTCGTCAAGGACCCCTCGACCATCGCCACCGCGATCCGGATCGGCAACCCCGCCTCCTGGCAGCACGCCCTCGCCGCCCGCGACGAGTCCGGCGGTTTCATCGACGAGGTGACGGACCGTGAAATCCTGCGCGCCTACCGCCTGTTGGCCGCGCAGGAGGGCGTCTTCGTCGAGCCCGCCTCCGCCGCCTCCGTGGCCGGTCTGCTGAAGGCCGCCGAACTCGGCAAGGTGGACCCGGGCCAGCGCATCGTGTGCACGGTCACCGGAAACGGCCTCAAGGACCCCGACTGGGCCGTCGCCGGCGCACCGCAGCCGGTCACCGTTCCGGTGGACGCCGCCACCGCCGCAGAGCGCCTCGGTCTGGTCTGACGTACCGCTTGACCCGGGGCTTCCCCTGGAAGGGGGGCACAGGGGGCTTACGACACGCATCGTGCGCCTCCTGTGCGCCCTATGTCGCCACAGAACCTTCCTTCGATAGGCTGTACTGAACCCGCCCCCCGCATATGCCTCGCATAGGCAGGGCGCCGCGCCGTCGTCGTGATCCCCGGAGTGATCCGTGGGCGGCCAGCAGGGTTCGTCGTACGTCATCGAATGTCTTCGACAGTCACGCAGCTCAAGGAGAGTCATCGAGCGATGGCCGGTCCAGCCTTCCGCGCCGCCGCCGTACGGGTGCGCGTCCCCGCCACCAGCGCCAACCTCGGCCCGGGCTTCGACGCCTTCGGCCTCGCGCTGGGGCTCTACGACGACGTGGTCGTCCGGGTGGCCGACTCCGGGCTGCACATCGACATCGCGGGTGAGGGCAGCGAGACGCTGCCACGTGACGAAAACCACCTTCTCGTACGCTCTCTCCGCACCGCCTTCGATTCCCTGGGCGGGCAGCCGCGCGGCCTGGAAATCGTCTGCGCGAACCGCATTCCGCATGGCCGTGGCCTGGGCTCCTCCTCCGCTGCCATCTGCGCCGGAATCGTCGCCGCCCGGGCCGTGACCATAGGCGGCGAGGCCCGGCTGGACGACAGGGGCCTGCTGGAGCTGGCGACCGAGATCGAGGGACACCCGGACAACGTCGCGGCCTGTCTGCTCGGCGGTTTCACGCTCTCCTGGATGGAGGCGGGCGCCGCGCGGGCGATCAGGATGGATCCCGCCGATTCCATCGTTCCGGTGGTTTTCGTGCCCGGAAAGCCGGTCCTGACGGAGACCGCGCGCGGCCTGCTCCCGCGCACCGTGCCGCACGTCGACGCCGCCACCAACGCGGGCCGTGCCGCGCTGCTCGTCGAGGCCCTGACCAGGCGCCCCGAGCTGCTGCTGCCGGCCACCGAGGACCGGCTGCACCAGGAGTACCGCGCGCCCGCCATGCCCGAGAGCGCGGCCCTGGTGGAGCGGCTGCGGGCCGACGGCATCCCCGCGGTCATCTCGGGCGCCGGACCCACCGTGCTCGCGCTGGCCGACGAGGGCACGGCCGACAAGGTGGAACAGCTGGCCGGCCCCGGCTGGGCGGCGAACCGGCTGGCCCTGGACGTGCCGGGAGCGAGCGTGCTGCCGCTCGCGACCAGCGGCGCCGAAGCGGCGAGCGCCGATTAAAAGCACGCGATTGCCGGATTTCGAGAGGGGGAATGTTTGTTGGATCCGGTAGTGTTAACCTCAAGTCTGCACCCGACCCCACCATGGCGAGGTGCCTCGTGTCCCAGTCCGGGACAGACATTCTTCCGGGAGCCCCCCAAGCCGCACTGTGTTTCGTACCTCGTACGCGGGCAGTACGTCGTACGTCGACACTGAGCGGTCCGACGGGCAGGCTCCGGAACCGGTGCGACCACGCCACGTGACACTGGGTGCCACGGCTCAAGGAAGCGCCAATCACCAGATATTTCCTCCGCCGCTTTGGCGGACCACCGCCCCGGCACGGTTCAGTCAGCAAGGACCGAAGCCGGACAGCACAACCGGTCGCCGAGCCAGACAGGCCGACGTCCGCTCCAGGGAAGGACCCTTCGTGAGCGACACCACCGATCTGATGGGCGCACGTGTCGAGGAGACCGCTGCCGCGCCCGCCACGGACGCCTCCGCGCCTGCCACCGGTGCCGGCTCCCGGCGGCGCCGCGGTACCGGCCTCGAGGGCATGGTGCTGGCCGAGCTGCAGCAGGTCGCATCCGGCCTCGGCATCAGGGGCACCGCGCGCATGCGCAAGAGCCAGCTGATCGAGGTCATCAAGGAGGCGCAGGCGGGCGGGGGAGCCCCGGCGAAGACCGCCGAGGCCGCCACCGAGACCAAGCCGAAGCGCCGCGCCACCTCCAAGGCGCGCACCGGCGAGGAGGCCCCCGCCGAGAAGGCCGAGAAGAAGGCCGAGGCGCCCGCCGAGAAGGCCGTGGCCCAGCAGCAGATCGAGATTCCCGGCCAGCCGGCCGGGGGCACCGCCCGCGCGAGCGAAGCCGAGCGTGGGGGAGAAGACGCGTCCACGGAGCGCCGTCGTCGCCGGGCCACCGCCGAGGCCGGCAGCCCCGAGACCGTGGCCGCCGAGGCCAAGAGCGAGCCGAAGGCCGAGACGCCCGCGCAGCAGCAGGGCGAGGCCAAGGGCGACGCCGGCGAGGGCGGCGAGGGCCGCCGTCGCGACCGCCGCGAGCGCGGCCGGGACCGCGACCGTGACCGCGACCGCGACCGCCGGGGCAAGGGCGACGACCAGCAGCAGAGCCAGGGCCAGGGCCAGCAGCAGCGTCAGCAGCAGGGCGGCGGCCAGGGGCAGAGCGACGACGACTTCGAGGGCGGCCGTCGTGGCCGTCGCGGCCGCTACCGCGACCGCCGGGGCCGTCGTGGTCGTGACGAGATGGGCAGCGAGCCGCAGATCGCCGAGGACGACGTCCTGATCCCGGTCGCGGGCATCCTGGACATCCTCGACAACTACGCCTTCATCCGTACGTCCGGCTACCTGCCCGGCCCGAACGACGTGTACGTCTCCCTCGCCCAGGTCCGCAAGAACGGCCTGCGCAAGGGCGACCACATCACCGGCGCGGTCCGCCAGCCGAAGGAAGGCGAGCGCCGCGAGAAGTTCAACGCCCTCGTCCGGCTGGACTCCGTCAACGGCATGGCGCCCGAACACGGCCGTGGCCGCCCGGAGTTCAACAAGCTGACGCCGCTGTACCCGCAGGACCGCCTCCGTCTGGAGACGGACCCCGGCGTCCTCACCACCCGCATCATCGACTTGGTCTCGCCGATCGGTAAGGGCCAGCGCGGTCTGATCGTGGCCCCGCCGAAGACCGGTAAGACCATGATCATGCAGGCGATCGCCAACGCGATCACGCACAACAACCCCGAGTGCCACCTGATGGTCGTCCTCGTCGACGAGCGTCCGGAAGAGGTCACCGACATGCAGCGGTCGGTCAAGGGCGAGGTCATCTCCTCGACCTTCGACCGCCCGGCCGAGGACCACACCACGGTCGCCGAGCTCGCCATCGAGCGAGCCAAGCGTCTGGTGGAGCTGGGCCACGACGTGGTCGTCCTGCTCGACTCGATCACCCGTCTGGGCCGTGCGTACAACCTCGCCGCCCCGGCCTCCGGCCGCATCCTGTCCGGCGGTGTCGACTCCACGGCCCTCTACCCGCCGAAGCGCTTCTTCGGTGCCGCGCGGAACATCGAGGACGGCGGCTCGCTGACCATCCTCGCCACCGCGCTGGTGGACACCGGGTCCCGCATGGACGAGGTGATCTTCGAGGAGTTCAAGGGCACCGGCAACATGGAGCTCAAGCTCGACCGGAAGCTCGCCGACAAGCGCATCTTCCCGGCGGTGGACGTGGACGCGTCCGGCACCCGTAAGGAGGAGATCCTGCTCGGTGCCGAGGAGCTGGGCATCGTCTGGAAGTTGCGCCGGGTGCTGCACGCGCTGGACCAGCAGCAGGCGATCGAGCTGCTGCTCGACAAGATGAAGCAGACGAAGTCGAACGTCGAGTTCCTGATGCAGATCCAGAAGACGACGCCCACCCCGGGCAACGGCGACTAGTCAGCCGTACGTCCCTCGAAGGCCGGTCCTCGTCACGTCAGTGACGAGGACCGGCCTTTCGGCGCTGAGGGGAAGGGGTGATCAGTTCACCCCCTTCTCACTCATGCACCCCTGGGGGGACATCTCTTGTTCACGACCACGTCCGGCGGCGGTCGGCACAGACGCCGGATACGTATCGCCCTGCCCGTCTCCGCGGCAGGTGTCGCCGTCGCTGTCGCAGCCGCGCTGCTGACCACCTCCGCCGAGGCGGCGACGCCGCTGCCGCAGCCCTCCGTCAGGCCCGCCACCATCTCCCCGTCGGCCGCCGAGCTGGAGCGGCGGGTCGTCACCGCGGTCGCCGGGGACTACACGGCTGGGCAGACGCCGGCGAAGTCGTCGTACAGCGCCGGGACCACCGAACCGGGCATCGACGCGAAAATCATCGGCGGGACCACCACGACCATCACCTCCGCGCCGTGGATGGCCCAGCTCTGGTACGGCGACGACAAGGGCACCGCCGACACCGCCGACGACGTCGGCTTCTTCTGCGGCGGAGCGGTCGTCGCGCCGACCAAGATTCTCACCGCCGCGCACTGCGTCGCCGGATACGACTGGTACCGCCACGGCTCGGTGATCACCGGCACCGCGCAGCTCCCGTCCGTCGACGACCAGGGCTACATCACCGACCTGCACGGCGGCACCATCAGTGGCGTCTGGCGGCAGTGGCACCACTCCTCGTACCGCTCGTCGACCATCGACGCGGACGTCGCGGTCCTCACCCTGCCGAACGCGGTCAAGGCGACGCCGATCCGCATGACGACAGCCGGGGACACCGCCTCGTACGCCGCCGGGACCAGCGCCAAGGTGTACGGCTGGGGCCGGACCAGCTCCACCCACGACAACATCTCCGAGACGCTGAAGACGGCCACACTGCCCGTCCAGTCGGACAGCACCTGCGCCGCCGCCTACGGCTCCCACTTCATCAAGGGCCACATGGTCTGCGCGGGCTACCCCGCCACCGGCAGCGACAGCGGCACCACCACCGCCTGCAACGGCGACTCCGGCGGCCCGCTGGTGGTCAACAACCGGATCGTCGGCATCGTCTCCTGGGGCGTGGAGGACTGCGTCGCCCAGGGTGCCTACAGCGTCTTCACCAAGGTGACCACGTACGTCGGGGCCGCCTACCCACGTGTGGACGACACCAACTTCGACGGTGACCACCGGGCCGACCTGTGGCTGCGCAGCGCCTCCACGGACACCGGCTACTCCCGGTACTCCCGGGGCACCTCGTTCGTGGCCGGTGAGAACTGGGGCAGCTGGGCCGGCATGGACTCCGTCGTGCAGGCCGACCTCGACCGGGACGGCTACCAGGACCTCATCTACCGGCGCAGCAGCGACGGCGACGTCTTCTGGGCGCACTACGTGGTGTCGAGCAACTCCTGGGTCACCCGGCGGATCGCCGACAACTGGAAGACCCGCACCCGGATCCTGGTCCCGGGTGACGTCACCGGCGACTACCTGCCCGACCTGCTGTCGGTCGACTCGGCCGGCAAGCTGTGGATCTACCCCGGCAAGGGCAACGGCACGTTCGCGACACGCGTGCAGTTCGGCAGCGGATGGAACCAGTACAACTCGCTGAAGGGCCACGGCGACTTCACCGGCGACGGCCGGACCGACCTCATCGCCCGCAACGCGAGCAACGGCTACGTCTATCTGTACAAGGGCACGGGCAAGGCCACCGGGGCGTTCTCCGGCCGGATCAAGGTGACGACCTGGAGCACCTCGACGTACAACGCGCTCAACGTGGTCGGCGACGTCAGCGGCGACGGCCGCGCCGACCTCCTGGCCCGCACGCCCGGCGGCACCCTCTACCTCTACCGGGGCACCGGGAACGCCACGGGTGCGTTCTTCACCACACGGATCTCGGCCGGGACGTACTTCAAGGGGTACGACATCCTCGCCTGAAACCGCAGGTGAGCCGGGAGACAACCGGCCCGCCACAGCAACGCACCGTGCCCACCCGAGCCCCGGGTGGGCACAGTGCGTCATGCAACCCTGTCCCGAGTTTCCCCGTCTGACCGGACAGAGCGACGATGGTCTGGTGCATGCCCATTCCTGATCGCAGGGGGTCACTGAGCCGACGAGAGCTGAGGAGCACATGCCTGCCGACAGCACGCCGGGGCCCGGCATACCGGGCGAGCCCGGCACGAAGGGCCCGCGCCGCCGGGCCAAGGGCCGCCGCCGCAAGCCCCGGGCCAACGGCCACAGGGGGCTGCTGATCACGGCCTGGACCGCGGCGGGCATCGTCGTCCTGGGCGGCACCGGCGTCGGGTACGTGTACTTCAAGCTCAACGGCAACATCAAAAGCGTCGACATCGACCACGCCCTGGGCACCGACCGGCCCGGCAAGGCCGACAACGGCTCCGAGAACATCCTGGTCCTGGGCTCGGACACCCGCTCCGGCAGCAACCAGGAGCTGGGCGGCGGCGCCGACGACGGCAGTGCCCGCTCGGACACGGCGATGATCGTGCACGTCTACGAGGGCCGGAAGAAGGCCAGCGTGGTCTCCATCCCGCGCGACACCCTGATCGACCGCCCCGAGTGCACGGACCCGAACGGCACCGCGCACGACGCGGCCTCCGACGTGATGTTCAACTCCGCGTACACCACCGGTGGCGCCGCGTGTGCCGTGAAGACCGTGGAGTCCCTCACCGGCATCCGGATGGACCACTACCTGGAGGTCGACTTCGTCGGCTTCCAGAAGCTCATCGACGAGCTCGGCGGCGTCGAGATCACCACCACCGAGGACATCGACGACCCCGACAGCCACCTGAACCTCAAGGCGGGCACGCACACGCTCACCGGCAAGCAGGCCCTCGGCCTGGTCCGCACCCGGCACGGCGTGGGCGACGGCTCCGACCTCGGCCGCATCCAGCTCCAGCAGGCCTTCATCAAGGCGCTCGTCGAGCAGGTCAAGGACATCGGCGTCTTCACCAACCCCAAGAAGCTGTACGACCTCGCCGACACCGCCACCAACGCGGTCACGACCGACTCCTCCCTCGGCTCGGTGGACGCCCTGATGTCCTTCGCGAGCGGCCTCAAGGGCATCAGCGCGGCAAAGATGAACATGGTCACGATGCCGGTCCAGTACGACCCGGCCGACCCCAACCGAGTCCTCCTCGCAGAGGCGAAGGCCCAGCAGGTCTGGACGGCCCTCAAGAACGACAAGCCCATCCCCAGGTCGGCGACCGAAGGAACAGCAACGGGTACGGCGAACGGCGTGGTCAGTGCCGGTTGAGGGGCGCGGGGAACCGCGCGAGAAACCCACGACGGCGGACAGGGAATAGACCACAGCAACCCCCGGTTTTGGGGGATGGCCCCAGTCCTGGCAGACTGGTACGTCGGCTCCGGTTCACGCCCGACGCATCCCGCGGCAGGCGACCCGGCGCCCTCCCGAAACCTAGGAGACACCTTGAAGCGCGACATCCACCCCGCGTACGTCGAGACGCAGGTCAGCTGCACCTGCGGCGCGTCGTTCACCACCCGCAGCACCATCGAGTCCGGCGCCATCCGGGCCGAGGTCTGCTCCGAGTGCCACCCGTTCTACACGGGCAAGCAGAAGATCCTCGACACCGGTGGCCGTGTGGCCCGCTTCGAGGCCCGCTTCGGCAAGGCTGCCGGCTCCAAGAAGTAGCGAGCCCGATTTCGCCGGTCCACGGTCACGCCCCTGCTGCGGGCGTGCCGGGACCGGCGTTTTTGGTCACCCGCCCACTTCACCCCGTACGTATCAACAGGAGCCAGAGATGTTCGAGGCCGTCGAGGAGCTCGTCGTCGAGCACGCCGACCTGGAGAAGAAGCTCGCCGACCCGTCGGTCCACGCCGACCAGGCGAACGCGCGCAAGCTGAACAAGCGCTACGCCGAGCTGACCCCGATCGTCGCCACGTACCGCTCCTGGAAGCAGTCCGGCGACGACATCGAGACGGCCCGCGAACTGGGCGCCGACGACCCGGAGTTCGCCGCCGAGGTCAAGGAGCTGGAGCAGCACCGCGAGGAGCTGACGGAGAAGCTCCGCCTGCTGCTGGTCCCGCGCGACCCCAGCGACGACAAGGACGTGATCCTGGAGATCAAGGCGGGCGCAGGCGGCGACGAGTCGGCGCTGTTCGCCGGCGACCTGCTGCGCATGTATCTGCGCTACGCCGAGCGGATCGGCTGGAAGACCGAGATCATCGACGCCACCGAGTCCGAGCTGGGCGGTTACAAGGACGTCCAGGTCGCGGTGAAGGCGCGTGGGCAGATCGAGCCCGGGCAGGGCGTGTGGGCCCGGATGAAGTACGAGGGCGGTGTGCACCGCGTGCAGCGCGTGCCGGCCACCGAGTCCCAGGGCCGGATCCACACCTCCGCGGCCGGTGTCCTCGTCACTCCCGAGGCCGAGGAGGTCGACGTCGAGATCAACCCGAACGACCTGCGCATCGACGTCTACCGGTCCTCCGGGCCCGGCGGCCAGTCCGTCAACACCACCGACTCCGCCGTGCGCATCACGCACATTCCGACCGGAGTCGTCGCCTCCTGCCAGAACGAGAAGAGCCAGCTGCAGAACAAGGAGCAGGCACTGCGTATCCTGCGCTCCAGGCTGCTCGCCATGGCGCAGGAGGAGGCGGAGAGGGAGGCCGCCGACGCCCGCCGCAGCCAGGTCCGTACCGTCGACCGCTCCGAGAAGATCCGTACGTACAACTTCCCGGAGAATCGCATCTCGGACCACCGTGTCGGCTTCAAGGCGTACAACCTCGACCAGGTCCTGGACGGCGACCTCGACGCGGTGATCCAGGCCTGCGTCGACGCGGACTCGGCCGCCAAGCTCGCAGCCGCGTAAGGCACTTATCAGTACGACGGAGGACGAGCGTGCAGCCATCTTTTGGGGGGCGACCCCCAGGCCCCCGCAGTCTGCTGCTCGCGGAGGTGGCCCAGGCCACCCAGCGGCTGGCCGACGCCGGCGTGCCCTCGCCGCGCACCGACGCGGAGGAGCTCGCCGCGTTCGTGCACGGCGTGAAGCGGGGCGAGTTGCACTCCGTGAAGGACTCCGACTTCGACGCCCGCTACTGGGAGGTCGTCGCGCGCCGTGAGCAGCGCGAGCCGCTCCAGCACATCACCGGGCGGGCGTTCTTCCGGTACCTGGAACTCCAGGTCGGTCCGGGCGTGTTCGTGCCGCGCCCGGAGACGGAGTCCGTGGTCGGCTGGGCCATAGACGCCGTGCGCGCCATGGACGTGGTCGAGCCGCTGATCGTCGACCTGTGCACCGGCTCCGGCGCCATCGCGCTCGCCCTCGCCCAGGAGGTGCCGCGCTCCCGCGTGCACGCCGTGGAGCTGTCCGAAGAGGCGCTGCGGTGGACCCGTAAGAACGTCGAGGGGTCGCGGGTCGACCTGCGGCAGGGGGACGCCCTGACCGCGTTCCCCGACCTCGACGGTCAGGTCGACCTGGTGATCTCCAACCCGCCGTACATCCCGCTCACCGAGTGGGAGTACGTCGCTCCCGAGGCCCGGGACTACGACCCCGAGCTGGCGCTGTTCTCCGGCGAGGACGGCCTCGACCTCATCCGGGGCCTGGAACGCACCGCGCACCGGCTGCTGCGCCCCGGCGGCGTCGTCGTCATCGAGCACGCCGACACCCAGGGCGGCCAGGTGCCGTGGATCTTCACCGAGGAACGGGGCTGGGCCGACGCGGCCGACCACCCCGACCTCAACAACCGCCCGCGCTTCGCCACCGCCCGTAAGGCGCTGCCGTGAGCACCCACCAGACTTCACACCCGCAGTACGTGTACGAGGAGGCCCGCTGAAATGGCACGGCGATACGACACCAACGACGCCACCGACCGCGTGACCGGTCTGCGTGAGGCCGCGTCCGCCGTCCGCCGTGGCGAGCTGGTGGTCCTCCCCACCGACACCGTGTACGGCATCGGCGCCGACGCGTTCTCCGCGGAGGCCGTCTCCGACCTGCTTCAGGCCAAGGGGCGCGGCCGCAACATGCCGACGCCCGTCCTCATCGGCTCCCCGAACACCCTGCACGGCCTGGTCACCGACTTCTCCGAGCTGGCCTGGGAGCTGGTCGACGCGTTCTGGCCGGGCGCGCTGACGCTGGTCGCCAAGCACCAGCCGTCGCTGCAGTGGGACCTGGGCGACACCCGGGGCACGGTTGCCGTGCGCATGCCACTGCACCCGGTCGCCATCGAGCTGCTCACCGAGGTCGGCCCCATGGCCGTCTCCTCGGCGAACCTCACCGGGCACCCGGCGCCGGAGGACTGCGACGCCGCCCAGCAGATGCTCGGCGACTCCGTCTCCGTCTACCTCGACGGCGGCCCCACCCCCGGCAACGTGCCGTCCTCCATCGTCGACGTCACCGGCCCGGTGCCCGTCCTGCTGCGGGAGGGCGCCCTCTCGCCGGACGAGCTGCGCAAGGTCGTACCCGACCTTGAGGTGGCCAATTGACAGCCCCTGACGCGGGGCGTGGCATAGGCAACGGGGAACGTGCGGCGGAGATCACGACGACCTTCGTGGGGCTTCCGCGCGACAGCTTCCGCATCCTCCACGTCAGCACCGGAAACGTGTGCCGCTCGCCCATCACCGAGCGGCTGACCCGGCATTTCGTGTCGCAGCGGCTCGGTGTCCTGGGCGGCGGGCTGATCGTGGAGAGCGCCGGCACCTGGGGCCACGAGGGCGCGCCCATGGAGGCCAACGCCGAGACGGTGCTGGCCGACTTCGGCGCGGACGCCTCCGGCTTCGTGGGGCGGGAGCTGCTCGACGAGCATGTGATCCGTGCCGACCTGGTGCTCACCGCCACCCGTGACCACCGCGCCCAGGTGATCTCGATGGGCCACTCGGCGGGGCTGCGCACCTTCACGCTGAAGGAGTTCACTCGGCTGGTGAAGGCCATCGACCCGGCGACCCTGCCTCCGCTGGAGGACGGCGTGGTCGCGCGCGCCCGCGCACTGGTGCGGGCCGCCGCCGCACTGCGGGGCTGGCTGCTGGCACCCACCGCCGAGGCGGACGAGGTGTACGACCCGTACGGGGCTCCGCTGACCTTCTTCCGCTCGGTCGGCGACGAGATACACCAGGCGCTGGATCCCGTGGTGACGGCGTTGACGGGAGTGGCGGCGCGGACCTGAGTCCCGCCCGCCCCACGACAGCGGGCGCCCCCGACCACCCCGGCCTACATTGGACCTACGTCCCCAGTCGACGCCCGGAGTCCACGATGGCGGTCACCCATGCCCAAGAGGCCGATCTCCTGCGGCGGCAGGATCCCGCGCTCGCCGAGATCCTGCTCGGGGAGCTGGACCGGCAGTCGACCACGTTGCAGCTGATCGCCGCCGAGAACTTCGCCTCGCCGGCCGTGCTGGCCGCCCTCGGCTCGCCGCTCGCCAACAAGTACGCGGAGGGCTATCCGGGGTCCCGCTACCACGGCGGCTGCGAGATAGTCGACGTCGCCGAGCGGCTCGCCGTACAGCGCGCCACCACGCTGTTCGGCGCCCAGCACGCCAACGTCCAGTCCCACTCGGGCAGTTCGGCCGTCCTCGCCGCCTACGCCGCGCTGCTGCGGCCCGGCGACACGGTCCTCGCCCTCGGCCTGCCGTACGGCGGTCACCTCACCCACGGCTCGCCCGCCAACTTCTCCGGCCGCTGGTTCGACTTCGTGAGCTACGGCGTCGACGAGGAGACCGGCCTCATCGCCTACGACCAGGTCCGCACCCTCGCCCGCACGCACCGCCCCAAGGCGATCGTGTGCGGCTCGATCGCCTACCCACGGCACATCGATTACGCCTACTTCCGCGAGGTCGCCGACGAGGTGGGCGCCTACCTCATCGCCGACGCGGCCCACCCCATCGGGCTCGTCGCCGGGGGAGCGGCACCGAATCCGGTGCCGTACGCCGATGTGGTGTGCGCCACCACGCACAAGGTGCTGCGGGGGCCGCGTGGCGGCATGATCCTGTGCGGCGCGGAGCTCGCCGAACGGGTCGACCGGGCCGTCTTCCCCTTCACCCAGGGCGGCGCCCAGATGCACACCATCGCCGCCAAGGCCGTCGCCTTCGGCGAGGCGGCAACACCGGCCTTCCAGGAGTACGCCCATCAGGTGGTCGCCAACGCCCGCTTCCTGGCCGCCGCACTCGCCGCCGAGGGCCTCGCCATCACCACCGGCGGCACGGACACCCACCTCATCACCGCCGATACGGCCCCGCTCGGCGTCGACGGCCGCGCCGCCCGCGGCCGGCTCGCCGCCGCCGGGATGATCCTCGACTGCTGCGCCCTGCCGCACGGCGACGCCCGTGGCCTGCGCCTGGGCACCGCGGCCGTCACCACACAGGGGATGGGGGAGGGCGAGATGGCCCGGATCGCCAAGCTGCTCGCGGGGGTGCTGCGGGACCAGGCCGACAGCAAGCTGGTGCGGGAGGAAGTGCGGGACATGGCCCGTGCGTTTCCGCCGTATCCGCCGCCGTATCAGCCGTGAGCGGGGGTATCCGGGAATCCGTACACAGCCACACGTGCAACCATCGTCGCTACCCGGAAGTCCCCAACCATATGCGTCCCTCGCTAGGGTGTGGGGCTGAGATGGCCAGCGAGACCTGTGGGGAAGCCCGTGCGTGAATACCTGCTGACGCTCTGCATCACGGCCGCGGTGACGTACCTGCTGACAGGGCCGGTACGGAAGTTCGCGATCGTGGCCGGAGCGATGCCGGAGATCCGGGCACGTGACGTGCACCGGGAACCCACTCCACGGCTCGGCGGGATCGCGATGTTCTTCGGCCTGTGCGCGGGCCTGCTGGTCGCCGACCACCTCACCAACCTCAGCGAGGTCTTCGAGAAGTCCAACGAGCCGCGCGCGCTGCTCTCCGGGGCGGCGCTGATCTGGCTCATCGGCGTGCTGGACGACAAGTTCGAGATCGACGCCCTGATCAAGCTGGGCGGCCAGATGATCGCCGCCGGCGTGATGGTGATGCAGGGTCTGACGATCCTGTGGCTGCCGGTGCCGGGCGTCGGCACGGTCGCGCTGACCCAGTGGCAGGGCACCCTGCTCACCGTCGCCCTGGTCGTCATCACCATCAACGCGGTCAACTTCGTCGACGGGCTGGACGGTCTGGCGGCGGGCATGGTGTGCATCGCGTCGGCCGCGTTCTTCATGTACGCCTACCGGATCTGGTACTCGTACGGCATCGAGGCGGCCGCCCCGGCCACCCTCTTCGCGGCCGTGCTGATGGGCATGTGCCTGGGCTTCCTGCCACACAACATGCACCCGGCGCGCATCTTCATGGGCGACTCCGGCTCGATGCTGATCGGCCTGGTGCTGGCGGCGGGCGCGATCTCGGTGACCGGGCAGGTCGACCCGGACGTGATGAAGCTGTTCTCCGGCTCCGAGCGCAACGCCGTGCACCAGATGGTGCCGGTCTACATCCCGCTGCTGATGCCGCTCACCATCATCGCCATCCCGGCGGCGGACCTGATCCTCGCGATCGTGCGCCGCACCTGGCGCGGTCAGTCGCCGTTCGCCGCCGACCGGGGGCACCTGCACCATCGGCTGCTGGAGATCGGCCACTCGCACAGCCGGGCCGTGCTGATCATGTACTTCTGGTCGGCGCTGATCGCCTTCGGCGCGCTCGCCTACTCGGTGAACTCGGCGTCCATGTGGATCGTGCTGAGCGTGGTGCTGCTCAGCGCCATCGGCCTGATCCTGCTGCTGCTGCCCCGCTTCACCCCGCGCGCCCCGCTGTGGGCCGAGCACTTCGTGCCGCCGCGCTACCGCCGGCGCCGGGTCGTCATGCCGCCCGCGTCCGAGGTCCCGGCCGAGGCACTCGCCGAGGAGGAGGACGAGCGCACTCCGGTCGCCGTCGGGGTCTCCGGAGTCAACGGAGCGACCGCCGTCGGCCCCCGCTCGCGCTTCACAAGGTAAGAATCTGACTAAAGCATTGCCAAGCCGTGGGGGAACGAACGCCCCAATACCAGACAACTCGGCTCGGTTTCTGCACAAACGCGCACCGTCACTCTCATGTGTGACAGTGCGCACACCCCCAGGTAAAGACCTCATCAAATAGTTTGTGATACGGTTCACGAGAACCCCCCGGATAGAGCCGAAGGGCCGCGGTGCGACGGTCCACCGGCATGAGGTTCTCTCTCAGCCCGGGACTACGCTCGTCCATGACGACACCCTGCCCCCTGTGAAAGCGGAGTTGCCGCCATGCCGTCCAATGACGCCCGGAACCTTCTGCAGACAGCTGTGCCCGCAGCCGCAGTCGGTGTGGTCACGGTCGCTGTCAGTGGTGCGGTGGCCGGCGGCAAGGGCGCGCTCGGCGCGGCCGTCGGCACGGTACTGGCCATCCTCTTCATGGGAATCGGCCTCTTCGTTCTGCAGTGGACGGCAAAAACGCTCCCGCAGCTCTTCCAGGCCATGGGGCTGATGCTCTACGTCGCCCAGCTCCTGCTGCTCCTGATCTTCGTCGCCCTCTTCAAGGACACCTCTCTCTTCAATCCGAAGACGTTCGCCATCGGCCTCGTCGTCGCGACCGTCGTCTGGATGGCCGCGCAGGCTCGTGCGCACATGAAGGCCAAGATCTTCTACGTCGATCCGGACGCCGTGAAGAGCGAGAAGCCCGAGAAGACAGGGCCGTCGTCGTGAGGGGTAGGGGCGCGATAAAGGCCAGTAAGAACTCCTGCTATCGTCCGGTGCCAACTGCGGCATCGCGGGCGCGGACATCTGAGCTGACGCCTGCTCGATCGCGAGGCTTGATGTCCCCCAGCCGCCCCCACATCCGTAACACCAGTCCGGTGCCGAACCGCGGCTTCGTGCCGCGCCGACACAACGAGGTTGCCGTACCCATGCGTCACGCCGAAGGAGCCCGTGGTGAGTGCTGACCAGACCCAGCTCGCCTTTGACTGGAGTTGTCGGATCATGTCCGACAACGGGTGTGGCTTCCCGGCTCCGGGTCTGCACTCGTTCCTCTTCCAGCCGATCGCCACGGTCGGGGGGTTCGAGTTCAACAAGGTGATGCTGCTCGCGCTCATCACCACCGTGCTCGTCATCGGTTTCTTCTGGGCGGCCTTCGGCAAGGCGAAGGTGGTGCCGGGCAAGCTCCAGATGATCGGCGAGGCCGGCTACGACTTCGTGCGCCGCGGCATCGTCTACGAGACCCTCGGCAAGCGGGAGGGTGAGAAGTACGTCCCGCTCATGGTCTCGCTGTTCTTCTTCATCTGGATCATGAACATCTGGTCCGTGATCCCGCTGGCCCAGTTCCCGGTGTCGTCGATCATCGCGTACCCGATCGTGCTGGCCGCCATCGTCTACATCGTGTGGATGGCGCTGACCTTCAAGCGGCACGGCTTCGTGGGCGGATTCAAGAACCTCACCGGTTACGACAAGTCGCTCGGCGCGGTGCTGCCGCTCGTCGTGATCATCGAGTTCTTCTCGAACGTCCTGGTCCGGCCGTTCACCCACGCGGTGCGACTGTTCGCCAACATGTTCGCCGGTCACCTGATGCTGGTGATGTTCACCGTCGCCTCCTGGTACCTGCTGAACAGCTGGATGATCCCGGCGGCCGGTGTCTCCTTCGTCATGACCGTGGCGATGATCCTCTTCGAGCTTTTCGTGCAGGCGGTCCAGGCGTACGTCTTCGTGCTCCTTGCCTGCTCGTACATCCAGGGCGCTCTCGCCGAGCACCACTGAGCCCCTACCGCCCGCAAGCCCCAGAACGTCCGGTGGTCAACCCCCGCCGGTCCATGAAAGAGAAGGAAGAATCAGCATGGCTGCCACTGAGACCCTCGCCGCTGTCACCGGTTCGCTCGGCTCCATCGGCTACGGCCTCGCCGCCATCGGCCCCGGCATCGGCGTCGGCATCATCTTCGGCAACGGCACCCAGGCCCTGGCCCGCCAGCCCGAGGCGGCCGGTCTGATCCGCGCCAACCAGATCCTGGGCTTCGCCTTCTGTGAGGCGCTCGCCCTGATCGGCATTGTTATGCCGTTCGTGTTCGGTCGGTAATCACCCACTCACCGACACGTTTCGACGAAAGGCACTGATGTGATCGCCAACCTGGTGCAGCTGGCGGCCGAGGAGGAGCAGAGCCCGCTCATCCCGCCGGGCCCCGAGCTGCTCGTCGGCACCATCGCCTTCGCCATCGTGTTCTTCTTCTTCTGGAAGAAGCTGCTTCCGAACATCAACAAGGTTCTGGAAGAGCGCCGCGCGGCGATCGAAGGCGGTATTGAAGAGGCCGAGACCATGAAGGTCGAGGCTCAGAGCGTCCTTGAGCAGTACAAGGCCCAGCTCGCCGAGGCCCGGCACGAGGCCGCGCGGCTGCGCCAGGAGGCTCAGGAGCAGGGTGCCGCGCTCATCGCCGAGATGCGTGCGGAAGGCCAGCGGCAGCGCGAGGAGATCGTCGCCGCCGGTCACTCCCAGATCGAGGCCGACCGCAAGGCCGCCTCGTCGGCGCTCCGGCAGGACGTCGGCAAGCTCGCCACCGAGCTGGCCGGCAAGCTGGTCGGTGAGTCCCTCGAGGACCACGCCCGCCAGAGCCGTGTGATCGACCGCTTCCTCGACGAGCTCGAGGAGAAGGCCGAGGCGTCGCGATGAACGGAGCGAGCCGCGAGGCCCTGGCAGCCGCACGTGAGCGTCTCGACGCGCTGACGGACTCCACGTCCGTGGACGCGGCGCGGCTCGCCGACGAGCTGGCCGCGGTGACCGCGCTGCTCGACCGCGAGGTCGGCTTGCGTCGGGTCCTCACCGACCCGGCGCAGGCCGGTGAGGCCAAGGCCGAGCTGGTCCAGCGCCTGCTCGGCGCCCAGGTCGGCGGCGAGACCGCGGACCTGGTGTCCGGCACGGTGCGCTCCCGCTGGTCGCAGTCGCGCGACCTGGTGGACGCGCTGGAGGAGCTGACGAACACCGCCGACCTCACCGCCGCGCAGGCGGCCGGCACGCTTGACAGCGTCGAGGACGAGCTGTTCCGGTTCGGCCGGATCGTCGCGTCCAGCACGGAGCTGCGCGCCGCGCTGACCGACCGCAAGGCCACCACCTCGGCCAAGAGCGAGCTGCTGCGCAGCCTGCTCGGCGGCCGGGCGGCCGAGGCCACCGAGCGTCTGGTGACGCGCCTTGTGACCGCGCCGCGGGGACGTAGCCTGGAAGCGGGACTGGAGTCCCTGTCCAAGCTCGCCGCCGACCGGCGGGACCGCATGGTCGCCGTCGTCACCTCGGCGGTGCCGCTGAGCGACGTACAGAAGCAGCGCCTCGGCGCCGCCCTCGCGAAGCTCTACGGCCGTCAGATGCACCTCAACATCGACGTGGACCCCGAGGTCCTCGGCGGGATCCGGGTGCAGGTCGGTGACGAGGTCATCAACGGCTCCCTCGCGGACCGCATCGCGGACGCCGAGCGCCGGCTGGCGAGCTAGCCGCAACTGAACACGCAAGACGTACTTACGGCCCATGTTGGGCCGTGCAGAGGATTCACCTCTCTTAGGGGGGAGTCCCCATCCCCCCAAAGTGAAACTTCGGGCCCAACAAGGAGAGCAGGGAACCCAGATGGCGGAGCTCACGATCCGGCCGGAGGAGATCCGGGACGCACTGGAGACCTTCGTCCAGTCGTACAAGCCGGACGCGGCCTCGCGCGAGGAGGTCGGTACGGTCACCCTTGCCGGCGACGGCATCGCGAAGGTCGAGGGTCTGCCCTCGGCCATGGCCAACGAACTGCTGAAGTTCGAGGACGGCACCCTCGGCCTCGCCCTCAACCTCGAGGAGCGCGAGATCGGTGCCATCGTCCTCGGTGAGTTCAGCGGCATCGAGGAGGGGCAGCCGGTCACCCGCACCGGTGAGGTCCTGTCCGTCGCGGTCGGCGAGGGCTACCTCGGCCGCGTGGTCGACCCCCTCGGCAACCCGATCGACGGCCTCGGCGAGATCGAGACCTCGGGTCGCCGCGCCCTCGAGCTGCAGGCCCCCACGGTCATGCAGCGCAAGTCGGTGCACGAGCCGATGGAGACCGGCTACAAGGCCGTTGACGCGATGACCCCGATCGGCCGTGGTCAGCGTCAGCTGATCATCGGTGACCGCCAGACCGGCAAGACCGCCCTGGCCGTCGACACGATCATCAACCAGCGCGACAACTGGCGCACCGGCGACCCGAACAAGCAGGTCCGCTGCATCTACGTCGCCATCGGTCAGAAGGGCTCCACCATCGCGTCGGTCCGCCGCGCGCTGGAGGAGAACGGCGCGCTGGAGTACACGACCATCGTCGCCGCCCCGGCGTCCGACCCGGCCGGCTTCAAGTACCTGGCGCCGTACACCGGTTCGGCCATCGGCCAGCAGTGGATGTACGAGGGCAAGCACGTCCTCATCATCTTCGACGACCTGTCGAAGCAGGCCGACGCCTACCGTGCCGTGTCCCTGCTGCTGCGCCGCCCGCCGGGCCGTGAGGCCTACCCGGGTGACGTCTTCTACCTGCACTCCCGGCTGCTGGAGCGCTGCGCGAAGCTCTCCGACGACATGGGTGCCGGCTCGATGACCGGTCTGCCGATCGTCGAGACCAAGGCCAACGACGTCTCGGCGTTCATCCCGACCAACGTCATCTCCATCACCGACGGCCAGTGCTTCCTGGAGTCGGACCTGTTCAACGCCGGTCAGCGCCCCGCGCTGAACGTGGGTATCTCCGTCTCCCGAGTCGGTGGTTCCGCGCAGCACAAGGCGATGAAGCAGGTCTCCGGTCGTCTGCGCGTCGACCTCGCCCAGTTCCGTGAGCTGGAGGCGTTCGCCGCCTTCGGTTCCGACCTGGACGCCGCGTCGAAGGCGCAGCTGGAGCGTGGTCAGCGCATGGTCGAGCTGCTGAAGCAGGCTCAGTACCAGCCGATGTCCACCGAGGACCAGGTCGTCTCCATCTGGGCCGGCACCACCGGCAAGATGGACGAGGTGCCGGTCGCCGACATCCGCCGCTTCGAGAAGGAGCTGCTGGAGTACCTGCACCGCAAGGAGCAGGGCCTCATGACCTCCATCAAGGAGGGCGGCAAGATGTCGGACGACACCCTCACGGCCGTCGCCGACGCCATCGTCGAGTTCAAGAAGCAGTTCGAGACCTCGGACGGCAAGCTGCTCGGCGAGGAAACCCCGGCCGCCGCCGCCAAGTGACGTAAGGAAGGGACCTGACTCATGGGAGCCCAGCTCCGGGTCTACAAGCGTCGCATCCGATCCGTCACCGCGACCAAGAAGATCACCAAGGCGATGGAGATGATCGCCGCCTCGCGCGTCGTCAAGGCGCAGCGCAAGGTGGCGGCCTCCACGCCGTACGCGCAGGAACTGACCCGCGCGGTCACGGCGGTCGGCACCGGGTCGAACACCAAGCACCCGCTGACCACCCAGGCCGAGACGGTCACCCGGTCCGCGGTGCTGCTGCTGACCAGCGACCGGGGTCTGGCCGGTGCGTTCAACGCCAACGCCATCAAGGCCGCGGAGCAGCTCACCGAGCGGCTGGAGCGCGAGGGTAAGCAGGTCGACGTGTACATCGTCGGCCGGCGCGGTGTCGCCCACTACAACTTCCGTGAGCGCAGGATCGCGGAGTCGTGGACCGGCTTCACCGACGAGCCCTCGTACGCGGACGCCAAGAAGGTCGCGGCTCCGCTGATCGAGGCCATCGAGAAGGAGACGGCGGACGGCGGCGTGGACGAGCTCCACATCGTCTACACCGAGTTCGTGTCGATGATGACGCAGACGGCGCTGGACGCGCGCCTGCTGCCGCTCAGCCTCGAAGAGGTCGCCGCGGAGGCCAAGCCCAAGGGCGAGATCCTCCCGCTGTACGACTTCGAGCCGTCGGCGGAGGACGTCCTGGACGCCCTGCTGCCGCGGTACGTCGAGAGCCGGATCTACAACGCGCTGCTCCAGTCGGCCGCCTCCAAGCACGCCGCCACGCGGCGCGCGATGAAGTCGGCGACGGACAACGCCGGTGAGCTGATCGAGACGCTCACCCGGCTTGCCAACCAGGCCCGCCAGGCCGAAATCACCCAGGAAATCAGCGAGATCGTCGGTGGCGCGAGTGCCCTGGCCGACGCGACCGCGGGGAGTGACTGATCATGACCACCACTGTTGAGACGGCCACGGCGACGGGCCGCGTCGCGCGGGTCATCGGCCCGGTCGTCGACGTGGAGTTCCCCGTCGACGCGATGCCGGACATCTACAACGCCCTGCACGTCGAGGTCTCCGACCCGGCCAACGCGGGCGAGAAGAAGACGCTGACCCTGGAGGTCGCCCAGCACCTGGGTGACGGCCTGGTCCGCGCGATCTCGATGCAGCCCACCGACGGTCTGGTCCGCCAGGCCGCGGTCACCGACACCGGCACGGGCATCACCGTCCCGGTCGGCGACTTCACCAAGGGCAAGGTGTTCAACACCCTCGGTGAGGTGCTGAACGTCGACGAGTCCTACGACGGCGAGCGCTGGTCGATCCACCGCAAGGCGCCGAACTTCGACGAGCTCGAGTCGAAGACCGAGATGTTCGAGACCGGCGTCAAGGTCATCGACCTTCTCACCCCGTACGTCAAGGGTGGAAAGATCGGCCTGTTCGGTGGTGCCGGCGTCGGCAAGACGGTGCTCATCCAGGAGATGATCTACCGCGTCGCCAACAACCACGACGGTGTCTCCGTGTTCGCCGGTGTCGGTGAGCGCACCCGTGAGGGCAACGACCTGATCGAGGAGATGTCGGACTCCGGCGTCATCGACAAGACCGCGCTGGTCTTCGGTCAGATGGACGAGCCCCCGGGCACCCGTCTGCGCGTGGCCCTCGCCGGTCTGACCATGGCGGAGTACTTCCGCGATGTGCAGAAGCAGGACGTGCTGTTCTTCATCGACAACATCTTCCGCTTCACGCAGGCCGGTTCCGAGGTGTCGACTCTGCTCGGCCGTATGCCCTCCGCGGTGGGCTACCAGCCGAACCTGGCCGACGAGATGGGTCTCCTCCAGGAGCGCATCACCTCGACCCGTGGTCACTCGATCACCTCGATGCAGGCGATCTACGTCCCCGCGGACGACCTGACCGACCCGGCCCCGGCCACCACCTTCGCCCACCTCGACGCGACGACGGTTCTGTCCCGTCCGATCTCGGAGAAGGGCATCTACCCGGCCGTGGACCCGCTGGACTCCACGTCCCGGATCCTGGACCCGCGCTACATCACGCAGGACCACTACAACGCGGCCATGCGCGTGAAGAACATCCTGCAGAAGTACAAGGACCTCCAGGACATCATCGCGATCCTCGGTATCGACGAGCTCGGCGAGGAGGACAAGCTCGTCGTCCACCGTGCCCGTCGCGTGGAGCGCTTCCTGTCCCAGAACACCCACGTCGCCAAGCAGTTCACCGGCGTGGACGGTTCGGACGTTCCGCTGGACGAGTCGATCGCCGCGTTCAACTCGATCTGCGACGGCGAGTACGACCACTTCCCCGAGCAGGCCTTCTTCATGTGCGGCGGTATCGAGGACCTGAAGAAGAACGCGAAGGAGCTGGGCGTCTCCTGACCCGGGCCCTTGTTGCTCGTGTCGTGAGGGGGCGGGGTCGTCCCGCCCCCTCAGCCACGCCTATTAGACTTGTAACCAACACCCGGCAGAACCGCCGGGTGGTGACCCGAGGAGCCACCCTTGGCTGCTGAGCTGCACGTCGAGCTGGTCGCCGCGGACCGCCAGGTCTGGTCCGGCGAGGCCACCCTGGTCGTCGCGCGCACCACGTCCGGCGACATCGGCGTCATGCCCGGTCACCAGCCGCTGCTCGGTGTGCTGGAGTCGGGCCCGGTGACCATCCGTACGAGTGATGGTGGAACGGTCGTCGCCGCGGTGCACGGCGGTTTCATCTCGTTCGCGGACAACAAGCTGTCGCTGCTGGCGGAGGTCGCCGAGCTGGCCGACGAGATCGACGTCAAGCGCGTTGAGCAGGACCTGGAGCGCGCGAAGGCGGAGGACGACGCCGAGGCCCAGCGCCGCGCGGACGTCCGACTTCGTGCGGCGTCGGCGGCGCGTTGACCCACCCCGGCATGCGATGACGTCACTCAGCCGCGGTCGGCACCGGAGCAATCCGGAGCCGACCGCGGCTGAGGCAGATATGGGTGTTTTTTCCGTTCCGTTACCTAGGAGACGAGGAGGTCGGTGTCGATGGTCCTCGCTCTGACTGTGTGCGGAATTGTCGTCGCCCTGGTGGTGCTGGGACTCTTCGTCTTCGGCCTGCGCCGCAGGCTCATCCAGCGCTCCGGCGGCACCTTCGACTGCTCCCTGCGCTGGGACGTCCCCGAGAAACCCGACACCGGCGGCAAGGGCTGGGCCTACGGCGTGGCCCGCTACAGCGGCGACCGCGTCGAGTGGTTCCGCGTCTTCTCCTATGCCCCTCGCCCGCGCCGCATCCTGGAGCGCTCCGCGATCGAGGTGGCCGGCCGTAGGCTCCCCGAGGGCGAGGAGGAGCTGGCGCTGCTCTCCGACGCGGTGATCCTCGCCTGTCTGCACCGGGGCACGCGCCTCGAACTCGCCATGAGCGAAGACGCGCTGACCGGTTTCCTCGCGTGGCTGGAGGCAGCCCCGCCCGGACAGCGAGTGAATGTGGCGTAGCCACATTCACTCGCTGGGTGGGGGTCCCCCCGGACGAAGTCTGGGGGAGCGTCAATGTCGCCTAAGGGTGTTACTTCAGCCCGTTGCTGATGGCGTTCACCAGTTCACCGTTGCTGGTGTCACCGCTGAACTCCCAGAAGAACGCGCCGCCCAGGCCCTGGTTCTTGGCCCAGGTCATCTTCCCGGCGATCGTCGACGGGGTGTCGTAGGACCACCAGTTGCTGCCGCAGTGCGCGTAGGCCGTGCCGGCGATGGTGCCGGTGGCCGGGCAGGAGTTCTTCAGGACCTTGTAGTCCTCGATGCCCGCCTCGTAGGTGCCGGGGGCCGCGCCGGTCGCCGTGCCGCCGGGGGCGGACTGGGTGACGCCGGTCCAGCCGCGGCCGTAGAAGCCGATGCCGAGCAGCAGCTTGGCGGACGGGACGCCCTTCGACTTCAGCTTGGCGATCGCGTCGGCGGAGTTGAAGCCCGCGGTCGGGATGCCGGGGTACGAGGTCAGCGGGGAGTGCGGGGCGGTGGGGCCCTGCGCGGCCCAGGCGCCGAAGTAGTCGTACGTCATCACGTTGTACCAGTCGAGGTACTGGGCGGCGCCACCGTAGTCGGCCGCGTCGAGCTTGCCGCCGCTGGAGCCGTCGGCGGTGATGGCCGCGGTGACCAGGTAGTTGGAGCCGAACTCGGTGCGCAGGGCGGACATCAGGTTCCTGAAGGCCGCAGGACCCGAGGTGTCGCAGGTCAGGCCGCAGGCGTTCGGGTACTCCCAGTCGATGTCGATGCCGTCGAAGACGTCGGCCCAGCGCGGGTCCTCCACGACGGCCTTGCAGGACTTGGCGAACGCGGCCGGGTTCTGCGCGGCCTGGCCGAAGCCGCCGGAGTAGGTCCAGCCGCCGAAGGAGTACAGCACCTTGATGTGCGGGTACTTCGCCTTCAGCTGGCGCAGCTGGTTGAAGTTGCCGCGCAGCGGCTGGTCCCAGGTGTCGGCGGTGCCGCTGACGGACTGGTCGGCGGTGTAGGCCTTGTCGTAGGCGGCGTAGGTGTCGTCGACGGTGCACTGACCGTTCTTGACGTTGCCGAACGCGTAGTTGATGTGGGTGATCTTCGAGGCGGAGCCCGAAGTGTCCAGGTTCTTGACGTGGTAGTTGCGGCCGTAGACGCCCCACTCGACGAAGTAGCCGAGGTTGACCTTCGAGCCGGGGCCGGGGCCCGGGTCGGTGCCGCCGCCGGTGGTGCGCACCGCGCGGGCGCCGGAGACCGGGCCGGTCTGGTCGGCGGTGTCCCGGGCCTGGACGGTGTACGAGTAGTCGGTGCCGGCGGTCAGGCCGGTGTCCGTGTAGGTCGTCCCGGTGACGGTCGCGACCTTGGTGCCGCCGCGCAGGACGTCGTAGTTCTTGATGCCCTTGTCGTCGGTGGCGGCGCTCCAGGTGAGCTTCACCGACGTGTTGGTGATGTCGGAGGCGGAGGGCGTGCCGGGGGCGCTCGGCGGGTTGTCGCCGGGGACGGAGCCGCCGTCACAGCTGCCGCCGTTCAGCTTGCAGTTGGCGGGGGAGCCGGAGCCGGTGCCGTTGAAGCCGAACGAGACGGAGGCGCCGGGGGCGAGGGTGCCGTTCCAGGACTTGTTCTTGGCGGTCCAGTGGGTGCCGGAGGAGGTGACGTCGGCGTCCCAGGCGGAGGTGACGGACGTACCGGAGGGGAAGTCCCACTCCACGGTCCAGGAGTTGATGGTGGTGTCGCCGGTGTTCTTGACGGTCCACTTGCCCTCGAAGCCGGTGCCCCAGTCCTGGGTCTTGGCGTAGGTGGCGGTGGCGGACGTGGCGGCCTGGGCGGGGCTCGCGAGGCCTACGAGCCCGGCCAGCGGGAGCAGCAGGGTCGCGAACCCTGCCGCGGCTCTGTGTCTGAAGCGCATGCTGCGCCTCCTTATGAGGTTGTCGGGGGCATGACTGAGCCATCAGGCCCACAGTGCCGCGAGAATAGAAAGGTCTGGACCTTAGGTCAATAGGTCTGGACCACTGCCCCAAAAGTGCGTTAGATCCCCAACTCCTGCGCCAGTACGGCGGCTTGGACCCGACTGCGCAGCTCCAGCTTCCCCAGCAACCGGCTGACGTGCGTCTTCACCGTCGCCTCCGCCATGTCCAGGCGGGCCGCGACATCGGCGTTGGACAGCCCCTCGCCGAGACAGGACAGCACCTCCCGCTCACGCCGGGTGAGGGTGTCCAGCACCGAGGGGTCGGCCTTGGGCTCCCGTACCGGCTTGGCGGCGAACTCGGCGATGAGCCGGCGCGTGACCGCCGGTGCGATCAGGCCCTCGCCGCGCGCCACCGTCCGTACCGCCTCCAGCAGATCCTTCGCGTCCGTGTTCTTCAGCAGGAAACCGGAGGCGCCGGCGCGCAGCGCGCCGAACACGTACTCGTCGAGGTCGAAGGTGGTCAGGACGAGGACGTCGGCCAGCCCCTCCGCCACCACCTGACGGGTCGCCGACACCCCGTCCAGGCGCGGCATCTGAATGTCCATCAGCACCAGGTCGGGCCGCAGTTCGTGGGCCAGCGCCACCGCCTGCTCGCCGTCGGACGCCTCGCCGACCACCTCGATGTCGGGCGCGCTGCGCAGGATGAGCACGAGCCCGGCGCGCACGGCGGACTGGTCCTCGGCGACGAGCACGCGGATCATTCGGTCTCTCCTTCGGTGATGGGGAGGGTGGCCCGTACGGCCCAGATCTTGCCGTCGGGCGAGCCCTCCGGACCTGCCTCGAAGCGGCCGTCCAGCAGCGCGGCCCGCTCCCGCATCCCCACCAGGCCGGCGCCGGAACCGGGTGCGCGGGGGCCGTCCCGGTCGCCGTACGGGCTGGCCACCGTGACGTCCAGCGAGCCGTCCCGCTGCCGCAGCGCGACCGTGACCCGGCCGGGACCGGCGTGCTTGAGGGCGTTGGTGAGGGACTCCTGCACGATCCGGTACGCCGCGAGCTCCACCGGCGCGGGCAGCCCGTCGCCGTGCTCGGCGGAAAGGGTGACGTCGAGGCCGTTGGCGCGGGCGGTGTCGACGAGGGCGCCGAGGCCGTCGAGGGTGGGGGCGGCGGCCGGTTCCCTGTCGCCGCTGTCGTCGCGGAGGATGCCGATCAGCCGGCGCATCTCCGCGAGCCCTTCGACGCTGTTCTCGCGGATCACCGTCAGGGCTTCCCGGGAGGTCTCGGCGTTGTCCAGGGAGAGGGCGGCGGTGGAGTGGATGGCGATCGCCGAGAGGTGGTTGGCGACCATGTCGTGCAGCTCGCGGGCCATCCGGGCGCGCTCCGCGGTGACGGCCTGCGCGCGGTCCATCTCGGCGAGCAGCGCGGTCTGCTCGGCACGCAGCCGGGCGGCCTCGGCGGCCTCGCGGTGGTTGCGCACGATCAGGCCGGTGGAAGCGGGCCCGAACGAGACGACGCCCGTGGCGACGCCGATCAGCAGTGCCTCCGGCTCCCGCCACGCCGCGAACGGCACGACAGTGGCGATCACCGTGAGCATGCCGGTGACCCACGGGATGCGGCGGGCGGCGGCGGGCGTGCCGTACAGCACGGCGGCGTACATGACGTCGGTGAACATCAGGACGGTGACCAGATTGCCCTGCGTCAGCGTGTCCCCCACGATCGCGAGCGTGGCGACCGGCAGGGCGACCCGGGGCGCGGCCCGGCGCAGCAGCTCGCAGCCGGCCATCACGGCGAGCGGCAGCAGGATCGGCCAGGGCCCGGCGAACAGCACGTTCGGCTCGCTTTTCGGCCGCATGGCCAGCCCGATGCCCAGGAACATCAGCCCGCCCAGCAGTCCCGCCAGCGCGACGCGCACGTCGAACGGGTGCGGGCGGGGGAGTCGTACGGCCATGCGCCCATCCAACACGGCGCGGCGGCCCGGCGCCTGACCCAGGGGAATGGTCCGCGACTGCATCTTTCGATGTACCGCGACTTCGTCACCGCCGACGACGAATCGGCGCGGCGGCGACGGGAGCCTGGGACAGGTGACCGAGAGGAGTGTGCCGTGATCGTCACGCTGATCATCGTCTGCGAGGTCGGCTTCTGGGTGCTGCTGGCCGCGGGAGTGTTCTTCCGCTACGGGCTGCGGATGCGCCGTACGGGGCTGGGTCTGCTGTTGCTCGAACCGTTGCTGGAGGTCGTCCTGCTGGTGGCCACCGCGATCGACCTCAAGAACGGCGCCGACCCGAGCTGGAAGCACGGTCTTGCCGCCCTCTACATCGGCTACACCGTAGGTCACGGCCATCGCACGGTGAAGTGGCTCGACGGCCACGCCGCCCACCGCCTCGGCGGTGCCGCGCCACCCATGCGGCCACCGCGCTACGGGATGGCGCGGGCCCGGCACGAGGGCCGGGTCTGGCTCGGCACGCTGCTCGCCGCCGCCGTGGCGACCGGGCTGCTCCAGATCGCCATGTGGTACGTCGACGACCCGAGCCGCACCAGCTCCCTGGAGCAGTGGCAGTACGCGGCGTGGCGGGCCGCCGGCATCCACGGCCTGGTCGCCCTCACGTACGCGATCTGGCCGAAGAAGGCCCCGGCGGACCCGGAGCCGGTCACCGCCGGGAAGGAACGCGAGGAAATGCGCCGGTGACGGCCGAGCCCGGCGTCAGCGCTCTCCGCCGGGCACCCGGACGGCCCCCGGCCCCCCGGCCGGAGGGCGTTTCCTCAGCGTTCGCCGCCTGGGACCCACAGCACGTCGCCCACGTCCTTGTTCGCGGTCCGCGCCAGGATGAACAGCAGGTCCGACAGGCGGTTGAGGTAGGTCGCGGTGAGGGGGTTCATCGTCTCGCCGTGGGCTTCCAGGGCCGCCCAGGTGGAGCGCTCGGCCCGCCGTACGACGGTGCAGGCCTGGTGGAGCAGGGCGGCGCCGGGTGTGCCGCCCGGCAGGATGAAGGAGCGGAGCTTCTCCAGCCCTTCGAGGAAGTGGTCGCAGTCCGCCTCCAGCTTGTCGACGTAGGCCTGCTCGACCCGCAGGGGCGGGAACTCGGGGTTCTCCACCACCGGCGTGCACAGGTCCGCACCCACGTCGAACAGGTCGTTCTGGACGCGGGTGAGGACCTTGACGACCTCCTGGTCCAGGTTGCCCAGCGCGATCGCCGTGCCGATCACCGCATTGGCCTCGTTGGCGTCCGCGTAGGCCGAGATCCGCAGATCGGTCTTGGCGACCCGGCTCATGTCACCGAGGGCGGTGGTGCCCTGGTCGCCGGTGCGGGTGTAGATGCGCGTCAGATTGACCATGAGGCCAGCGTAGTTACGCTTCGGCCGTTCGGAACACGCGAGTGCCCTGTTGGGGGCGAAGGCGCTCAACTACGCCGTACGAGGCGCCGAGTGAGCCGTGCCGGTGTGATGTCCGTCATGTGAGACGTGACGCGCGTTACTAACCGGTCACAC
The DNA here is from genome assembly GCF_015712165.1 of Streptomyces spinoverrucosus. Lineage (NCBI taxonomy): Bacteria > Bacillati > Actinomycetota > Actinomycetes > Kitasatosporales > Streptomycetaceae > Streptomyces > Streptomyces spinoverrucosus. The sequence continues at coordinate 2,626,000 of NZ_JADPZX010000001.1, read as the reverse complement.
AGGGCCTCACTGCCGCTAGGGTCCGCCGGAGAGAGAGAACGTAACAGCGGGTAAGCATCACAAGGGGAGTCGTCGTGGCACGGAAGCTCGCCGTCATCGGGGCCGGTCTCATGGGTTCCGGCATCGCCCAGGTCTCCGCCCAGGCGGGCTGGGACGTCGTCCTGCGCGACGTCACCGACGAGGCCCTCAAGCGTGGCACCGACGGCATCAAGGCCTCGTACGACAAGTTCGTCGGAAAGGGCAAGCTTCAGGCGCACGAGGCCGACGCCGCCCTCGCCCGGATCACCGCGACCACCGACCTGGACGCGGCCGCCGACGCGGACATCGTCGTCGAGGCCGTCTTCGAGAAGCTGGAAGTCAAGCACGAGATCTTCCGCACCCTCGACAAGATCGTGCGCCCGGACGCGGTGCTCGCCTCCAACACCTCCGCCATCCCGATCACCAAGATCGCGGCCGTGACGGAGCACCCGGAGCGGGTCGTCGGCACCCACTTCTTCTCGCCGGTCCCGATGATGCAGCTGTGCGAACTCGTCCGCGGCTACAAGACCAGCGACGAGACGCTCGCCACCGCGCGGGAGTTCGCCGAGTCGGTCGGCAAGACCTGCATCGTCGTCAACCGCGACGTGGCCGGCTTCGTCACCACCCGGCTCATCTCGGCGCTCGTCGTCGAGGCGGCCAAGCTGTACGAGTCGGGCGTCGCCTCGGCCGAGGACATCGACCTCGCCTGCAAGCTGGGCTTCGGTCACGCCATGGGCCCGCTGGCCACGACCGACCTCACCGGCGTCGACATCCTGCTGCACGCCACGAGCAACATCTACGCCGAGACCCAGGACGAGAAGTTCGCTCCGCCGGAGCTGATGCGCCGGATGGTTGACGCCGGTGACATCGGACGCAAGAGCGGGCAGGGCTTCTACAAGCACTGAGACGGCACACGCCCCTGAGACATCACACCTCGGGGTGAATTCGGTATCGGTTCGCTTACAAGCAGCAACCGCATCGCCACGGAACCAGTCAGACGTTGCACAGCCACCGTCTTGGAGTACGTCACCGCACTCACGGGGAGCGCATATGCACATCAGGGGCGACCACGCCGAGGTGGTCGTCGGGGGCCGCCTCGACGTCCGCAGCGCGGCGGACGCCCGTACGGTCCTGCACTCGGCCGTCGACGACGGAGACGGCGACCTCGTCCTCGACCTGTCCGAACTGGACTCGTGGGACGCCACCGGACTCGGGGTCATCATGGGTGCCCACCGGCGGGCCGGCCGCTGCGGCCGGCGCCTGGTGCTGCGCGGCGTACCGCCGCAGATGCAGCGCCTGCTGGTGGCCACCCGGCTGCACCGGATCCTGGCGATCGAGGGCGGGATCGGAGTGGAGTCCCTGCCCCGGGTGTGACCCCTCGACCAGGGTGTCACCAGCGCCGGGGAAGACGGGCAGCTCACGCCGAAACGCCCGACGCACCCAATCCTCACGAGACCGTGACGTCTCGGACCCGGTGGCACCCCGGGCTGTCGTAGATACTGACCGAAGGTTTAGGGTTCGGTCGCCCGCGTCTGATCCACCCTCGTGCGGGCCCGGACCAGAAGCGACAGCGCGGTGTGCGGCAAGGCCGGGAGGGGCTCGACGCACCCGACGCTTTTGGGGGGCTTGAACCTATGGACCCGAACAACCGGGGACCCGAGGAGTACGGCCATGACGGTGACGGCAACTCGCCGCGCCAGCGCCCGCCCAGGGACTCCCTCACATCCGACTTCGGCCAGCCCGCGCCCGCACTCGCCCGCACGGTGCAGCTGGTCTCCGGCGACTTCCTGCTCACCGTCAACCCCGTCGACGGCAGCGAGATAGAGCTCTGCCCGCCCGGCGAACGCCCCGGCAGACCCGCCAAACTGACCCCGGCCCAGCGCGCCGAGGTGGAACGCGCCGCCGCCCCACCGGTCCCGCCCGGCCCGAGCCGGCCCACCCTGCCGCTCCTCGGCCGCCAGGACGAACGCGAGCGGCTGGTACGGCTGCTCGCCCGTGGCCGCTCCGTGCGCCTGACCGGCCCCGGCGGCTCCGGCCGCACCACCCTCCTCGACGTCGTCGCCGAGGACTGCGCGGACCTCGCCCCCGACGGCGTCGTCCGCCTGAGCGGCTTCCACCGCACCACGACCGACCTGCTCCACGACCTCTTCTACGCCGTCCACAGCGCGCCCCTGCACCGCCCGGAACGGGACGAACTGCTCGAATCCGTCCGGGAGATCGGCGCGGTCGTCGTCCTCGACGACATCGAGTTCGGCGGCGCCGCGCTCGACGAACTGCTGGACGCCACCCCCGAGTGCGCCTTCCTCGTCGCCGCCACCCCGGACGTGCCCGCGCCGTCCGCCGAGTCGGCGATCGAGGAGGTCTTCCTCGACGGCCTCGACCGCGCCGGCGGTCTGGATCTGCTGGAGCACGCCGTCGGCCGGCCGCTCACCGAGGACGAGTCCAACTGGGCCGGCGACCTCTGGTTCGAGTCCGAGGGCCTGCCCCTGCGGTTCGTGCAGGCCGGCGCCCTGCTGCGGCAGCGCGACCGGCTGCGCGCCGGCGCCGACGCGCTCGACGAGTTCGGCGTCTTCCATGACGTCCCCGTCGACGAGCCCTTCGACGCCGTGCCCGGCCCGCCCGTCGGCGCCGACGTCCCGCTGCCCTCGCTCGCCGAGGGAGCCGCGCCCGCCGCGCTGCTCGCCTCCCGGCTCAGCGCCTCCGCCCGCGCCACCCTGCGGATCGCCGTGGCGCTCGGCGGCGAGGTGCCCCACCAGGCCCATCTGCCCGCACTGGTCGGCGACACCCACGCGGACGCCGCGCTGGGCGAGTTGCTCGCCTGCGCGCTGGTCTCACCGGTCGGCTCCCACTACCGGCTCGCCGCCGGCGTGCAGACCCAGCTTGAGGCCGCCGGATACGCCGACGGCCCCGAGGGCCACGCCCTGACCGCCGCCCGGCACTACGCCTGGTGGGCCGGACACCCCTCGGTCACTCCCGAGCGCGTGTGCGCCGAGGCGGACGCCCTGCTCACCGCGCTGGGCGTCCTCGTACCGGCGACGACACCGCCCGGCGAGGGCGAGGAGAGCGCCACCGTCCAGCTGGCCCGCACGGCAGCGCCCGCGTTCGCCGCCGGCCTGCACTGGAGCGCCTGGGAACGGTCGCTGCGCTCCGGCGTCGAGGCCGCCCGGCTCGCCGGGGACGTCGCCGAACAGGCCTACTTCCACCACGAGCTGGGCATCCTCGCGCTCTGCGAGGGACGGCTGGACCGGGCCCGCGCCGAACTGGAGGCCTCCATCGGGCTGCGGGGCGCCCTCGCCGACAAGCGCGGCACCGTGGCCGGCCGCCGCGCCCTGGCCCTGGTGACCGACCGGGAGGGCACGACGGCCGGCGTCACGGCGACGCTGACGCTCGGTGCCACCGCCGGTGAGGAGGTGCCCGACGCCCGCCACGAGGAGTCGGCGTCGCCGCCCGGCGGAGTCCCGGCGGCCTTCGCGGAGTTCCCGCCGGCGCAACGGCCCGACCCCGCCCCGGCCCTCGTCACCCACCGCTCCACGCCCGGAGCGGCGCCCGGACGCACCCGGGGCGGCGGCCTGCGCGGCCTCGCCCGGCGCAACCTGGTCGCGGCCGGCGCGGGCGCGCTCCTCGTCGCGGTGCTCGGTACGGTCGTGACGCTCGGCGCCACCTCGAACAACGACGCCGAAAGCCCCTCCGACCAGGTCGGCGTCAACCCGTCCGCCAGCCAGGGCTCCGGCGACGCCGGCCTCGGCGCGGACAAGGCCGACCAGGACGACGACGGCGACACCGGCGGGGCGACCAGCCGGCCGACCGATCCTGGGCCCGACGGCACGTTCGGCACGACGGACGATCCGACGCCGGTGGATCCGGGGACGGGCGGTTCGGGGGCGGGGGAGCCGTCCGACGAGCCGAGCGGTACGCGGAATCCGGGTGGGGGCGGTTCGTCGGACTCGCCGTCGTCCCCGCCCACGAAGCCGCCGTCGACGTCTCCGAAGCCTTCCCCCTCGCAGTCGTCGGGCGGCGGGACGTCCCCGTCTCCGTCGCCCTCGGAGTCCGGGTCGTCGGAGCCCTCGCCCAGCGAACCGCCGACGACCGACCCGACCACCTCCGACACCGCCAGCGCTCCCATCGAGAGCAGCACCACGGCCAGCGCCCCGGAGTCCACCGCCGCAGGCACCCCCACCAGCTCACAACCGCTGATCTGAGGCCGCGCACACAAGAGGGCCGGGTCCGCCGCAACGGACCCGGCCCTCACATCCGTACGCTCAGAACAACCGCAGCTTGTCGTCCTCGATCCCCCGCATGGCGTCGTAGTCCAGCACCTGGCACCCGATCCCGCGGTCCGTCGCCAGCACGCGTGCCTGCGGCTTGATCTCCTGGGCCGCGAAGATGCCCCGGACCGGCGCCAGATGGGGATCGCGGTTCAGCAGCTCCAGATAGCGCGTGAGCTGCTCCACGCCGTCGATCTCGCCGCGTCGCTTGATCTCGACGGCGACGGTCTGCCCCTCGGCGTCCCGGCACAGGATGTCGACCGGCCCGATGGCCGTCATGTACTCACGGCGGATCAGGGTGTAGCCCTCGCCGAGGGTGTCGATGCGGTCGGCGAGCAGTTCCTGGAGGTGTGCTTCCACGCCGTCCTTGATCAGGCCGGGATCGACGCCCAGTTCGTGCGTGGAGTCGTGCAGTACCTCCTCCATCGTGATGATCAGCTTCTCGCCCGCCTTGTTGACGACGGTCCAGACGCCGGCCTCGTCGCCGCTGCCCTCCTTCAGCGTGCAGGGCGGCGACATCCAGTTCAGGGGCTTGTAGGCCCGGTCGTCCGCGTGGATCGAGACGCTGCCGTCCGCCTTCACCAGGATCAGACGGGGGGCGATGGGGAGGTGGGCGGTGAGCCGGCCCACGTAGTCGACGGAGCATCGGGCAATGACGAGACGCATGGTCGGCAACGCTACTCGACGGGCTGGTGTGCACGCGATTCGCCCTGGAAGACCCGTGTTCGGTAGTGGCCGATTGTGTGCCTACTGAGATCCGCCTGTGTGTGCATTCTTCTGGTGCGGCCCCCGGCGGTTGCCTACCGTATTAAACGGGAGGTCGTGATGTGTGTACACAGCGTGTTCGCATGCGCGTGCTCCCTCATCTGTCAGGCAACCCCTGCTGGTTGGGGGTGCGAGAGGAGAACCCATGTCGCTCGACGTCTCACCGGCCCTACTCGAACAGGCCGAGCGAGGCGAGGTCGACGAAGCTGAATTCGTCGACTGCGTCCGGACCTCCCTGCCCTACGCATGGGAGATGATCAGCTCCCTGGTGGCCCAGCTGAAGGTGGACGGCGGAGAGTTCGCCGACAACCAGACGCCCCCGCCGGACGAGCAGGCGCGCGGTCAGCTGCTGCGTGCGCTCGCGAGTGACGCCATCCGAGGTGCGCTGCAGCGGCACTTCGGTGTGCGGCTGGCCTTCCAGAACTGCCACCGCGTGGCGGTGTTCCCGCTGGACGCCTCGGCGGACGAGAGGCTGGCCCGCTTCACCTCGATCCGGGGCCAGCTGCTGAACCAGTCCCCCGAGCTGCGGGACTGCTAGGCGGTGAACGGCTTGCTTGCCGCTCCGTACGCGGGAGGTGCGATCTGTACCGGAGCGGCAAGCCTCCCGCGCGACGGGGGTGTTCACGTCAGCTGGGGCAGCACCTCGGCGCCCAGCCGCCGTACGTTCTCCTCCGTCGCCGCCAGATCCCCGGAGCCCTCGACGAGCAGGGCGAAGCGGGAGACTCCCGTGCGTTCGCTGGTCGCCGCCAGCCGGTCGGCGCACAGCCGGGGGGTACCCACCGGGTGCAGCCCGCAGAGCAGTTCGGTGTACGCCAGTGGATCGCGCATCCGGCGCTCCCGGCCGTCCACCGTGACATGGGCGTCGAGCCCCTGTTTCAGCCATCCCGGCATCGCCTTCAGCAGCGTCTCCGCCGCGTCGGTGCGCCGGTCCGCGATCTGGCAGACGCCGGCCGACACATGGGCGGCGCCGAGGATCTCCTCCGCGGGCCGCCCCACCGCGCGCGCGTGCTGCCGCCACAGGGTGACCATCTCGGCCTTTTCCTCGTCCCCGACGTGCATGCCGAGCAGCATCGGCAGCCCGCGTTCGGCGGCCATCCGCACACTCGCCGGGGACGTGCACGCGACGAGCACCTCCGGTCCGTCGGTCTCCGTCAGGCACTCCGACGGCCTTGGTACGACGGGGACTTCACGGAAGGCGAAGCGGCCGCCGGGGCCCTCCACCGCCGGTTCGCGCAGCCAGCGCATGAGCAGATCGAGTGATTCCGGGTACTCCTTCTCGTACGCCTCCAGTCCGGCGCCGAACACCTCCAGGTCCACCCACGGACCGCCGCGCCCGACGCCCAGCGTGAGGCGGCCGCCGCTCGTCACGTGCAGCAGCGCGGCCTGCTCGCCGAGGGCGACCGGGTGGGCGGTGGGCAGCACGCTGACCGCCGTACCGACCCGGATGCGGCGGGTGCGGCCGAGAACTAAGGCGGCCAGTGTGATCGCCGACGGGCAGGTGCCGTACGGCACGAAGTGGTGCTCGGCCAGCCAGACCGAGTCGAGCCCCGCCTCCTCGGTGACCTCCGCCGAGCGGACCGCGCGGTACAGCGCCTCCCCCTGGCCCTGACCCGGGAACTGGGCCGCCAACACGAACGTTCCTACGCGCATCGCTCTTTCCTGCTTCCTTGGCTCCGACACGGAGCTCCCCCACTCGGCATAACCGTCTGACACGTGCCGAGGACACGGCCTGGCGAAGGGATTTGCGGATTGTCAGCAGAATGAACGGTCCGAGAGGGGGACTTGTCGAGGTTCGCCGCTTTCCGCGTACCCCTCTGCGGGCCGCGTAGGCTGGACACGACCCGGTTCCTGTATAGCTCCGTGAGGTGTCCCGTGTCCCCGCGTCGCAACCGCCCGAAGGGCCCCAAGGCCGACGGCTCGTCCGGCCGGAGCGCCGAGGACGACCGCCCGGGCCGCTACGGGGGCTGGCAGTCCACGGAGGACTGGCAGGGCGAGGGCTGGAGCGTGCGCCATGTGGCCGGGGCCAGCTCCGAGGGCAAGACGTACCGCTGTCCCGGCTGCGACCAGCTGATCCCGTCCGCCGTACCGCACGTGGTGGCCTGGCCCGAGCACGCTGGTGTCGACGACCGCCGGCACTGGCACAAGGCGTGCTGGAACGCGCGGGACCGCCGCACCACGCGGGTGCAGCGGTCCCGTAACGCGCCGAGGTTCTGAAGGCCTCGGTTCTGTGTTCTGTGGGTCGTTCTGTGGGTCGTTCGAGACGTCGTCCCGTGCCTCGTCCTACACGTCCCGCCGCTCCAGCAGGGCGTAGGCGCCGGCGAACGCGGCGGCCGTGACGCCGAGCATGATCCACAGCGGGTCCCAGCCGGACGGGCCGGTCTCGGACAGCGAGTTGGCGTAGAAGATGCTCAGCTGGTTCGGGATCGAGTACTCGAACAGCGCCTGGCGGAGGTCCTCCAGCGAGGAGGAGAACATGAACATCGCGACGACCAGCGGGGCGAGCACCGCGGCGATCATGATGGTGATGGCGCCCGCCGAGTGCCGGACGATCGAGCCGACGACGAGCGAGAGCAGCCCGAGCAGCGCGATGTAGAACGAGACGCCGACCGTCCCCTTCAGCCACTCCTCGCCCGACGGTTCCCGGGCGTCGCCGACCATGCCGACCTGGGCGAAGGCGACGAAGGCGGCGGCGACCAGCGTGACCACGAACGCGACCGAGAAGAACACGATCGCCTTCGCGGCGAGCACCCGCCCGCGCGTGGGACAGGCGGTCATCGTCGTCCGGATCATCCCGGTGCCGTACTCGGACGCCGTGGTCAGCACGCCCAGCGTGATGATGCACATGCTGCCGAGCAGCAGCCCGAAGAAGCCGAGGGACAGCGGGTTCTCGTCGCCGAGCTCACCCTCGGCGGAGGAGTTCGCGACCAGCGCGCCGGCGAGCAGTCCGATGCCGACGACGAGCAGGACGAACACGCCCAGCGTCCACATCGTGGAGCGCACCGACTTGATCTTCGTCCACTCCGAGGCGAGCGCATGCCCGAGATGCGTGCGGACGACGGGGATCGGCGAGGTGTAACCGGCGTACGGCGCGCCGGGCGCGGCCTGCTGCATGGGGGGCTGGGGCGTGCTCATCGGGCGTCCTCGGGCTTGGTCTCGTCGGAGGGGGCGGCGGGGGAGGAGGCGGGCGGCTGGGCGGGGGGCGCGGCGGCCGGGGGCTGCGCCTGCGGGGCGGCGGCGTGGGCGGCGGGCGCGGGCTGAGGCGCGGCCTGGGCGGCCGCCTGCGGTGCGTGCTGGGCGTAGGGGTTCTGGAGAGCCGTCCCGGGCGCGCCGGGCGCGGAGGGAGCGCCGTACGGCCCCGGGGGCACCGCACCCGGCTGGCCCTGCGGCATCGCGAACGGCTGCCCGCCCTGCTGGGGCGGCGGCGGGGCGTACCAGCCCGGCTGGCCCTGACCCGGCACCGGCATCGGCGGCTGCGCGCCCGGCGGCAGCGGCTGCTGCAGGCCGGCCTTCTGGTCGACGGTCGAGCGGTAGTCGACGGCGGCCTGGGTCATCCGCATGTACGCCTCTTCCAGCGAGGCCTGATGCGGGGACAACTCCCACAGCCTTACGTCCGTTTCGTGCGCGATGTCGCTGATGCGTGGCAGCGGCAGCCCCGTCACCCGCAGCGCGCCGTCCTGCTCGGGCAGCACGTGCGCGCCGGCCTCGGCGAGCGCGGACGACAGCTTCTCGCGCAGCTGCGGCTCGGTGTCGGGTGTGCGGACGCGCGCGAAGCCGGCGGAGTTCGCGGCGATGAAGTCCTTCACGCTCATGTCGGCGAGCAGCTGTCCGCGTCCGATGACGATGAGGTGGTCGGCGGTCAGCGCCATCTCGCTCATCAGGTGCGAGGAGACGAAGACGGTACGGCCCTCCGCCGCGAGCGACTTCATCAGGTTGCGCACCCAGAGGATGCCCTCGGGGTCGAGGCCGTTGACCGGCTCGTCGAACAGCAGCACCTGCGGGTCGCCGAGCAGCGCGGCGGCGATGCCGAGCCGCTGGCCCATGCCGAGGGAGAAGCCCTTGGAGCGCCGCCTGGCCACGTCCTGCAGGCCCACCACGCCGAGCACCTCGTCGACGCGCCGGGCCGGGATGCCGGACAGCTGGGCCAGGGACAGCAGGTGGTTGCGGGCGGTCCGGCCGCCGTGCACCGCCTTGGCGTCCAGCAGGGCGCCGACCTGACGGGGCGCGTTCGGCAGCCTGCGGTAGGGGTAGCCGCCGATGGTCACCTGCCCTGCCGTCGGATTGTCCAGCCCGAGGATCATCCGCATCGTCGTCGACTTGCCCGAGCCGTTCGGCCCGAGGAAGCCGGTGACGGCCCCGGGCCGGACCTGGAAGGAAAGGTTGTACACGGCGGTCTTGTCGCCGTAGCGCTTGGTCAGGCCGACTGCCTCGATCATGCTCCGCACCCATCGAAAGGTTCAGGACAGCGGGGCACACGCCCCCGTAAGGGTTAGGAGGATATCGGGGCGCTGACGGTTCCCTCCAAGAGCAGGTAAAAAACGTGACGAACCCGAGGCGTCGCCAGGTGAACGCCTGAGTTCACTAGGCGTCCCGCCGCTTCAGCAGCGCGTAACCGCCGACGAGTGCCGAGGCCACCCACAGTGCCATGATCCCCAGCCCGCCCCAGGGGCTGTATGGGCTGTCGTCGCCGGGCGGGGTCACCACCTGCATGATCTTGCTGCCGGCCTGGTCGGGCAGGTACTGGCCGACTTCCTTCGTCGCCGAGACATTGCCGAGGATGTTGGAGATCAGGAAGAAGAACGGCATCAGGATGCCCAGCGACAGCATCGGCGAGCGCAGCATCACGGCGACGCCCATCGAGAACATGGCGATGAGGGTCATGTAGAGCCCGCCGCCGATCACTGCGCGCAGCACGCCCGGGTCACCGAGGTCCGCCCTCAGGTCGCCCAGCATGGCCTGCCCGAGGAAGAAGGCGGCGAAGCTGGTGGCCATGCCGACGACCAGGGCGAGCAACGTGGCGACGGCGATCTTGCTGAACAGGAAGGTGCCGCGCTGCGGTACGGCGGCCAGTGAGGTGCGGATCATGCCGGTGCTGTACTCGTTCGAGACGACGAGCACCCCGAACACGATCATCGCCAGCTGACCGAGGCTCATACCCGCGAAACTGATGAACGTCGGGTCGAAGGAGAGCCGGCCGGCCTCGTCCAGGTTCTCGAACTCGCTCTTCGACAGCGCTGAGATCAGCATCCCCAGCGCGATGGTGACGACCACGGCGAGGGACAGCGTCCACACCGTGGACGCGACGGAGCGGATCTTCGTCCACTCGGACCGGATGACCTGGGTCGCCGCCATGTCAGCCCTTCCTCCAGTCGTTGCCCCTCCCCCAGACTCCGTCTGGGGGCACCCCCAGCCGCCGCTCGGCCGCCGGGTCGGAGTGCGCGTGGTACTCCACCGACTCCGCCGTCAGCCGCATGAACGCCTCCTCCAGGGAGGCCTGCTGGGTGCTCAGCTCGTGCAGCACGATCTGGTGCTGCGCCGCCAGCTCCCCGATCCGCTCCGCTTTGCCCCCGTCCACCTCGAACGCCCCGCTGCCGGTCTCCACCACCGTGAGCCCGGCGCCGTGCAGCACATCGAGCAGCCGCTCGCGCTGCGGGGTGCGGATCCGGACGTAACTGCGCGAGTTCTGCGCGATGAAGTCGGCCATGGACATGTCCGCGAGCAGCCGGCCCTGCCCGATGACGACGAGGTGCTCGGCCGTCAGCGCCATCTCGCTCATCAGATGGGACGAGACGAAGACCGTACGGCCCTGCGCGGCCAGCGTCTTCATCAGGTTGCGGATCCAGTGGATGCCCTCGGGATCGAGCCCGTTGACCGGCTCGTCGAACATCAGGATCCGAGGGTCACCGAGCAGCGCGCCCGCGATGCCGAGCCGCTGACCCATGCCGAGGGAGAAGCCCTTGGCCTTCTTCTTCGCGACCGCGGTGAGGCCGACCGTGTCGAGGACCTCGTGCACCCGCTGCCGGGGGATGCCGTTGGCCTGGGCCAGGCACAGCAGGTGGTTGAAGGCGCTGCGCCCGCCGTGCCAGGCCTTTGCCTCCAGCAGGGCGCCGATGTACTTCATCGGGTCCTTGAGCTGGTCGTAGTGCTTGCCGTCGATCCGGACGTCCCCGGCGGTGGGGTGGTCCAGGCCCAGAATCATGCGCATGGTGGTCGACTTGCCGGCGCCGTTGGGACCGAGGAAGCCCGTGACGATGCCCGGTCTGACGGTGAACGTCAGTTGGTTCACCGCGACCTTCTCGCCGTACCGCTTGGTCAGCCCCGCCAGCTCGATCATGCGGCCACGCTAAAACGGCACAAAGCCCTCTGCCACCTGAGTGGCAGAGGGCTCCGCAGGTGTTCAGCAGCTGTACGCCGGGTGGTTACCGGGACTGCTGCGCGGGCACCCCGCGGGTGATCGGCTCGTCCTCGGCCGGCGAACCGGCCGCGGCCACCGCGGCGCCGGTGAGCGTGGCGAGCATCTCGCGCACGTTCGTCAGCTGGGCGTTGATCGAGTCGCGGCGGTTGGTGAGGGCGGCCAGCTCGCGCTCGGATTCCGAACGGATGCGGTCGGCCTTGGCGTTGGCGTCGGCCACGATGTCCTCGGCCTGGCGCTGGGCCGTCTCCACCGTCTGGCGGGCGCGGCGCTCGGCGTCGGTGCGCAGCTTCTCCGCCTCCAGGCGCAGCTGCTCCGCGCGGTGCTCGATCTCCGCGAGACGCTTCTCGGCCTTGGCCTGACGGGATGCCAGGTCGCGCTCGGACTGCTCGCGACGCTTGGCGAGGTTCGTCTCGAAGTCGGCTGCGGCCTGCGCGGCCTTGGCGCGGGTCTCCTCGAAGAGCGCGTCCGCCTCCTCGCGCTTGGACTGCGCGTCCTTCTGCGCCTCGGCGCGCAGCTGGGAGGCGTCGCTCTTGGCCTTCTCGACGATCCGGACGCCTTCGTCCTCGGCCTTGGACTTGCGCTCCGCCGCGAACGCCTCGGCGTCGTTGCGCACCTGCTGGGCCGCCGACTCGGCGAGCTCACGGTGCTGCTCGGCCGCGCGGCGGGCCTCCTCGCGCAGGTCCTTGGCCTCCTCCTCGGCGAGGCGGAGAATCTTCTCGACACGTGCGCCGAGACCCGCGTACGACGGCTCGGCGTCGTTGACGGCGGCCTGGGCGTTCTGGGTCTCGAGGTGGAGCTCCTCGATGCGCTTTTCCAGAGCGGTGATGCGGGCGAGAGCGCTGTCACGGTCGGAGACGAGCTTGGAGATACGTTCGTCCACCTGAGCGCGGTCGTACCCACGCCGCACAAGCTCGAAGCCGTAGGGGGAAGTGTCGCTCATGGGGTTCCTGTCGAATGAGACCGGTGAGGTGATAGGTGGAATCCTAGGGGCCGAAGCGGTGTGTCATCGAGCGGATGCGTGTTTGATCTGGAGAATGACACCCCTTTTGAGTGGCTAACCGCAGGACTGCTTGCCAAAGACCACGCCGAAGACTTGGTCAAAGCCCCCAGAAGACACCGGAATCCACCCTCGCCGCTAGCTCTCCGACGACTTGCCACCCGAACGAGGGGCGCCGACCGTCGCGCCGGCCTTGACCGTGTTGTCCTTGGCGGCTGACGGTGTCTCAAAGGACTCCAGGGCCTCCAGGACGTCCTGCACGCGGGAGATCTCGGCGTTGATGTCCTCGCGACGGCGCACCAGGACCTCCAGTTCGCGCTTGCCCTCCTCGACCGTGCGCTTGGCCTCCTGGATCGCCTCGGCCTTGAGCTCCTCGGCCTCCTTCACGAGCGCCGACTTCTTCTGCTCGGCCTCCTTCAGCAGCCCCTCCGCCTTCTTCACGGCGGCGATGCGCACCTTGCCGGCCTCGGAGTTGGCCTCCGACACCAGCTCCTTGGCCTTCGCCTGCGCCTTGGCCAGCTGCTCCTCGGCGGCCTTGATGAGCGCGTCGCAGCGGTCGCCGGTCGACTTCATCGTCTCGGCGGCCTCCCGGCGGGCCCGCTCGTGCAGCTCCTCGATCTCCGCGGTGATCCGGGCCCGCAGCTCCTCCGCCCGCTCCCTGATCGCGGTCGCGTCCCGGCGCGCGCCGACGAGGAGTTCGTCCGCGTCCGTACGGGCCTTCTCCACCAGCCCGTTGCCCTCGACCGTCGCCTCGGACACCAGCCGGTCGGCCTCGTTGCGGGCCGCGCCCACCATGGTGTCGGCCTGCGCCTCGGCGTCCGCGGTCGTCTTCAGCGCCTGCTGCTGCGCCTCGCTGAGCAGCTTGTCGGCCTCGGCGGTGGTCTCCGTGATGAGCTTGTCGACCTGCTCGGCCGCCTCCGAACGCCGCTTGTTGGCGTCCTTGCGGGCCTCGTCCAGCGTCCGCTCGGCCTCCTCGCGCGCGGCCGTGGTGACCCGCTCCGCCTCATGGGCGGCGTCCGCCTTGACCCGCTCGGCGTCGGTGCGGATCCGCTCAGCGTGCTGCTGCGCCGACCCGACCGTCTCGGCGGCCTCGGCACGCAGCCGCTCCGCCTCGCCGCTCGCGTCCCCGACCAGCCTCTCGGCCTTGGCGAGCGCCTCGGCCCGCACCCGGTCCGCCTCCGCGACGGTCTCCGACTGCAGCCGCTCGGCCTCGTTGCGGGCTTCGGTGATGAGGGTGTCCGCCTGCGTCGCCGCGTCCGACCGGATCCGGTTGGCGTCCTCTCGGGCGTCCGCACGCGTGCGTGCCGCCGCCTGGTCGGCCTCGGCGATGGCGTCCGACGCCTCGGTGCGCACCCGCTGGGCGTGCTCGGCCGCGTCGGAGCGCAGCCGCTCGGCCTCCGCGATCGCCTCCGCCATGGTCCGCTCGGCCAGCGCCTTGGCGGCCTGGGACTCCTCGCTCGCCTCCCGCCGGAGCCGGCCCGCGTCCTCGGCGGCCCGCTCCCGCTCGGCGTAGGCGTCGGCGCGGACCCGGTCCGCCTCCTCCTGCGCCTCCCGCCGCGTACGGTCCGCCGCGTGCTCGGCGGCGTTGCGCAGCCCGGCGATCTCCTCCTGCGCCTGCTCGTGCAGCCCGACGACCGAGTCCCGTACCTGCTGGGCGTGCTGCTCGGCCGCCGACACCATCTCTGTGGCGCGCCGGTCGGCCTCCTCCACCAGGCGCACGGCCTCGGCCTGCGCCTCCTCCACGCGCTTGCGTGCCGAGGCCAGCAGTTCCTCGCTCTGCTCGCGGGCCCGCTCGCGCTCCTGGTCGGCCTCGTGGCGGGCCGCGCCGAGGAGTTCCTCGGCCTCGCGGCGGCGCCGGGCGGCCTCCTCCTGCGCGGCGGCCAGCGTCTCGGACGCCTCCTGCGCCAGCCGCTCGGCGGCGGCCTGCGCCTCGGCCCGTACCCGGTCGGCGGTGTCCTGGGCCTCCGACTTCAGCCGCTCGGCCTCCGCCGCGGCCTCCGACCGCAGACGTACGGCGACGGCCTCGCCCTCCGCCCGGGAGGCGGACGCGTCGGACGCGGCCTCGTCACGCAGCCGTTCGGCCTCCGCCTCGGCCTGCGCCTGGAGCGTACGGATCCGCTCGGCCGCCTCGGCGCGCAGCCGCTCGGTCTCCTCGGCGGCCTCGCGACGGATGCGCGCGGCCTCCTCACGGGCGTCGGTCAGCGCCTGCTCGGCGGCGGCGAGCCGGGCCTCCGCCTCCGTGTGCAGCCGCGTCAGCTCCTCGGCGGCCTCCGCGCGGCGGGACTCCACGGCCCGCTCGGTCTCCTCGCGCAGCTCCCGCGCGGCCCGCTCGGCGTCGGCGCGGATGCCCTCGGACTGCTCAAGGACCTCCGCGCGGTGCCGCTCGGCCTCCTTGCGGGTGCGCTCCAGCGTCTCCTCGGCCTGCCGGCGCAGCGTGGTCGCCCGCTCGATGGCCTCGGTGCGGACCTTCTCGCTGTCCGTGGTCGCGCTCTGCCGCAGCTCGTCGGCGTCGGCCTTCGCCTTGGCGAGCAGCTCCTCGGCGGTCCTGGCCGCCTCCTCGATCTGCGCCACGGCCTGCTTGCGGGCCTCCGCGCGGATCTTCTCGCCCTCGGCGACCGCGTCGGCGCGCAGTTGCTCGGCCTCGCCGCGCAGCCGCCGTGCCTCCTCCTGGAGTTCGACGGTCTTGGCGCGGTACTCCTTGGTGTCGTCCTTCGCCGCGCCCTTGAGCTGCTCGGCGATGTCGTGCGCCTCGGCGCGCAGCCGGTCCGCCTCGGCCTCCGCCTCGCGGCGGATCCGCTCGGCCTCCTCGGTGGCCGCCTTGGTGGTCTTCTTGGCGTCCTCCGACGCCTTGTTGAGTACGTCGTCGGCGGTCCTGGCCGCCTTGGACAGCTGGCTCGCGGTCTCCTCGGCGGTGATCGACCGGGCCTTCTCGGCGGCCTCCGCGACGATCTTCTCGGCCTCGGCGCGGGCGTCGGCGACGACCTGCTCGGCCTCCGCCTTGGTGGTCTCGGCCTCCTTCGTGGCCTCGCTGACGAGACGGGCGACCTGCTCCTTGGCGGTGCGCGTGCGGGTCTCGTTCGCCGCCTCGGCGCCGGCGAGGGCCTTGGCCGCGGCCTCCTTGGCCTCGGTGACCAGCTTCTCCGCCTCGGACTGCGCCTTGCGCAGGGCCTCTTCGGCCTCCGTCATCCGCTGCTCGGCGGCCCGGCTCAGCTCGCTCGCCTGACGGCGGGCGGCGTCGGACTCCGAGACCGTGGACGTCCGCAGCTGCTCGGCGTGCTCGGTGGCCTCCTGCGCCTGCGTGGAGGCGGCGTTCAGCAGCCGCTCGGCGTCCGTACGGGCCCGGCGCAGCAGCTGCTCGGCCTCGGCGCGGGCGGCCTCGGCCTCGCTCTGCAGCCGCTGCCGGGCCTCGGCGGTCAGCCGCTCGGCCTCCGCACGCGCGGCGGCCATGGCCTGCTCGGCCTCGGTCCGCGACTCCTCCAGCAGCCGGCGGGCCTGCTGCTCGGTGCGGGCGCGCAGCTGCTCGGCCCAGGCCACGTTCTCGTTGACGTGCGACTCGACGGTCTGCCGGCGCTCGGCCAGCTCCTGGTCGAGCTGCTGCCGGCGGGAGACGGCCTCGGCGTGCAGCTCGGCCTGGAGCCGGGCCGCCTGCTCGGCGTGCTCCTGGAGGATCCGCTGGGTCTGCGCCCGGGCCTGACTCAGCTCCCGGTCGGCGTCCGCCCGGATCTGGTCCGCCTGCATCTGGGCATTGCGCAGCAACTGCTCGGCCTGATAGCCGATGTCGGCGCTGTCATAGGCAGGCCGGGTCATGAGCGTGCGCCGCGCCTCGTGCAGCTTGGCGCGCAGCACCTCGACCTGGTAGCCGAGGTCCTCGGCGTGCTGGATGGCCTTTTCCCGCTCGGTCTTCAGCCGCTTCATCTCGGCTTCGAACCGAGTGAGGTGGTCGACGTCAGCCGCCGGCTCTCGCTCCTGGCTCTCGTAGCCCCGCACTGCGCGGTCCCATCCGTCCCCTGGTCGCAAGTCTCTCCAAACGAGCTCCGTCCATCCGCCGAACGGGGCCCCCGGGGAATGGTGTCAGATCAACGGCGGAGCATGGGCTGCTGCCCCGACGCTCGTCCCCCGAAACCCGGACCCCGGTCGGCCCGCCGACAAGGGCGGCAGGCCTCGGTCGCCCTGGAAGGAGCGGCGACCGCCCCCAACCCTACCGGCCCATATGTACGAGCATCAGTGCTCAGGTGACTCAACGGGCGCCGAAGTGACCAGTTCTGTCAGGACGCCGTGACAATCCTTGGGGTGCAGGAAGGTGATCCGTGACCCCATGGAGCCGCGCCGGGGCTCCTCGTACAGAACGCGTACGCCCTTGTCCCTGATCGCGGCCGCGTCCCCGTCGACGTCCGCCGTACCGAAGGCGATGTGGTGGACGCCCTCGCCGTTCTTGGCGAGCCACTTCGCGACGGTGGAGTCCTCCCGGATCGGCTCCAGGAGCTGCAGGTACGAGGATCCGCCGTCGGACGTATCGTTGATCTTGAGCATGGCCTCGCGCACGCCCTGCTCTTCGTTGACCTCGGTGTGGAACACCTCGAAGCCGTAGGTGGCCCTGTAGAACTCGACAGTCGCGTCGAGGTCGTGGCAGGCGATCCCGATGTGGTCGATTCGCGTCAGCATGGATTCAGTGCAGCGCTCCGGAGGTGGTTACGCAACGTGCGCGCGATCACACCGACAGCCCGATGACGCGATCGAGTACCGGTCAGTACATTCGAAGTAAACCCTCGTTCACTCCTCGGCCAGTGCAGGCCGGAAAAGGGGATCGCAGCTCATGTCTTCTGCAACGAACGGCTCGACCTCCGTCATCGTCGCGGGCGCCCGTACCCCGATGGGGCGGCTGCTCGGCTCGCTGAAGTCCTTCTCCGGAGCCGACCTCGGCGGCTTCGCGATCAAGGCCGCCCTCGACCGTGCGGGGATCGGCGGCGACCAGGTGCAGTACGTGATCATGGGGCAGGTGCTCCAGGCCGGGGCGGGCCAGATCCCGGCGCGCCAGGCCGCGGTCAAGGCCGGCATCCCGATGAGCGTCCCGGCGCTCACCATCAACAAGGTGTGCCTCTCCGGCCTCGACGCCATCGCCCTCGCCGACCAGCTGATCCGCGCCGGCGAGTTCGACGTGATCGTGGCCGGCGGCCAGGAGTCCATGACGAACGCCCCGCACCTGCTGCCGAAGACCCGCGAGGGCTACAAGTACGGCGCGGTCCAGATGCTCGACGCGATGGCCCACGACGGCCTGACCGACTCCTTCGAGAACATCGCCATGGGCGAGTCGACGGAGAAGCACAACACGCGCCTCGGCATCGCCCGCCCGGTCCAGGACGAGATCGCCGCCCTGTCCCACCAGCGCGCCGCCGCCGCGCAGAAGAACGGCGTCTTCGAGGCCGAGATCACCCCGGTGGAGATCCCGCAGCGCAAGGGTGAGCCGGTCGTCTTCAGCAAGGACGAGGGCATCCGCGGCGACACCACGGCCGAGTCGCTGGCCAAGCTGCGCCCGGCGTTCGCCAAGGACGGCACGATCACCGCGGGCTCCTCCTCGCAGATCTCGGACGGCGCTGCCGCCGTCGTGGTGATGAGCAAGGCCAAGGCCGAGGAGCTCGGTCTGGAGTGGATCGCGGAGATCGGCGCGCACGGCAACGTCGCGGGCCCCGACAACTCCCTGCAGTCGCAGCCGTCCAACGCCATCCGGCACGCCCTGAAGAAGGAGGGCCTGGAGGTTTCGGACCTCGACCTGATCGAGATCAACGAGGCCTTCGCCGCCGTCGCCGTGCAGTCAATGAAGGACCTCGGGGTGTCCACCGAAAAGGTGAATGTCAATGGCGGCGCCATCGCCCTGGGTCACCCGATCGGGATGTCCGGCGCCCGCCTCGTCCTCCACCTCGCGCTGGAGCTGAAGCGGCGCGGCGGCGGGGTCGGCGCGGCGGCGCTGTGCGGTGGCGGCGGCCAGGGTGACGCGCTGATCGTGCGGGTACCCAAGTCCTGACCAGTCGTCGGTCTGTCGTGTCGGTGATCTGAACGGAGCTGTGATGCAGGACGTCTCCACACTGGTGGCCCAGGCGAGGGAGGGCCGGCCGCGTGCCGTGGCCCGGCTGATCTCCCTGGTGGAGGGGGCGTCCCCGCAGCTCAGGGAGGTCATGGCGACCCTGGCCCCGCTGACGGGCGGGGCCTACGTGGTCGGCCTGACCGGCTCCCCGGGCGTCGGCAAGTCCACCTCGACCTCGGCGCTGGTGACGGCGTACCGCAAACAGGGCAAGCGGGTCGGCGTCCTGGCGGTCGACCCGTCGTCCCCGTTCTCCGGCGGGGCCCTGCTGGGCGACCGGGTCCGGATGTCGGAGCACGCCTCCGACCCCGGCGTCTACATCCGCTCCATGGCCACCCGGGGCCACCTCGGCGGCCTGGCCTGGGCCGCGCCGCAGGCGATCCGCGTCCTGGACGCGGCGGGCTGCGACGTGATCCTGGTGGAGACGGTGGGCGTGGGCCAGTCGGAGGTGGAGATCGCCTCGCAGGCCGACACCTCCGTCGTCCTCCTCGCCCCCGGCATGGGCGACGGCATCCAGGCGGCCAAGGCCGGAATCCTGGAGATCGGCGACGTCTACGTCGTCAACAAGGCCGACCGCGACGGCGCCGACGCCACGGCCCGCGAACTGAACCACATGCTCGGCCTCGGCGAATCCCGCGCCCCCGGCGACTGGCGCCCACCGATCGTCAAGACGGTCGCGGCACGGGGTGAGGGCATCGACGAGGTCCTGGAGGCGCTGGAGAAGCACCGCGCCTGGATGGAGGAACGGGGCGTCCTGACCGAACGCCGCCTGGCCCGCGCCTCCCGCGAGGTCGAGACGATCGCGGTAACTGCCCTGCGCGAACGCATCGCCGACCTCCACGGCGACCGCCGCCTGAGCGCGCTGGCGGAGCGGATAGTCGCCGGGGAGCTGGATCCTTATCGGGCGGCGGATGAGCTGGTGGCGGGGGTGACGGACGGGGCATGACTCAGCGCCGGTCGGCAAAACTCAGCCCGTCCGGCGTTTGAGGACGAGGCCCGTTCAGGGCCGAAGCGGGGGTCCGGGGGCAGCGGCCCCCAGACCCCCGCCCCCACGGACGGTCAGTCCTCCCCGCGGTCGTCACCCCGGTCGTCGTCACTGTCGTTGCCGTCACTGTCGTTGCCGTTGTCGTCGTCGCTGTTGTCGTCGTCCTGAACCTGCTGCTTGCCCCGACCGTCGTCGGCGTGGCCGTCACGGCCGTCCCGGTCGTCCCGGTCGTCGTCCGCACGGTCCGCAGTGACCTGCCCCGACTTCAAGTCGACGTTCCAGTCACCGCGCTTGCCGTCGTCGTCGCGGGTCTCCACGTCCCACGACTGAACCCGGTCGTCGTCATCCAGGTCGACCGACGTCACGAACCCCTTAGCGGACGCGGCGTTCGCCGCCTCCATCGCCGTGACCCCGGTGCCCTTCAGCGCGGCCCGGTCGTCCCGGTCGTCGTCATCGTCCCGGTCGGTCTCCGTCCCGAGCACCTTCCCCGACGCCGGGTCCACGTGCACCGTGTACGAGGTCGTGCCCTGACCCAGCACCTCGACCTCCCAGCCCCGCCGGTCGTCGCCCCGGTCGTCACCGTCGTCGCTGTCGTCGTCGGAGTCGTCGGATCCGTCGTCGTCCAGCTCCGCCGACACCGCGGTCCCCGGCCGCGCCTTCAGCGCCGCCTCGATGGCCTCCGCGGCCGTCACCTTCGCGCCACGCTCGCCGCCGCCGCTGCCGTCGTCGTCCCGCTCACCGACGTTCACCGCGTCGGCGGACGCGGACGCCGACGACGTACCCGCTGTCCCCGACGTGTCGCCGCCACCACCCGCGAACGCCAGCGTCGTACCACCGCCGATCACGGCAGTCGCGACCACGGCGGCGATGACGATGTTGCGCTTCATGGGTCCTCCCCGAGTTGGCTTGTCGTTTCGACGTCCACCACGCTGCCGTCCGCCGCCTGAAGCCAGGCTGAAGCCACCTGAAGATCGCTTCAGGTTCCGTTTGCGACCCTTGGGGCATGCGGCTGCTGATCGTGGAGGACGAGAAACGCCTCGCGCTGTCCCTGGCCAAGGGCCTGACGGCGGAGGGCTACGCCGTGGACGTCGTCCACGACGGCCGGGAGGGCCTGCACATGGCGACCGAGTCGCCGTACGACCTGATCGTCCTCGACATCATGCTCCCCGGCATGAACGGCTACCGCGTCTGCTCCGCCCTGCGCGCCGCCGGCAACGACGTACCGATCCTGATGCTCACCGCCAAGGACGGCGAGTACGACGAGGCGGAGGGCCTGGACACGGGCGCCGACGACTATCTGACCAAGCCGTTCTCGTACGTCGTCCTGGTCGCCCGCATCCGGGCCCTGCTGCGCCGCCGCGGCCAGCACGGCGCCTCACCGATCCTCACGGTCGGCCCCCTCCGCGTCGACACCGCCGCCCGCCGGGTCACCCGGGACGGCGACGAGTTCGCCCTGACCGCCAAGGAGTTCGCCGTACTGGAGCAGCTCGCGGTGCGGGCCGGCGAGGTGGTCTCCAAGGCGGAGATCCTGGAACACGTCTGGGACTTCGCCTACGAGGGCGATCCGAACATCGTCGAGGTGTACGTCAGCGCACTGCGCCGCAAGCTGGGCGCCGGGCTGATCCGGACGGTGCGCGGCGCCGGGTACCGGCTGGAGGCGCCGAGATGAGACGCCTGTTCGGTTCCGTGCGGGCCCGGGCCACGCTCGGCGCCACCGTCGTCGTCGCCGTGGCGCTGGTCGCCGCGGGCGCCGCCGTACTGCTCTCCCTGTACTCCAACCTGACCGAGCAGGCCGGTACGGAAGCGGAACGCTCGGCGCGCGCCGTCGCGGCCGACCTGGCCGGCGGCAAGCCGTACGACCAGTTGTCCCTGGACGACGACGACCGCCCCGTCCAGGTCGTCGACGAGGACGGCCGGCTGGTCGCGGCCAGCGAGGGCCTGGAGCGGATCTCCGGCACCGGAACGGACGCCGTACGGCCCGAGAAGCGGACGCCGCCCGCCCGCGAGCCGGGCACCGGTTCCGGCGACGACGACTCGGACGATGCGGACGACGCGGACTACTCCGACGACTCGGACGACGACTCCTCCGACGACTCGGACGACGACTCCTCCGACGACTCCTCAGGGGGCGCCACCCTCCAGCCGGGCGAGATCGCCGAGGACGCGTCCATCACGGACGGCTCCGCGACGATCGACGGCGAGTCGGCGGACTACCGCTTCGCCGAGGTGGCGGTCGAAGTCCCCGGCCAGGGCACGTTCACCGTGTACGCGGGCGGTCCGCTGGCCGCCGAGCAGAACGCCGTGAGCACCGCGCAGACCGTCATGCTGATCGGCTTCCCGCTGCTGCTCGGTGTCGTCGCCGGCGTGACCTGGCTGGTCACAGGGCGCGCGCTGCACCCGGTCGAGGGCATCCGGCGCGAGATGGCGGAGATCACCGCCTCCGAGGACCTCACCCGACGGGTCCCCGAACCGGGGACCCACGACGAGGTCGCCCGCCTCGCCCGCACCACCAACGAGACGCTGGCCGCCCTGGAGACCTCGGTGGAACGCCAGCGGCGTTTCGTCGCCGACGCCTCGCACGAGCTGCGCAGCCCCATCGCCTCCTTGCGCACCCAGCTCGAAGTGGCCGCCGCGCATCCGGAGTTGCTGGACCTGGACGGCGCGGTCGAGGACACGGTACGACTGCAAAGGCTCGCCGCCGATCTGCTGCTGCTCGCCCGGCTGGACGCGGGGGAGCGGCCCACCGACACCCGGGTCGACCTGGCTGAGCTGGCGCGTGAACAGGCCGCGGGCCGCAAGGGCGTGACGGTCGAGGCGGAGTCCCTCGAAGTGGCCGGATCGCGCGGTCAACTGGGGCGGGTGCTGGCCAACCTGCTGGACAACGCCCAGCGGCACGCCCGCTCGGCGGTCACCGTGGCCGTACGGCGGGACGGGGACCGGGCGGTCGTCCAGGTCGTGGACGACGGGGACGGCGTACCCGAGGTGGACCGCGAGCGGATCTTCCAGCGGTTCGTACGGCTGGACGCGGCCCGCAGCCGGGACGAGGGCGGCGCCGGTCTGGGCCTCGCCATCGCCCGTGACGTGGCCGCCCGCCACGGCGGCACCCTCGCGGTCCATGACGCGCCGGCAGGCGGCGCCCTGTTCGAACTCCGCCTGCCGCTCGCCTAGGGCCTGCTGGTTCAGGGGCGGCCTCGGTGCCCGCGCAGATGTTCCGCGATGGGCTTCAGGGCCTTTTCGAGCTCCGTGAGGGACTCGGGGGGCAGCAGGTCGATGAAGTGCCTCCGTACGGACGCCACATGGTGGGGAGCGACCTTCTGCATCGTCTCCATGCCGTGGTCGGTGAGCACCGCGTACAGCCCGCGGCGGTCGGACTCGCAGTTCTCCCGCCGCACCAGGTCGGCGTTCTCCATACGGGTGATCTGGTGCGAGAGGCGGCTCTTGGACTGCAAGGTGGCGGAGGCCAGGTCGCTCATCCGCATCCGCAAATCGTCCGACTCCGAGAGATTCACCAGGATCTCGTAGTCGTTCATCGTCAGGCCGAACGGCTGCAGGTCCTTTTCGAGCTGGTACGTCAACAGCCTGTTGACCTCCAGGTGGGTGCGCCAGGCACACTGCTCCGCATCGGTCAGCCAGCGCGTGGCCGTCTCGGTCTCCATGAATGAAGTCTACCTAAGAGGTTGAAATGTGAACTACTGAGGGTGGTGTGACAGTGCGCACGCGTTCGACGTCACACTCCGCAGACTACCGCTCACAGCCCGAAGCGACGCTGGAGGTCCCCCAGCTGTCCGGGAAGGCGCGGTGCGCCGGCTTGCGTCCCGTGCCCTCCGGTCACCCCGCCACCGCCGGGCACACCGGCCTGGTGCGGGACCGTCCCCGTGGCCTGCTCGGCCATCAGGGTCTCGGTCGACTGGAGCAGCACCGTACCCGCTCCCGCGAACTCGAACTGATGCTCCTCCCCGGAGGCCCCGCCGAGGCCTGTCATCGCACGTAGACCGCCCATTACGCCCGTCATGTAGCCATGGTCGTAGTGGTGGCACGGCGAGGGGCAGTCGGCCCAGCCGACAAGCGCTTGCGGGTCCACCCGGATCGGCGGCTCCATGAACACCACCGGACCGTTAGATGCGGCCACGAACTTTCCGGTTCCGATGAGCGTGAGAAAGCCCGGCACGATCGACTGCTTCAGTGCCAGAGTTGGCTGAAAAGCGAGCAGGTTGCCCGAGCGAATGGTCAGATTGCCGTCCTCCAGGTCGTACGAATTCACGTCGAAGGCCCGGTCGGCGAGGAGCATCTTCCCCGAGCCCTCCGCCACGACCCAGTCCGCGGCGTGCAGAGGCGAATGGAACGACGTACGGACAAGTCGGTCCAATCGCCCGTGCCCCACGCCGTTGAACTCGATCGAGCCGTAGTAGGCGATCATCTTCCCCTTCTGCAGGAACCACTGGCTCCCCTTGAGCTCCACGCAGAAGGTGTACGCGTTCACGTTGTCGTCGGCGGGCAGCGTCACCGGGTCGTGCACGACGGGCCCGGCGCCCGGGGTTCCGTAGGTCACAGCTTCTCCTCCGAGGCCTGGACGTACACCGCGCCGCTGCCGCTCAGCTCCAGCTGGAACGCCTCGCCGGAGCCGCGCCCCACCATGTCCCGCCAGCCCAGCGCGGTCGACAGCTTGTTGCGCACGTCGCCGTGGTGGGCGACATAGGCCTGCGGGTCGACGTGCACCGGCCGCTGCGGGCTGATCGGAATCTCGAACACACCGCCATGAGCCATCACGGCCACGGCCCCATGCCCCTTGAGCGTGGTCGTGAACAGTCCCTGCCCGGTGACCTGACCCCGCACCATCCCCATGACCCCGCCCTGCGCGCCCATGAACATCGTCCCCTGCTGCAGGCTCCCCTCGAAGGCGAGCAGCCGGTCGGCCTCGACGCAGAGCGTGTCCCCGGCGAGGTTGATCACCTGCACGTGGTGCCCGCCGTGCCCGAACAGCACGGTGCCGCTGCCCTCGACGGTCATCAGGGGCGTGTCCTCGTTCGCGACCCGCCGTCCGATCATCGACATGATCCCGCCCTGCCCACCGCTCATGTTGGGCGTGAAGGACACCTCGCCCTTGTAGGCGAGCATGGCGCCGCGCTGACTGAACAGCCGCTGCCCGGGCATGACGGTCGCCTCGACCATCTTCGAATTGACCTCGCGGAAGCCCATGTCACACGTCCCCCGCGATCGTGTTCCGCTCACTGGGCTGGACGTACACGAGCCCGTCC
Source organism: Streptomyces spinoverrucosus (assembly GCF_015712165.1). Classification (NCBI taxonomy): domain Bacteria; kingdom Bacillati; phylum Actinomycetota; class Actinomycetes; order Kitasatosporales; family Streptomycetaceae; genus Streptomyces; species Streptomyces spinoverrucosus. Next base: position 2,601,227 of record NZ_JADPZX010000001.1, on the reverse strand, counting down.
CCCTCGAACCGCATCTGGAAGGCCTCGCCCCCACCCTCACCGATCAATGTGCGAAACGTCACACCGGACTGGAACGACTGCCGCAGATTCCCCTGATGCGCCACATACGCCCCCGGATCCACGGTCAGCGGATACTGCGCGCTCACCCGCAGCACCACAGCCGGCCCGTCCGACATGATCGCCGCCTGCCCGTGCCCCTCGACGGTCGTCGTGAACAGCCCGTTCCCCTGCGAGGCGCCGCGCAGCCCCGTGAAGGACGTGCCGGTGCGCAGCCCGCCGTCGGTCGCCAGCAGGTTGCTCGACTCCACGTACAGCTTGTCGCCCCGGAGACTCACCAGGTTGATCTCCGAGGCCCGGTCCGCGAACCAGCACGTCCCCTGCCCCTTCACCTCCATAAGGGTCATCTGCTCACCGGTGATGCGCCGGGTCACCATCCCCCGTATGCCCTCACCGCCGCCGCTCAGCTTCTTGAAGGCCATCTGTCCGTCGTACGCGACCATCGACCCGTTCTTCGCCTTCACGGCGTCACCGGTCATGTCGACGGCAAGCACCTTGCTGCCTTGAAGTCGGAACATCGCCACGGATGTGAAGGTATCGGCCGATTGGCTCCGCCAACAGGGCCTGTCACCGGAGGTGAACCCGGACCGCACCCCTAGGGGTGCCGGACCCATACCCCCGAGCCCGCCCCCACCCAACCGTTTGCCACAATGGCTGAACGTTTGTGCTTCCGTTCACAAAGCGACCGCGTCGTCAGCGACTCTCCCACCGAAGGTGTCCCGTGGATCTCAAGACCGCCACCGCCCTCCGCCGCCTCCGCCTGGTCTCGGCCCCGGAGGCCGTGTCCTTCCTGATCCTGCTCGTCTGCTCGGTGCTGAAGCGGACCACGGAATTCAACGCGGTCCCCGTGATGGGCGCGATCCACGGCGTCCTGTTCATCCTGTACGTGATCTTCTGGGCCGACGCCTGGAACCGCAGCAAGTGGTCCTTCAGGACAGCCGCCCTCTACTTCGTCCTCTCCGTGCTCCCCACCGGCGGCTTCTTCGCCGAGCGCAAGCTCCGCCGCGAGGCCGAGGACGCGGTGATCGCGGACCGCGCCCGCAAGGAAGGGGTCGTGAACGCGTGATCGTCGCCTTCTCCGTGACGCCGCTCGGCGTCGGCGAGGACGTGGGGGAGTACGTCGCCGACGCCGTCCGCGTGGTCCGCGAGTCGGGCCTGCCCCACCGTACGGACGCGATGTTCACGTCCATCGAGGGCGAGTGGGACGAGGTCATGGACGTCGTCAAGCGCGCCGTGGCCGCCGTGGAGGAGAGGGCGCCGCGTGTGTCCCTGGTCCTCAAGGCGGACATCCGCCCCGGAGTGACGGACGGCCTCACGTCCAAGGTCGAGACGGTGGAACGCCACCTGGCGCAGTAGAACCAGCACCCAGCCCCAACCCCGGCCCAATGGGCCGGGGTTTCCTTTCCCCACCCTTTGAGCGATCGCTCAAATAGGTGTACGGTCATGCTCACACCACTTGAGCGATCGCTCAAAAGACTTGCTGAACTGGGGGATGAAGCAATGGGCGGCCACGGCCTCTACATAGAGACACGCATCCACGCGGACCTGGACACCCTCTGGACGCACACCCAGCACCCCTCCCAGCACCAACGCTGGGACCTGCGCTTCACCGAGATCGACTACCTCCCGCGCGCGGAGGGCGAGCCACAGCACTTCCGCTACGCCACGCGCGTGCTGCCCTTCCTCACCATCGCCGGCACCGGGATCTCGGCGGGCGAGAAGGAACGCCCCGACGGCACGCGCACCTCTGCCCTGCGCTTCGCCTCGCCCCACCCCCTCTCCCTCCTGGCGGAGGGCAGCGGCTACTGGCGCTACGTCCCCGACGGCGACGGCGTCCGCTTCCTCACCGGCTACGACTACCGCCCCCGCTGGGGCGCCTTCGGCGCACTGGCCGACCGCGCCCTCTTCCGCCCCCTGATGGGCTGGGCGACGGCGTGGTCCTTCGACCGCCTCCGCCTCTGGCTGGAGCGCGGCATCACACCGGAACGCGCCCTGCGCAACTGGCTGGCGGAACTGGCCGTACGCGCCACCCTGCTCACCCTCGCCTGCACAGGCCTCGCCGGCGAATCCGTCCTCCACCACTTCGGCCCGCTCGCGGCACCCATGGCATTCCTCTGGCCCCTCCTCCTACTGATCACCGCCTACCTGGCGGTCCTCAAGTCCCCCCTCCCTTGCACCCCCGCGGCCCGCCGCTGCCTGCGCACACCACCCACACGCGCGCGTGCCCCGCGCCTGCTGCACACCCTGGAGACCCCGCGATGACATCGATCTTCTCCAAGGTCATGGGCGCCGACTTCGACCGCCTCCACCCCCAGCTCCGGCGCCGCTTCTCGGTGGGCCTGACCACCGGCGAGGCCTGCACGGGCAGAGGCGTGATGCACCGCATCTGGCACGGCGGCCCCCACGTCAAGCCGTTCCTGGCCCTGGGCACCACCCGCAACATCCTGATCCCGCGCACCGGCCGCAACGTCCCCTTCACCATCGAGAACGTGCCGTACGCCGACACCTACGGCCGTGAGACGGTGACCTTCGTGCGCACCTTCGACCTGCCCGGCCGCCCCCGCCGCTTCGACGCCCAGATGGTCCTGAGCCCCAAGAAGGACCGCATCCTCGACTACCTCGGCACCCACCAGCACCTCGCCACCGACCTCCACTTCAGCGCCGAACCCGACGGCTCCCTCCTGATCCGCTCCGGCGAACACCGCTTCCGCGAGGGTCCCGTCGACGTACGGGTCCCCGACCTGATAGGCGCGACGGCGGAGGTGCGCGAGTCCTACGACGACTCGACGGCCCGCTTCCGCATCCAGGTCAGGGTCGTCAACAAACACTTCGGCCCCCTCTTCGGCTACGAGGGATGGTTCAAGGCGACATACACCGACACCCGCACCTGCGGCATCCGCCCCGGCCTGCGCCCGCTCCGCGAGGAGTCCCGAGCATGAGCCCGGAAACGGCGAAGTCCCTCGAAACGAAAACGAAACTGCTCGAAGGCGCACTGCGCACCCTGACGGAACAGGGCATCGCCAAAACCTCGGCCCGCACGATCGCGGCGACCGCGGGCGTCAACCAGGCGCTGGTCTTCTACCACTTCGGCTCAGTGGACGAACTCCTGGCGGCCGCCTGCCACTACGGCGCGGAACAGGCGGTCTCCCGCTACCGCCTCCGCATGGCCTCCGTGCGGTCCCTCTCCGAACTCCTGGCCATAGGCCGCGAAATCCACGACCAGGAACGACAGGACGGCCACGTCGCCCTCCTCGGCCAACTCCTGGCCGGTGCCCAGACCCACCCCACCCTCGCCCCGGCAACGGCAGCAGGCCTGGACCTGTGGATCACGGAAATCGAAAAGACCCTCACCCGGGTCCTCCCACAAACCCCTTTCAGCGAATTCACGGACCCCAAGGGCCTAGCCCGGGCGGTGGCGGCATCCTTCGTAGGCATCGAACTGTACGAGGGCGTGGACGCGGCGGGCGCCACAGCGGCCCTGGACGCCCTCGAACAACTGGGCGCCCTGGTAGCGGCCCTGGAGACCCTGGGCCCGGTAGCCCAAAAGGCAGTCCGCCACCACCTACGCCGAACGACCCGCTCCTGACGTCAGGCCGACCGGCCATGTCACGGCTTACGGGCACCGGCAGCCCACACCCAGATGCGAGCCGCACTCGCCCACGGCGGGAAGGGGCCGTGTCGGGGGGTGTCCGCCCGCAGCGGTTGGCGCGTCAACCCGGGGGCGTTGGTAAGTGACCGATTCCGCGCCGTTCCGAGGACGGACACCCCCCGACACGGCCCCGCCCCACCCACCGAACCGCAGGCGCGACAGCAACCACGCCCCCACAGCCACAGGCCGCCGCAGGCCCAAACGCAAGGATCGTCACCCAGCAGCCCGAAACGCGAGACGGGGCTGACCAACATATGACCGACGGGTAAGGTCTGGTGACGTGCCGAAGCCGCTCAGCCTCCCCTTCGACCCCATCGCCCGCGCCGACGAACTCTGGAAGCAGCGCTGGGGCAACGTGCCGTCGATGGCCGCGATCACCTCGATCATGCGCGCACACCAGATCCTGCTCGCCGAGGTAGACGCGGTGGTCAAGCCGTACGGACTGACCTTCGCACGCTACGAGGCGCTGGTACTGCTCACCTTCTCCAAGGAGGGCGAGCTCCCGATGTCCAAGATCGGCGAGCGCCTCATGGTGCACCCCACATCCGTCACGAACACCGTCGACCGCCTCGTCAAGTCCGGCCTCGTCGCCAAGCGCCCCAACCCCAACGACGGCCGCGGCACCCTGGCCGTGATCACCGACAAGGGCCGCGAAGTAGTCGAATCCGCCACCCGCGACCTGATGGCCATGGACTTCGGCCTCGGCGCATACGACGCCGAGGAATGCGCCGAGATCTTCGCGATGCTCCGCCCCCTCCGCGTGGCCGCGAACGACTTCGAGGACCACTGACCCGGCGAAAGATCGCCCGGAACGGGCGGTTACGCTCGTCCGCATGAAAAAGAGCGTGCTGACCCGCTACCGCGTCATGGCCTACGTCACCGGTGTGCTCCTGGTCCTGCTGTGCCTGTGCATGATCGCCAAGTACGCCCTGAAGATGGACGGCGCCGCAGACGCGACGCAGGTCGTCTCCATCGCGCACGGCTGGCTGTACGTCGTCTACCTCATCTTCGCCTTCGACCTGGGCTCCAAGGCGAAGTGGCCGATCGCCAAGCAGGTCTGGGTACTGCTCGCGGGCACCATCCCGACAGCCGCGTTCTTCGTGGAACGCAAGATCTCACAAGAGCTCGACGCCAAGATCGCCCAGCCCGAGCCCACCCCGGCGAAGGCGTAGACGCACGGCGAAGGCGCAGGTGCAGGTCTAGGCACACGAAGGCGCCGCCGCACGCCACACAAGCCGCCGTACACGTCCGACCGACCGACCGTACGGCGGCGCCACCGTCACCCGATTGCCAGGTCTCCCTGACAAATCACCCGCCAGCCGTCGACATTTACTAGGACGTCCAAGTAAATTCGAGGGTATGGACGCTGACGCCATCGAAGAGGGCCGCCGCCGCTGGCAGGCCCGGTACGACGCGGCGCGCAAGCGCGACGCGGACTTCACCACGCTCTCCGGCGACCCCGTGGAGCCGGTGTACGGACCCCGACCCGGGGACACCTACGAGGGCTTCGAGCGGATCGGCTGGCCCGGGGAGTACCCCTTCACACGCGGCCTGTATCCGACCGGCTACCGAGGGCGCACGTGGACGATCCGCCAGTTCGCCGGCTTCGGCAACGCCGAGCAGACCAACGAGCGCTACAAGATGATCCTCGCGGCCGGCGGCGGCGGCCTCTCCGTCGCCTTCGACATGCCGACCCTGATGGGCCGCGACTCCGACGACCCGCGCTCGCTCGGCGAGGTCGGCCACTGCGGCGTGGCCGTCGACTCCGCCGCCGACATGGACATACTCTTCCGCGACATCCCCCTCGGCGACGTCACCACGTCGATGACGATCAGCGGCCCGGCGGTCCCGGTCTTCTGCATGTACCTGGTCGCCGCCGAACGTCAGGGCGTCGACCCGTCCGTCCTGAACGGCACGCTCCAGACGGACATCTTCAAGGAGTACATCGCCCAGAAGGAGTGGCTCTTCCAGCCCGAGCCGCACCTGCGCCTCATCGGCGACCTGATGGAGTACTGCGCCGCGCGCATCCCGGCGTACAAGCCGCTCTCCGTCTCCGGCTACCACATCCGCGAGGCCGGCGCGACGGCCGCGCAGGAGCTGGCGTACACGCTCGCGGACGGCTTCGGCTACGTCGAGCTCGGCCTCTCCCGCGGCCTCGACGTGGACGTCTTCGCCCCCGGCCTGTCCTTCTTCTTCGACGCACACGTCGACTTCTTCGAGGAGATCGCCAAGTTCCGCGCGGCGCGCCGCATCTGGGCCCGCTGGATGCGTGACGTCTACGGCGCCCAGTCCGACAAGGCCCAGTGGCTGCGCTTCCACACCCAGACCGCAGGTGTCTCCCTCACGGCCCAACAGCCGTACAACAACGTAGTCCGCACGGCGGTCGAGGCGCTCGCGGCGGTCCTCGGCGGCACGAACTCCCTCCACACCAACGCCCTCGACGAGACCCTGGCGCTCCCCTCCGAGCAGGCCGCGGAGATCGCCCTGCGCACCCAGCAGGTCCTCATGGAGGAGACCGGCGTCGCCAACGTCGCCGACCCGCTGGGCGGTGCGTGGTACGTCGAGCAGCTGACCGACCGGATCGAGGCCGACGCGGAGAAGATCTTCGACCAGATCAAGGAACGCGGCCTGCGCGCCCACCCCGACGGCCGGCACCCCATCGGCCCGATCACCTCCGGCATCCTGCGCGGCATCGAGGACGGCTGGTTCACCGGCGAGATCGCCGAGTCCGCCTTCCGCTACCAGCAGGCCCTGGAGAAGGGCGACAAGAGGGTCGTCGGCGTCAACGCCCACACCGGCTCGGTCACCGGGGACCTGGAGATCCTGCGGGTCAGCCACGAGGTGGAACGCGAACAGGTCCGCGTACTCGACACCCGCCGAGCGGCCCGCGACGACGCGGCCGTACGCACGGCCCTCGCCGCGATGGTCACCGCCGCACGAGACGGCTCCAACATGATCGACCCCATGCTGACGGCCGTACGAGCAGAAGCCACCCTCGGCGAGATCTGCGACGCCCTGCGCGAGGAGTGGGGGGTGTACACGGAGCCGGCGGGGTTCTAGCGCCGAGGCGGGCGAAAAGCGGCCACTGAAGGCGCTGACACCCCCGTACGGTGGCGCGGATATGAGCTACATATTCACTGTCAGCGACACCGACGAGGACTTTTGGCAACCCGCTCTGGCCGTTGGTCAGCTCTTCATGGGAGGCGTCAACGCCCTGGGCACCCTGATCATCAAGGTGCCCACCGGGCTCGACGACATCACCGGCGACCGGGTCAAGATCGACACTGCGTTGTACGGAGAGTTCGTGACCGCGGCCCTCCGCCGCCGGGGCAGGACGACCCACTCGGAACTGATGAAGTTGATGGACGGCCTGCTGCCCGTGATGGTCATGTTGGCCGACAAGTCCGGCGCCAAGGTCACCGCGAGCACATTGGCCGAACGCGCCTACCTGGAATGGGCCCGTGACGAGGACCGAGTCGTCAAGGGCCACGTCTCGGAGAACCGGCACGGCACCGTCTCCGTGTGGAAGTCCAGAGCGCCCCGCTGAGATGGTCGGCGGGGAGCGCGACGCCGGAGAACGTGGCGGTTACCGCGCCCTTGTGATCAGGACGCGGGCGCGCCGTTTCCGCCCGGCACACGGCTCTCGCGTTCCTTGGCCTCCGCAGCCCCCGCCAGCCCCAACAGCAGCACCCGCGTCAGTGAGCGCGCCCACTCCGCGTTCGCCGGTTCCGCGCTCACCAGGGAGCGGTGGACGACCGTCCCCGCCACCATGTCGAAGATCAGGTCCGCTGTGCGGGCCGCCTCCTCGTCGTCGGACTCCGTCGGGAGCTCGCCCCGCGCCTGTGCCCGGGCCCGGCCCTCCACGACCAGGCGTTTCTGGCGGTCCACGATCGCGGTGCGGATGCGTTCGCGCAGTGCGGGGTCGCGGGTCGACTCCGCGACGACCGCCATCAGGCCGCTCTTGGCCTCCGGCCGGTCCAGGATCGCCGCCAGTTGGAGCACCACGCCCTCGATGTCGGCGTCGAGGGTGCCCCGGTCGGGCAGGCGCAGTTCGTCGAAGAGTTCCGCCACCGCGTCGACGACCAGTTCGTTCTTGCCCGCCCAGCGACGATAGAGCGTTGTCTTCGCAACCCCGGCGCGGGTTGCGACGTCTCCCAGGGTGAGCTTGGACCAGCCCAGTTCCACCAGGGCCGCCCGGGTCGCGGCCAGGATCGCGGCGTCGGCGGCGGCGCTGCGCGGACGTCCGGTGCGGCTGGCGGGGGTGCGGCTCTGCATCTTCCGACCATATCCGGCCGGTTTCCTGGACCATGTCCGGCCGGTTTCCTTGACCATGCCCGGCGGGATTCCCTGGCCGCGTCCGGCATGTTCCGGGTGACAGTGAGGGAGATCACCGGATGGGGGTGTCGCCGGGCCGCCCCGTGCCGTTACGCTACGACCCGTAGCGAAAGCTCGCGAGTGACCTGCACTTCCGTGTCGTACGGGGGACTTCCGCGTCGTACGCGAGCGACGACCACAGGCGTCGGGTGGGGACCCGGCGTCGTACGCACGCACGGCTTCACGGCGTTTTTCACAGACACGCGGGGAACGGGGGAGGATAGACGCATGCAGCCACGGAACATGTCCATGAGCGGCGTCGTCGACCTCGCCGCGGTGAAGGCGGCCCAGGAGGCCAAGGCGAAGGCGGAGCAGGCGCGCGCCGCAGCGGCCCGGGAGGGCGGAGGCGGAGCCGTCTCCCCGGCCGATCTCGTCATCGACGTCGACGAGGCCGGATTCGAGCGTGACGTCCTCCAGCGCTCCACGGAGGTCCCGGTCGTCATCGACTTCTGGGCCGAGTGGTGCGAGCCCTGCAAGCAGCTCAGCCCGGTCCTTGAGCGGCTCGCCGTCGAGTACAACGGCCGCTTCGTCCTCGCCAAGATCGACGTCGACGCCAACCAGATGCTGATGCAGCAGTTCGGGATCCAGGGGATCCCGGCGGTCTTCGCGGTCGTCGCGGGCCAGGCGCTGCCGCTCTTCCAGGGGGCGGCCGGTGAGGCGCAGATCCGGGAGACCCTCGACCAGTTGGTCACGGTCGCCGAGCAGCGTTTCGGCCTGACCGGTCTGACCGTCGACCCGGAGGCCGAGCCGGGCGGCGGCCAGGCGCCCGCGCAGGCACCGGCCGGACCCTACGACGCCGCACTTAACGCCGCCGCGCAGGCGCTGGACGCCGGCGACATGGGCGGTGCCATCCAGGCGTACAAGAACGTGCTCTCCGACGACCCCGCCAACCCGGAGGCCAAACTCGGTCTGGCGCAGGCGGAGTTGCTCCAGCGGGTGCAGGGGCTCGACGCGCAGCAGGTGCGCAAGGACGCGGCCGACAGGCCGGCCGACGCGCAGGCGCAGATCGCGGCCGCCGACCTGGACCTGGTGGGCGGTCATGTGGAGGACGCCTTCGGCCGGCTCATCGACACGGTGCGGCGTACGGCGGGTGACGACCGGGATGCCGTACGACTGCGGCTGCTGGAGCTGTTCGAGGTGGTCGGCGCGGAGGATCCGCGGGTGACCGCGGCGCGTCGGGCGCTGGCACGCGCACTGTTCTGAGCGGGGCCAGGCGCTCTATGGTGACCAGTCGCTGAACGTCGGGGCGTGTGAGCCCTGAGTGAGTAATTGGCTGACGAGACGTCAGAGCGGCCGTGCTTTACCAAATCTTGGTAATCACGGCCGCTGTTACTGCGAGTAAGTCAGAGGCGTTGATCTGTCGGATTCCGTCCAGCGATCAATAGTTTTGTCCTCCCCCTAGTTGACACCCAGCGTCGCTGAGCGAGTCCGGCTGGTCGTTGTTCGGTTATCCGGCCGTTACTAGCGAGTAACGAACCCCCTTGTGCGGGCGGCGAGAATGCACCACGATCGGCGACGCTCGGTCCATTCCCGTACCCCGACAGCCAATCGGGCCGCGGGACTTCCTGGGTCCCCACCGAGCAGAGCCGACGTCACTGGCGCCGGCTCTTGGACAGGGGGGTCTTCGCCCACCGGCGAAGCCTGTCCAGCAAGGTTGTGCGTGATGCGTGTCAGGCGCGACCAGTGGTTGTCGCTCGGGGGTGATCGCCGGTGATTCGGGCGCCGTTGTGCGCCGCCGAGCTGCGGGCGCTCTCCTTCCCGAGGACGTAGCACTTCTCCCATCCCTGTCCGGTTGAGCCGCCTTTGGGGGGCTGGTCGGGGCAGGCGATGTACGTCCGAGAAGGAGGAAATATGGAGTCCCAGGTGCGTGGTGGGACCAGATGGAAGCGGTTCGCTGTGGTCATGGTGCCCAGCGTCGCCGCCACGGCGTGCATAGGTGTCGCTCTCGCGCAGGGTGCTCTCGCCGCGTCGTTCAGTGTGTCGGGTCAGTCGTTCAAGGTGACCGCGAAGGAGCTCAACGGAACGGGCTTCTCGCAGTACGGGGCGAAGGAGACGGGGTACACCCTCACGGGTGAGAAGGTCAACCACCCCGTAGCCGTCTCCGTGTTCGACACCGCGCGGATCGAAAAGATGTGCCAGTCCGTGGTCACCCCGGGCATCCCGGGGATCGGTACCGTCACGCTGAAGCTGACGGCCGGTGAGAGCACTGACGAGAAGCAGCAGGTAAGCGCCGACAACCTGTACATCGACGTCGCGGACCTGGGCGCGAACGCCACGTTCGAGGACATCGACATCGGTGTGGCCGCCGGAGGGATCAACCGCGGTCCCGGCATGAACAAGTCGGAGGTCGATCAGCAGAAGGCGAACCCGTTCGGCTTCGCCCAGCAGGCCAGGACGGCCAAGCTGACCGACGTGAAGCAGACGGCGTGGGCGACCACGGCCGGAACCTTCACGCTGCCCGGTCTGAAGATGAAGCTGATGCTCGGAAGCGGCGAAGGCAAGGAGTGCTACTAAGCACTCGGTGACGGGCGGGGGAGCCTAAGCGGTGCCCCGCCCGCCCACTCTCCGCGCGCCGCGCACCATCCGCTCCACATCGCAATAAACCCTCACCACAGCAACGCCGCACCAGGGAGCTGTTTTCCATGAGCGCCGAGACTCCTGCCGCCACCGGCCAGTTCAACCGCCGGAGACTGCAGTTCCGCGCCTGGCGGGGCACGCGGCCGTTCTGGGCCGGCCTGTTCGTCATGATCGGTGGCGTACCGATCATGTACTTCCCGTACGCGAACCTTCAGATCGGTCATCTGACGCTGGCGATGTCCACCACCGCGGGCGCCGGGTCCCTGATCATCGGCGTGCTGCTCATCGTTCTGGGCTTCACCCTCTGGTTCCAGAAGCACATCCAGATCTTCGCCGGAGTAGCCGCGATCCTGCTGGCACTGGTGTCCATCCCGGTGTCCAACTTCGGTGGTTTCGTCGTCGGCTTCCTGTTCGCGCTGATCGGCGGCGCGATGGCGGTGTCCTGGGCGCCGGGCGCGCCGCCCGAGCCGGAGGCGACGAAGGACCACGAAGGGGCGGGCGGCGCCCCCTCGGGCGCGATCCCCGAGGCGGACCAGGGCACGGTGGGCGAGCCGAACGACCTGTCAGGAACGAGCCCGGCGAACGGGGCGAACGGGAGGCACAGTGCCGGCTGACGAGGTGACCCACGTGGCCGATGTGGACGGGCCCCGTGTGAGAACCGGGCCGCGTCACGCGGCACCCAAGAAGCCGCTGTTCACCAGGTTCCACATGCCGGCCGGCAAGGCGATAGCCCTGGCGGCGATGCCGACGGCGGTCCTCATGGGCATGGGCTTTACGCCCAAACTCGCCCTCGCCGACGAGCAGCCGGCGTCCCGGAGCCTGCAGGCCGACGAGTACGCCGACCAGGCCGACCAGTTCAAGGACTGTGTCGCGGCGCTGGACCCCGAGGCGAGCCAGGACGCGTCACCCACGCCGTCGCCGTCCGCCTCGGCGAGCGAGAGCGAGTCCGCCGAGCCGACGACGCCTGGTCCTTCGCCCTCGTCCGACGGCAACTCCTCGGACGAGTCGGGGACTTCGGGCCAGGACTCTTCGTCGGATTCAGGTTCCGACGACGGGGCCCAGCCCAAGCCGTCTCCCTCGTCCTCGGCGCCCGCCGTCGAGGAGGAGAGCGAGGCCGAGCAGGCCACGCCGAGCCCGTCGCCGTCCGAGAGCGACAAGGGCGTACTCGAGACGATCGGTGATGCGATAACCGGCGTCGTGGACGGCATAACCGGCGGCGGCTCCAAGGAGTCCGCGAGCCCTACGCCCACGCCGTCCCCGTCCACGTCCCCGAGCGGGAGCGCCGACGCGGAGGCGCCGTCCGGGAATGCGGGCGACTCGGATAGCTCCGACGGCTCCGACAGCGGCAAGGACACGTCCGGTGCCGTCGAGGATGCCGCCGGGAAGGTCACCGACACGGTCGAGGACACCGAGGGCGAGGTGACCGAGGAGGCCACCGAGTCGGCCGACCCCACTGGTGAGGCCACCGCCACGCCGAGCCCGTCCGCGAGTCCCACGGTGGACCCCGAGGACTGTCCCAAGGCCACGGATGCCGAGGGCGGCGTGGACAACCCCATCGCCGTGGCGGACGACCCCTGGTACCTGGAGGCCAGTTACCTGGATCTGCAGGGCGCGGACTACCAGGGCATCGTCGAGGTGAGGACGGCCAGCGGCAAGACCAAGAAGGTGCTGAAGTACGTCATCTCGGGCGGTACCAAGATCGGCGATCTGCACCAGCTGGTGGAGGACAAGCAGATCGGCAAGACCTATCACGTGCAGGCGGCGAAGGGCTCGGAGTCGACGATCACCAACGGCGACACGGTGATGTACACCGAGAGCATCTCCGGCAACCTCCTCGGCCTGATCCCGCTCACGTTCAGCCCGGAGAGCCCGCCCCCGCTGAACCTCCCCTGGATCTACTTCACGAACGTGAAGGTCACGCAGGCCGCCCAGTTCGGCGGGACCCTGACCATCCCCGGGATGCATGTGTACACCACCGGCTGAACACCCCCGCAAGCCCGTTCGGGAGCCGCAAGTGAGGGCGCCCCCTGCCACAGGGGGCGCCCTCACTGTCGTACGGGAAGTACTACCGAACCGAGAAGTACCGAACGCGGACTCAGTCCCGCGCCCCGCCCCCAAGTGGTGCACCCGCACCATGTTCGTCGTGCCCGGCACCCCCGGAGGGGAGCCCGCCGTGATGATCACGATCTCGCCGGGGTTGAAGCGGCCCAGCTTGGCGATTTCCTGGTCGACCAGGTCGACCATCTCGTCGGTGCTGTTCACGAACGGTACGACGTGCGACTCCACGCCCCAGCTGAGCGTCAGCTGGTTTCGGGTGGACTCGTCCGTGGTGTACGCGATGATCGGCTGGGCGGCGCGGTAGCGGCACAGGCGGCGGGCCGTGTCGCCGGACTTGGTGAAGGCCACCAGGCCCTTGCCGCCGAGGAAGTCGGCGATCTCGCAGGCGGCGCGGGCCACCGAACCACCCTGCGTGCGCGGCTTCTTGCCGGGGACCAGGGGCTGCAGGCCCTTGGAGAGCAGTTCCTGCTCCGCCGCGGTGACGATCTTCGACATCGTCTTGACCGTCTCGATCGGGTAGGCGCCGACCGAGGACTCCGCGCTCAGCATCACCGCGTCCGCGCCGTCCAGGATCGCGTTGGCCACGTCGGAGGCCTCGGCGCGGGTCGGGCGGGAGTTGGTGATCATCGACTCCATCATCTGGGTCGCGACGATCACCGGCTTGGCGTTGCGCCGGCACAGCTCGATCAGGCGCTTCTGCACCATCGGGACCTTCTCGAGCGGGTACTCGACGGCCAGGTCACCACGGGCGACCATGACGGCGTCGAACGCCATCACGACGTCCTCCATGTTCTGCACCGCCTGCGGCTTCTCCACCTTGGCGATGACCGGGACGCGCCGGCCCTCCTCGTCCATGACCCGGTGGACGTCGTTGATGTCCTTGGCGTCCCGGACGAAGGACAGGGCGACCATGTCGCAGCCCATGCGGAGGGCGAAGCGGAGGTCCTCGACGTCCTTCTCCGACAGGGCCGGGACGTTCACGGCCGCGCCGGGCAGGTTGATGCCCTTGTGGTCGGAGATGACGCCGCCCTCGATGACGATCGTCCGCACCCGCGGGCCCTCGACGTCCAGCACCTTCAGCTCGACGTTGCCGTCGTTGATCAGCACCTGGTCGCCGCGCGCGACATCGCCGGGCAGGCCCTTGTAGGTCGTACCGCAGATCGTCTTGTCGCCGGGTACGTCCTCGGTGGTGATGGTGAACTCGTCACCGCGCACCAGCTCGACCGGCCCCTCGGCGAAGGTCGCGAGCCGGATCTTCGGGCCCTGCAGGTCGGCGAGGACCCCGACGGCCCGGCCGGTCTCCTTGGCGGCGGCACGGACGCGGTCGTACCGCCCCTGGTGCTCGGCGTGCGTGCCGTGGCTGAAGTTGAAACGGGCAACGTTCATGCCCGCCTCGATCAGCGCGACGAGTTGCTCGTGGGAGTCGACCGCGGGGCCGAGAGTACAGACGATTTTCGAACGGCGCATGGGGCGATCCTATCGGTTTGTTTCGCTGCGGAATATTCCGTCTGGCGGAAAATACAAAAGGGCGGGATGCCGCTCAGGTGAGGTCCATTGGACAGTCCTACGACGGTCCTATGACGGCCCTAGGACGCCTTTACCAACGCGTACGTCTGTGTCGCAATCTCCAGCTCCTCGTCGGTCGGCACCACGGCCACCGCCACGCGCGCGGACTCGGGTGAGATCAGGCGCGGGGCGTCGCCGCGTACGGCGTTCAGCTCGCCGTCGACCGCGAGGCCCAGCTCCTCCAGGCCCGCCACGGCGGCCTCCCGCACGGGCGCCGCGTTCTCGCCGACCCCGGCGGTGAACGCGATCGCGTCCACCCTGCCGAGCACCGCGTAATAGGCCCCGATGTACTTCTTCAGGCGGTGAATGTAGATGTCGAAGGCGAGTTGCGCCTCTTCGTCACCCTCGTCGATCCGGCGGCGGATCTCCCGCATGTCGTTGTCACCGCACAGACCGATCAGACCGCTCTTCTTGTTGAGAAGAGTGTCGATCTCGTCGGCGGACATTCCGCCAACACGCATCAAATGGAAGATGACGGCCGGGTCCATGTCACCGGAACGCGTACCCATCACCAGCCCCTCCAAAGGCGTCAGCCCCATGGAGGTGTCCACGCACTTCCCACCGCGTACGGCGGTGGCGGACGCCCCGTTGCCGAGGTGCAGCACGATGACGTTCACCTCCTCGGGCGCCTTGCCCAGCAGCTCGGCCGTGGCCCGGGAGACGTAGGCGTGCGAGGTGCCGTGGAAGCCGTACCGCCGGATGCGGTGCTCGTCGGCGGTCTTCACGTCGATCGCGTAGCGCGCGGCCGACTCCGGCATCGTCGTGTGGAACGCGGTGTCGAAGACGGCGACCTGCGGCAGGTCCGGGCGCAGGGCGCGGGCGGTGCGGATGCCGGTGAGGTTGGCCGGGTTGTGCAGCGGGGCGACCGGGATCAGCCGCTCGATCTCGGCGAGGACGGCGTCGTCGATGACGGTCGGCTCGGTGAAGTGCTTGCCGCCGTGCACCACCCGGTGGCCGATCGCGACCAGCTCGGGGGAGTCGAGGCCGAGGCCGTCCTTGGCCAGCTCCGCCGCCACCGCCTTCAGCGCGGCGTCGTGGTCGGGGATCGCGGCCTCGAAGCCGCGGGTCTCCCCACTGGTCAGGAGGGTGTGCTTGAGCCGGGAGGACTCCTCGCCGATCCGTTCGACGAGGCCCACCGCGAGCCGGCTGCTGTCGCGCATGTCGAGCAGCTGGTACTTCACCGACGAGGAGCCGGAGTTGAGGACGAGGACGCGGGAGGAGCTCACAGCCGGTATGCCTTCTCGCTGGGGGACTGGGCCTGGATCGCCGTGATGGCGACGGTGTTGACGATGTCCTGGACGAGCGCGCCGCGGGACAGGTCGTTGACGGGCTTGCGCAGGCCCTGGAGGACCGGGCCGACGGCGATCGCGCCGGCCGAGCGCTGCACGGCCTTGTAGGTGTTGTTGCCGGTGTTGAGGTCGGGGAAGATCAGCACGCTGGCCTGCCCGGCGACCTCGGAGCCGGGCAGCTTGGTCGCGGCGACGCTCGGCTCGACGGCGGCGTCGTACTGGATCGGCCCCTCGATCTTCAGATCCGGCCGGCGCGTACGCACCAGCTCGGTCGCCTCGCGTACCTTGTCGACGTCGGCGCCGGAACCCGACGTACCCGTGGAGTACGACAGCATCGCGATCCGCGGCTCCACACCGAACTGGGCGGCGGTGGACGCCGACTGGATGGCGATGTCGGCGAGCTGCTCGGCGTTCGGGTCGGGGTTGACCGCGCAGTCGCCGTAGACGAGCACCTTGTCGGCGAGGCACATGAAGAAGACGGACGACACGATGGACGCGTCGGGCTTGGTCTTGATGATCTCGAAGGCCGGGCGGATCGTGGCGGCCGTGGAGTGCACGGATCCCGACACCATGCCGTCCGCGAGGCCCTCCTGGACCATCAGGGTGCCGAAGTAGTTGACGTCGGAGACGACGTCGTACGCCAGCTCGACGGTGACGCCCTTGTGGGCGCGCAGGGTGGCGTACTTCTCGGCGAAGGCGTCGCGCAGCTCGCTGGTGGCCGGGTCGATCAGCTGACAGTCGCCGAGGTCGATACCGAGGTCGGCGGCCTTCTTGCGGATCTGGTCGACGGGGCCGAGCAGGGTCAGATCGCACACGCCCCGGCGCAGCAGCACCTCGGTGGCGTGCAGCACCCGCTCCTCGGTGCCCTCGGGCAGCACGACCCGGCGCCGGTCGGAGCGGGCCTGCTCCAGCAGCTTGTGCTCGAACATCATCGGCGTCACACGGTCGCTGCTCGGCGCGCTCACCCGCTTGAGCAGGCCGCCGGTCTCGACGTACCGCTCGAACAGGCCGAGCGCGGTCTCCGCCTTGCGCGGGGTGGCCGCGTTGAGCTTGCCCTCCAGGGAGAACAGCTGTTCGGCGGTGGGGAAGCTGTTGCCGGGTACCGAGAGTACCGGGGTGCCCGGGGCGAGGCGGGCGGCGAGGGTGAGGATGTCGTCGCTCGGCACCTCGTTCAGGGTGAGCACCACGCCGGCTATGGGCGGGGTGCCCGCACTGTGCGCGGCGAGCGAGCCGACGACCAGGTCGGCGCGGTCGCCCGGGGTGACGACCAGGCAGCCCGGGGTCAGGGCGCCCAGGAAGTTCGGCAGCATGGCCCCGCCGAAGACGAACCCGAGCGCGTCCCGCGCCAGCCCCGAGTCGTCGCCGAGGAGCACCTTGGCGCCGAGGGTGTGGGCGATCTGGGCGACCGTCGGGGCGGACAGGGCGGGCTCGTCGGGCAGCACGTAACAGGGCACGGGCAGCCGGGTGGCGAGCCGGTCGGCGATCTCGTCGCGCTGGTCGCGGGCGACCCGGTTGGTGACCATGGCGAGGACGTCGCAGCCGAGCCCGTCGTACGCCCGGTAGGCGTTGCGGGTCTCGGCGAGCACGGACTCGGCGGTCTGCTTCCGCCCACCCACCACCGGGATCACGGACGCGGCGAACTCGTTGGCCAGCCGGGCGTTGAGGGCCAGCTCGTCCGGGAACTGGGTGTCGGCGTAGTCCGTGCCGAGGACGAGGACGACGTCGTAGTCCCGCGCGACCCGGTGGAACCGGTCGACGAGCGTGGACACCAGCTCGTCCGTCCCTCGTTCGGCCTGCAGCGTGGAGGCCTCCTGGTAGTCCATGCCGTAGACCGTGGCCGGGTCCTGCGACAGGCGGTAGCGGGCGCGCAGCAGCTCGAAGAGGCGGTCGGGGCCGTCGTGGACGAGGGGACGGAAGACGCCCACCCGGTCGACCTGCCGGGTCAGGAGCTCCATGACCCCCAGTTCGACGACCTGGCGGCCGTCCCCGCGGTCGATGCCGGTCACGTACACGCTGCGCGTCACGCGTGCTCTCCGTTTCGTCTGGAGGTCGTAAAAATCGCCCACCGGGGTGAGCGGAACCCTCTTGACAATACCTCCCGACACAGATAAGGCGCCCGTCAAGGTGTCATCGTGCTGAGCGCCTGAGGGACGTGAAACAATCGGGAGTGGCTCACCGGTATCAACAGCGAGCAGGAGACACAGCACGATGCGTATCGGAGTTCTCACCGCAGGCGGCGACTGCCCCGGCCTGAACGCCGTGATCCGGTCGGTCGTGCACCGAGCGGTCGCGCAGTACGGCGACGAGGTGATCGGCTTCGAGGACGGTTACGCGGGTCTGCTGGACGGCCGCTACCGCACCCTCGGTCTGAACGAGGTCAGCGGCATCCTGGCTCGCGGCGGCACCATCCTCGGCTCCTCCCGGCTGGAGCGCGACCGGCTGCGCGAGGCCTGCGAGAACGCCTCCGACATGATCCGTGACTTCGGCATCGACGCGCTGATCCCGATCGGCGGCGAGGGCACGCTGACGGCGGCCCGCATGCTGTCGGACGCGGGCCTGCCGGTGGTCGGCGTGCCGAAGACCATCGACAACGACATCTCGTCGACGGACCGGACGTTCGGCTTCGACACCGCCGTGGGTGTCGCCACCGAGGCGATGGACCGCCTGAAGACGACGGCCGAGTCCCACCAGCGCGTGATGGTGGTGGAGGTCATGGGCCGCCACGCGGGCTGGATCGCGCTGGAGTCCGGCATGGCGGCGGGCGCGCACGGCATCTGCCTGCCCGAGCGCCCCTTCGACCCCGCCGACCTGGTGAAGATGGTCGAGGAGCGGTTCGCGCGCGGCAAGAAGTTCGCCGTCATCTGCGTCGCCGAGGGCGCCCACCCCGCCGAGGGCACCATGGACTACGGCAAGGGCGAGATCGACCAGTACGGCCACGAGCGCTTCCAGGGCATCGGTACGGCACTGGCGTACGAACTGGAGCGCCGCCTCGGCAAGGAGGCCAAGCCGGTCATCCTCGGCCACGTCCAGCGCGGCGGCACGCCGACGGCGTACGACCGCGTGCTCGCCACCCGCTTCGGCTGGCATGCGGTGGAGGCGGCGCACCGCGAGGAGTTCGGGCGGATGACCGCGCTGCGGGGGACGGACATCGTGATGGTGCCGCTGGCGGAGGCGGTCACCGAGTTGAAGACGGTGCCGAAGGACCGGATGGACGAGGCGGAGTCGGTGTTCTAGGGCGTTCCCGGCACTACCGTGACTTGCTGTTCTCCACGGTCGTCCAGAAGTGGTCGACGATCCGGTCCAGGAAGTCGCGGCCGTTGTCGCCGGTTTCCCGGCTGCCGCCGCCCCAGCTGAGGGTGGCGACCATCTGCCCCTGGTACTCGCGGTGCAGTTCCTGGAGTGCGACCTCCAGGACACCACGGTCCAGGGGCACCGTTTTGCCCACTGGGCGGACGTAGGCCTGCCAGCGGGTGGTCACCGCGCTGCGCAGCAGGTCGGCGAGCTTGGCCTCGCGCCCAGTGACGGTGACGAAGTCGGGCAGGTCGAGGTCGAGAGCGTCGGCGAGTGCGGTGGACTGCCGCTCGTTGCCGCGCCAGGTGTCGCTCTCCTCCATGCGCAGGTAGGCGGGGAGTTCGAGGCCGACGCCGCGGGCGACGTCCTCGGGGGCGAGGCCGCGGGAGATACGGTGCTCGCGCAGGGTGCGGGGACGTCCGATGAGTTCACCGGGGGAGCACCACAGGACGCCCGCGAGGGCGGTGAGTTCGGGGCTGCTGGGGTGGGTGACCCCGCGTTCCCAGGCGATGACGAGGTCCGGGGTGACGTACGGCAGTCCGTACGAGGCGCGCATGCCGTAGGCGACGTGCTCGGGGCCCATACCGAGGGCGGCGCGGAGGCGGCGGGCGGCGGGGGCGTTGAACGGGGGAGTGGGCTGGCTCGGGTGGGCTGGGGGCTGGTGCACGGGCACAAACTAGGGCGGTGGGGGCGCTGTGACTACGGGCTGTTCGGCCAGGATCACGGATTGTAGGATCATACGGTTCCAGTTGTGTGGGTCGGTTGACGAGGAGGGTGCCGCGTGTACGAAGTGACGGGCAAGGTCGAGGGGCATGTGCGGGAGCGGCTGCTGGCGCCGAACTTCTGGCACCTCGCGACCGTCGGTCCCGACGGTGCGCCGCAGGTGTCGCCGATGTGGGTGGACCTCGACGGTGAGTACGTCATGGTCAACACGGCGATCGGGCGGGTGAAGGAGGAGAACCTGCGGCGCAATCCGTGGGTGTCGCTGTCCCATCACGACGCCGAGAACCCCTACGACCGGGTGGAGATCCGGGGGCGGGTGGTGCGGTTCGTGGAGGGGGATGAGGCGGAGCGGTCGATGGATCGGCTGACGCGGAAGTACATCGGTCAGGAGCGGTATCCGTGGCTCCTGCCCGGGGAGCGGCGGGTGATGTTGTTGATCGAGCCGGTGCGGGTGCGGAGGGTTGTGGGGGTGGAGCCGTTTCGGGCCGGGGTGCTGCCGGAGGGGTGACTGCTCGCCGGCGGCATTCGATTTGCCCTCGTGTACGAGGGGGCGGCGGCCCTGTCCGGGCTCGCATGTCAGCCCTTGACGGCCCCGCCCAACGCAAACCCCCCTCCCAGCCGCCGTGCCACCAGCACATACAGCAAGATCACCGGCGTCGAGTAAATGATCGAGAATGCCGCCAACTGCCCGTACACCACCGTCCCCCGATTCCCGAAGAACTCGTTGATGCTCACCGCCGCCGGCATCTGATCCGGCGTGAGCAGCAGCATGAACGGCACGAAGAAGTTCCCCCACATCATCACGAACGAGAACACCGTCACCACCGCCACCCCCGGCCCCATCAGCGGCAGCACGATCCGCGCCAACGACTGGAGCGACGACGCCCCGTCCGTCCACGCCGCCTCCTCCAGCTCCTTCGGCACTCCGTCCATGAAGTTCTTCATCAGCCAAATGGCGAAGGGCAATTGGGAGGCCGCGAAGAAGAAGATCGTGCCCTGCATGGTGTCGATCAGGTTCACCTGCACGAACAAGGCGTACACCGGCACCATGATCGCCGTGATCGGCAGGCTCGTGGCGAAGAGGATCGTCAGGAGGAACGGGCGGTTGAGGCGGGACCGGAACCGGGAGAGCGGGTACGCGGCCAGCGCCGCGCACGTCACCGTCAGCGCGGTCCCGCCCCCGCACAGGAGCAGGCTGTTCAGCAGGGGCGTGAAGGTGATCTCCGGCGTCAGGACCGCGTCGAAGTTGGCCGGCGTCACGCCGTCCGGGAGCTTCACCTGAAGGTTCGCGTTCGGGTCGAGGGAGGAGAGGATCACCCACAAGAGAGGCAGGGAGAACGTGGCGGCCAACAGCAGCAGACCGGCGTCGGCGGCCAGGCGGTGAGTCGTCCTGCGGGAAGACGGAGTCCGTGGCATGGGCGTCAGACCTCCGTCCGCAGCAGGCGCAGGTAGATCACCGAGAACAGCGAGCCGACCACCAGGAGCAGAAGGGCCACCGCCGTGCCGTAGCCGATCATGCTCTTCTGGAAGGCCTCCTCGTACATGAAGAGCGGCAGCGTCTGGCTCTTGCCGCCCGGCCCGCCCCTCGTCATCACCCAGATCAGGCCGAAGACGGACAGGGTCTGGAGGGTGATGAGCATGAGGTTCGTGCCGATGGAGCGGCGGATCATCGGGAGGGTGATGTGCCACATACGGCGCCAGCCGCCGGCGCCGTCGACCTCCGCCGCCTCCGTGATCTCCCGGGGGACCTCGTTGAGCGCCGCCGAGTAGACCAGCATCGAGAACGCCGTCCCCCGCCAGACGTTCGCGAACGACACCGCCAGGATCGGCAGCGTGAACAGCCAGTTCTGGGTGGGGAGATGGAGCCAGTCCAGGATGGCGTTCAGGGTGCCCTCGCGGCGGAAGAAGGCGTAGAGGAGGAAGCCGGCCACGACCTCCGGCAGCACCCACGCCGTGATGACGATGCCGCCGGTGAGGGTGCGGACGGGCTTTGACGCGCGTTGCATCAGGGCCGCCAGGGCCAGGCCCAGCGTGTTCTGGCCGATCAGTGCCGAGACGACCGTGAAGACGAGGGTCAGCCACACGGCGTTGCGGAACGCCTCGTCCCCGAACGCCGTACTGAAGTTCTCGAAGCCGATGAACGACTCCTCGGCCTGGCCGGTGAGTTGGAGGTCGGTGAAGGCGATGTAGGCGCAGTAGGCGATCGGGCCGGCGAGGAAGAGGAGCAGGAGGACTACGGCGGGGGCGAGGGGGAGGGCGCGGGCGGCAGTCCTCATGAGCGGGGGCTCACTTCTCGATCACCTGGTTGTCCGTCGCCGACTTCAGTTCCTCGTCGTACCCCTTCGCCGCCTCCTCGACCGACATGTCTCCCGTCGTCACGCCCTCCATCGCCTCCTGGATCGCGGTGGAGACCTTCGGGTACGCCGGATAGGCGGGGCGGTAGTGGGTCGTGGCGACGAGGTCGGTGAAGAACTTGATGCCGGGCTGGGCGCCGGCGTACGCGGGGTCGTCGGCGACGTCCTTGCGGACCGCGATGCCGGAGTTGGCGATGTACCACTTCTGGGCGTTCGCCTTCGTCTGCATGGCCTTGATGAACTCGAAGGCGAGGTCGGGGTTGGCCGCCTTGGCCGGGATCGCCCAGGTCCAGCCACCGGACATGCTCACCTTGCCGGGGGACTGGCCGTTCTGGGTGGGCATGGCGGCGAGGCCGAGCTTCTGCGACCACTCGGGCCATTCGTGGCCGCTGCCGGGGAGCCAGTCCTGCGGGAGCCAGGAGCCGTCGAGGTTGATGCCGAGTTTGCCCGCGGGGAGGAGTTCGCCGCGGACACGGGTGCCGAAGTTGGGGTCGAGGGCGTCGGCGACGTCCGGGCCGAGCTTCTCCTTGAAGACGGTTTCGACGAAGGTGAGGGCGTCCTTGAAGCCCTGGCTGCCCGCTATCCACTTCTTCGACTGCTCGTCGTAGAGGGGGTCGCTGGTGCCGTCGTTCGTGCCGTAGAGCAGCATCTCGAAGCCCTGCATCGTGGCCGCCTCGCCGGCGGGTTTGCCGGTGTAGACGTTGAGGGGGGTGACGCCGGGGACCTTCTGCTTGATCGTGCGGGCGGCTTCGAGGACGTCGTCCCAGGTCTTCGGCTGCCAGTCGGTGGGCAGGCCGGCCTTCTGGAAGACGGCCTTGTCGAACCAGAGGCCGCGGGTGTCCGTGCCGTCCGGGACGCCGTACGTCTTCCCGTCCTCAGCCTTGGCCGCGGTCTTCGCCGTGTCGATGAACTGGTTCCAGTCCGGCCAGTCGGCGAGGTAGTCGTCGAGGGGCTTGAGGTAGCCGCTGGTGATGTCGGAGTTGATGAGGAAGGTGTCCTCGTAGACCAGGTCGGGGGCGGTTTTGGGGGAGCGGAGCATCTGCTGGAGCTTGGTGTAGTACTCCGAGTCCGGGGCCTTGATCGGGACGAGCTCGACCTTTTTGCCGGGGT
The DNA here is from genome assembly GCF_015712165.1 of Streptomyces spinoverrucosus. NCBI lineage: Bacteria > Bacillati > Actinomycetota > Actinomycetes > Kitasatosporales > Streptomycetaceae > Streptomyces > Streptomyces spinoverrucosus. The sequence goes on along the minus strand of NZ_JADPZX010000001.1, from coordinate 2,578,179 downwards.
TGGCCTTCTCGAACTGCTTCTTGATGTCCGCGAGGTAGGTGTCCATCACCTTCACGGAGTTGTCCGTGGACTGTTTGAAGGAGACCTTCACGGTGTCCGGGTCGCTGCCGGAACCGGTGCCGCAGGCGGTGAGGGTGGTGGCGGCGAGGGCGGACGCAAGGAGTAGGACGGCGGTGGGGCGCACGGGCATAACCTCCTACGGGCTCACTTCTTTGTGGCGCCGGGACGGCTGCCCGGTGAACGTAAGAGGAGTGGTCTAGTCAGGTCAATGCGTCTGCCGAGGATTGCTCTTGGGCGGCTTCATCCGGGGCACTGGCCCGGGTGAAGGCCTCGGCGGCCTGGAGGTAGTAGGCGCGGGCTTCCGTGGGTTGGTGGCTCAGTTCGTGGGCGACAGCCAGGTTGTGCAGGACGCTGCCCACCCTGAGCCAGTCCTCGAAGCCCCGGTGAATGTCCAGGGCGCGGGTGAGGGCCTCGATCGCCTCGGTGATGCGGTCTGCCTTGCCCAAGGCCGTTCCGAGGCCGGTCCACGCCAGGGCCTCCCGGTTGAGATCTCCGACCGCCTTGTACAGGTCGCGGGCTCGGGTGTGAGCTTCGATCGCCTGCTCCGTCTCGCCCACCTCTTGCAAGGTGATGCCGAGGTGGTTCCAGGCGTTGCCCTCGCCGCGGCGATCCTGGAGTGCCTCATACAGTTCGCGGCTACGGTTGTGGGCAACGAACGCCTCGTCCACGCGGCCGCTCTCCGCCAGGGCGTTGGCGAGGTCGTCCCAGGAACAGGCCTCGCCGGCCCGGTCGCCGAGGTCCTGGTACAGGTCGCGGGCGCGGACACAGGCGTCGATCGCCGCCTCCGTCCGGTCGGCAGTCCGCAGAACCATGCCCAGACGGTTCCATGCCACGGCCTCACCGGGCCGATCTCCCAACCGCTGAACCGTCTCGAGGGCGGTACGGGCAACGGTTGTCCCGTCGTCGAGGTACCGCCACCAGTCCAGGTATCGAATCAGGCGTCCGCCCAGCCGAACCGCCATCGCCGCGTACCGCTCCTCGCGCGCCCATTGCACGGCCGCGACCAGCCCGACACGTTCGGCGTCCAACCAGGCGAACGCCTGCACCCGGTCCGTGAACCGCTCCGGTTCCGCCATCCCCGGCAGCCACTGAAATCGCAGGTCGGCTGCCTTGGCCCATCGGTGGTAGAACCCCAGCAACCGCTCCCGCGCCGCCTCCCCCTCCTCCCGCGACTCCCCATCCTCCGACACCACACCCACCCCGAACGCCCGCACCAGGTCATGCAACCGCCACCGCACATCACCATCCGCCGGCACGGATGTCACGAGACCGGCGGCAGCCAGGTCCTCCAAGGCCTCCAAGGCGGCATCGACGTCGAGGTCGGTAAGGGCGGCCACGGCCTCCGTGCTCGTGTCGGTGCCGGGGGCGAGGGCCAGCAGGCGTAGCAGTCGCCGCATCCGGTCGGTCGGCAGCCGGCGGTACGACGTCTCCAGAACCGGCCGCAGGGCGAGGGAACGGCCGTACTGGTCCGTGCCCCGGCTGCCGTTGTCGAGGACGGCCAGCGCGTTTCCGACCCTCTTGATCTCGGCCACCAGGGTGCTGATCCGGCGGTTGCGGCGTCTGCGCAGCATCGCGGCCGCGATCTGCAGGGCGAGCGGCAAATGCCCGCACAGCCCAGCGAGGGCGCGCAGCGCGTCGGACTCGCGTGCCGGACGCTCGTCGCGCTCGTCGGCGTCGCGCAGCGCTCGCGTCAGAAGCGCGAAGGAGTCGGACGGGGAAAGAATTTCGAGGTCGATGAGGCGCACGGACAGGGAGTGCGGACGGTCCCGGGAAGTGATCAGTACCCGGTGATGGTCGGTGCCGGGCAGCAGGTCGAGGTACTGCGCGGGATCCGAGGCGTTGTCCAGGACCAGCAGCATCCGGTCCCGCCGCTCGGCCAGCAGCGCCCGGTACGCGTCGTACTGGCGCGCGGTGGTCGTCGGCAGATCCCGGCCCTGCACGCCGAGCGCGTCGAGCAGCGCCACGACCGCCTGGTCGGCCGTCACCGGGTTGTCGTCGTAGCCGCGCAGGTCGACGAAGAGCGTCCCGCCGGGAAACCACCCCTGCCCACGGGCCCGATGCGCCGCCTCGACCGCCAACGCGGTCTTGCCGATACCGCCCATGCCGGTGACCGCGAAGATCAGGACGGGCAGCGCCGTGTCGGCGTCCGGTGCGGGGGACAACTGGGTGAGCAGGCGGTCCAGTTCCGCCGAACGGCCGGTGAAGCCGAGCGGGCGCGGCGGCAGCGTGGCCGTCGCGCGTGGAACGGGGCCGTGGAACGTACCCCTACTGCTGCCGTCCGGTCGGCTTGCCGACGACAGGTCCGTAGAAGGTCCCGTTCCGGAAGTCGATGTGATCGCCCCCGTACGTCGCTCCGCCGTCCCCGGCCCGATGGGGACCCTCCTGGGAGTCGGAGGAGCCGCCGCGTGGTTGGTGCTTCCGCAGTACCGCCACCGCCACCGACGCCGCCTGCGCCGCCGCCCGCTCCTGGGATCCCGCCGCGTCGGCCTCGTGCTTGGCCGCGTTGGCGCTGTCGCTGATGCCCCGGATGACGAGGGCGTGCAACTGGCCGTTCAGATGCGCCGCCTGGAGCGCGCCGGCGCCCTCCATCTCGATCGCCGCCGCGTCGTTGTAGTGCTCGCGCAGATGCCGGGCGATCTCCGACTCGGCGTCGGCCAGGACGACGTCCCCCGAGGCGATCGGCTTGAGGTGCGCACGTACGTCGGACATGTCCCGCACCGCGGAACGGGCCGCGCTCACCAGGGCGTTCGAGACCGGCCAGGCCTCGGGGCGGACCAGGAAGCCGTTCGGCGTCTGCTTGCCGCCGTGGATGCCGTACACCTTCGTGCCGACCACGACGTCCCCGAGCCCGATGTCGTCCTTCAGGCTCCCCGCGACCCCCACGAACAGCATCGCTTCCGGCTCCAGCCAGTCGATGATCTGCGTGGCGAGGGCGGCGGCGGTCCTGTTTCCCTCGCCCAGTTCGGCGAGGGCGACATACCAGTCGGTGCCGGGCAGCCGGCCGCGTTCGACTCGGGTTCCGTCGCGGTGGACGAGTTCCTCCCGGTCCTCGGCATGGGAGCGCACGGCGGCGTACTCCAGCGCGAGCGCGGTCAGGACGACGACGGTGGGACGGGTCTGCGGCACGCCCTTAAGGTACTGCCAAGTGTCCGGCCCGGGCAGCGCGTTGGACATCGGGGGAAGGGGTGGGTGGTCGGTGGTGGCCGAGGGGGAACGGGACGTCACCCTGGGGCAGTTGCTGCTCGCCGAGTACCAGAGCGTGAAGGACGAGCAGAAGGCGCGCATCGGGTTCCGCGACAACCTGCTGTACGTCACCCTCGCGGTCGTCGCCGCCGTCATCGCCGCCGCGGCCCAGGCCAAGCAGCCCGCGATGCTGCTCGCGCTGCCGCCGGTGTGCGTGGTGCTGGGGTGGACCTATCTGGTCAACGACGAGAAGATCTCGGCCATCGGGCACTACGTGCGCGACGAGCTGGGGCCGAGGCTCGCCCGACTCGCGGCGTCCGGCAGCGCTTTCGCCACCTTCGGCTGGGAGGCCTACCACCGGAGCGACACCCGTCGCCGGTCCCGCAAGGCGATCCAGGCCCTGATCGACCTGACGGCGTTCTGCGCGGTTCCGCTGGCGGCGCTGGTGGTGTTCTGGGCGAGCGGGGACGGGGGCGGGTTGCTCGTCGGGTTGTCGGTGGTGGAGGCGCTCGCGGTGGCGGGGCTCGGGGTGCAGGTCCTGGTGTACGCGAGACCGGCTCCAACTCGACGCTGCCGTCGTAACGTTGACGCACGCAGCTGAGGGACACCGGGGGACGGATCACGCACATGAAAGCGGCGTTGCTGGCCGCCCTGACCCGAGGGCGCGGGTGGGGAAGCCGGGCGCCGGGCGGTTCAGGATCTGGCTCGGGCGGTGGCACAGGACGCCGACGCCTCCGTGGAGGCGCTCGCCGAACGGGCGGAGGATCCCGCCCGGCGTGAGGCGCTGCGCGCCTGGGGTGACCGGGTGGCGGAGTTGCTCGCCGCTGATGCGCGCCTCGCGGGGGACGTGGCGGAGGCCATGGAGCGGTATGCGCCCGGGAGTGGGGCGGGCTGGTACGGCGGGGATCACACCGACTTCCGGGGTGGGGTGTTCCTGCGTGAGGTGGTCGGCGTACAGGTCGTGATCCAGCAGGGCGGTGCCGCCGCCGCACCGGAGGCCATGGCCTCGCTGTCGCCGAGGCCCGGTGGGTTCACCGGGCGGGACGAAGAGACGTCCGACCTACCGGGAGTTCGAGGACTGGTACCGGGCAGGTACGGCCCTCCACAATCTGGCCGTCGCCCACGAGGACGCCCACCGTCCCACCGAAGCCGGCGCTCACTACCTCCAAGCCGCCGACGCCTACACCCGAGCAAACGCCCCCACCGAAGCCACCCAAGCCCGCGCCATGGCCGCCGCCCTCAGCGGGTCCCCCGAACCCACCGATACACCAACTCCGGCCTTCCCACCTGCCCGTACAACGGACTCCGCCCGGCCCGCCCCGCATCCACCAGATGTTCCAGATACCGCCGAGCCGTGATCCGCGAAATCCCCACGGCCTCCGCAACCCCCGCCGCGGTGAGCCCCTCCTCCGCCTTCCGCAGCGCCCCCGTCACCCGTTCCAACGTCGGCCCACTCAACCCCTTCGGCAACGCGGCCGGCCCCGGCGCCCGCAGCGTCGCCAGCGCCCGGTCCACCTCGTCCTGACCGCTCGCCTCCCCGGCCGCTCCCCGAAACTCGGCATACCGCACCAGACGATCCCGGAGCGTCGCGAAAGTGAACGGCTTCAGTACGTACTGCACGACCCCCAGCGACACCCCCTCCCGCACCACCGCCAGATCCCGCGCCGACGTCACCGCTATCACGTCCGCGTGATACCCCGCCGCCCGCAGCGTCCGCGCCAGCTGCAGCCCGTGGACATCCGGCAGGTGCAGGTCGAGCAGCAACAGATCCACCGGCGTCCGTTCCAGCGCCCGTCGCGCCTCCGCGCCCGTGTGCGCCTTGCCGACCGCGACGAAGCCGGGCACCCGGCCGACGTACATCACATGCGCGTCCGCGGCGACCGGATCGTCCTCGACCACCAGGACGCGGATCGGCTCCTCGACGCTCATCCCGCTCACTCCCGGCCTCCCGCAGCCGCCTTCTCCCGCAACGGCAACCGCACCTCGAACTCCGCCCCACCCCCATGAGCGCCCGCCACCGACAGCGTCCCCCCGTGCCGGTGCACCGCCTGCCGGACCAGGGCAAGCCCCAGCCCCCGCCCCCCGGGCCCCGCCGGCTTCGTCGTGAAGCCCCGCTGGAAGACCAGCTCCGCGTGCCCGGGGTCCACGCCCTCCCCGGTGTCCGCCACCCGCAGGACCAGCTCCCCGCCCGCCGTGTACGCCGTCACCGTCACCCGCGCCCGCACGCTCCCCTGCGCCGCGTCCACGGCGTTGTCGATCAGGTTGCCCAGGATGGTCACCAGGTCCCGCGCGGGCAGCGACGGCGGCAGCAGCCCGTCGTCCAGGCCGCTGTCCTCCGACACCACCAGCTCCACGCCCCGCTCGTTGGCCTGGGCCGTCTTGCCGAGCAGCAGGGCCGCCAGTACCGGTTCGCTGACCGCCGCCACCACCTGGTCGGTCAGGGCCTGCGCCAGCTCCAGCTCGGCGGTCGCGAACTCGACCGCCTCTTCCGCGCGGCCCAGTTCGATGAGCGACACGACCGTATGAAGCCGGTTCGCCGCCTCGTGCGCCTGCGAGCGCAGGGCCTGGGTGAAGCCGCGCTCCGAGTCCAACTCGCCCATCAGGGACTGGAGTTCGGTGACGTCCCGCAGGGTGACCACCGTGCCCCGACGCTCCCCGCCCGACACCGGTGACGTGTTCACCACCAGCACCCGGTCCGCCGTCAGATGCACCTCGTCCACCCTCTGCTCCGAGGACAGCAGCGCGCCCGTCAGCGGGGCCGGCAGGCCCAGGTCGGCCACCGAGCGGCCCACGACGTCGCCGATCACCCCGAGCAGCTCCCGCCCGCCGTCGTTGATCAGCGCCACCCGGTACTGCCCGTCCAGCATCAGCAGACCCTCACGCACCGCGTGCAACGCCGCCTGGTGGTAGTCGTGCATACGGCTGAGCTCGGCCGCGTTCATGCCGTGGGTGTGGCGGCGCAGCCGGGCGTTGATGACGTACGTGCCGACCGCGCCCAGCGCGAGGGCGCCGCCGGCGGTGCCGATCAGGGCGGTGAGCTGGCCCCGTACCCGCTCGCTGATCGCCTCGACCCGGATGCCGGCGCTGACCAGGCCGACGATGCGCGGGCCGTCGTGGACGGGGGTGACCGCGCGGACGGACGGGCCGAGGGTGCCCGTGTAGGTCTCGGTGAAGGACTGGCCGCGCAGGGCGGGCTCGATGTGGCCCAGGAAGCGCCCGCCGATCTGGTTCGGGTCCGGGTGGGTCCAGCGGATGCCCCGCGGGTTCATGATCGTGACGAAGTCGACGTCCGTGTCGCGCATGACGCGCAGGGCGTACGGCTGGAGGGCGGCCGTCGGGTCGGAGGTGCCGATCGCCTCCCGTACCGAGGGGGAGTCGGCGATCGAGCGGGCCACCGCCATCGCCTGGCGGCCGGCCGCGTCCTCCGCCTGGTTGCGGTCGCTGACGTACGTGAACAGCGCGTATCCGGCGACGAGCACCGCGATCAGCACGGCCTGCACGGCGAACAGCTGCCCGGCCAGGCTGCGAGGTCTCGGTACACGGATGCGCATGCCGTCAGTGTGCCCCCGACGTTAAGCATGAACTAAATGAACGGAAGGGTGACCGCCCTCACAGCGCGGGAGATAGTCACGGCAATCGTTCATCCGCGGGCAATGCCCCGGACAGTTCCCCCGGACGTGAGCCGCACGCCGGTGATGCCGATGACGTCGTCAAGGAGGGCAGCCGTGACCAGCGCAGCCGATACGGCACCTGCCACACCCGCCGCGAAGCGGGACCGCACCCACTATCTCTACATCGCGGTGATCGTCGCGGTCGCACTCGGCATCGCCGTGGGCCTGGCCGCTCCGGGTTTCGCCGTGGAGCTGAAGCCCATAGGCACCGGCTTTGTGAATCTGATCAAGATGATGATCTCGCCGATCATCTTCTGCACGATCGTGCTCGGCATCGGTTCCGTACGGAAGGCCGCGAAGGTCGGCGCGGTCGGCGGTATCGCCCTCGCCTACTTCCTGGTGATGTCCCTGGTGGCGCTCGCCATCGGCCTGGTCGTCGGCAACATCCTCGACCCGGGCACCGGCCTGGCCGTCACCGACGCCGTCCGCGAGACCGGGCAGGCGCAGGTGGCCGCGGAGGCCAAGGACACCACCGAGTTCCTGCTCGGCATCATCCCGACCACCATCGTCTCCGCCTTCACCGAGGGCGAGGTGCTCCAGGCCCTGCTCATCGCGCTGCTCGCCGGGTTCGCGCTGCAGGCCATGGGCTCCGCCGGGCAGCCGATCCTGCGCGGCATCGAGCACATCCAGCGGCTCGTCTTCCGCATCCTCGCGATGATCATGTGGGCCGCCCCGATCGGTGCCTTCGGTGCCATCGCCGCCGTCACCGGGTCCGCCGGCCTCGACGCGCTCAAGAGCCTCGCCGTGCTGATGCTTGGCTTCTACGTCACCTGCGTGCTCTTCGTCTTCATCGTGCTGGGCTCGCTGCTGCGGATCGTCTCCGGTCTGAACATCCTCACGTTCTTCAAGTACCTCGGCCGTGAGTTCCTGCTGATCCTGTCCACCTCGTCCTCGGAGTCCGCGCTGCCGCGGCTCATCGCGAAGATGGAGCACCTGGGCGTCAGCAAGCCGGTGGTCGGTATCACCGTCCCGACCGGCTACTCCTTCAACCTCGACGGCACCATGATCTACATGACCATGGCGTCCCTGTTCATCGCCGACGCCATGGGTACGCCGATGGGCATCGGCGAGCAGATCCCGCTGCTGCTGTTCCTGCTGGTCGCCTCCAAGGGCGCCGCCGGTGTCACGGGCGCGGGCCTCGCCACCCTCGCGGGCGGCCTGCAGTCCCACAAGCCCGCCCTGGTGGACGGCATCGGCCTCATCGTGGGCATCGACCGCTTCATGAGCGAGGCCCGTGCCCTGACCAACTTCGCGGGCAACGCCGTCGCCACCGTGCTGATCGGCACCTGGACCAAGGAGATCGACAAGGAGCGGGTGGGCGAGGTGCTCGCGGGCCGGCTGCCGTTCGACGAGAAGACGCTGCTCGACGACGGCCACGGCGGTGGCGCGGCCGCGGACGACGACGCCGAGGTCCCGGAGCCGCGCGCGGGCGGCGAGAAGGAGCTGGCCAAGGCGTAGGCGCTCCGCTGGGGCCGTCCCCAAGAACGCCGGGCGACCAGGTCATCCCCCGTAGACCTGGTCGCCCGGTTCTGCTCTTGCTCCACTGTTGCCCTGACGTCCGCGTCAAGGCTTACGTTCATACGCATGCGAATCGGCGAGCTGGCCGAACGGGCCGGGACCACCACGCGCACGCTCCGCTACTACGAGGCGCGGGGGCTGCTGCCCGCGCGGCGGGACGCGAACGGCTACCGGGACTACGACGAGCGGGACCTGAAGCTGCTGCGGCAGATCAGGACGTTGCAGGACTTCGGGTTCGACCTGGAGGAGACGCGGCCCTTCGTGGAGTGTCTGCGGGCCGGGCACCCGGAGGGCGACTCCTGCCCCGCCTCGCTCGCGGTCTACCGGCGCAAGCTGGACGAACTGGACGCGCTGATCGGCGAGCTGCAGGCCGTGCGGGCGCAGATCGGGGTGCGGCTGGCACTCGCCGAGGATCCGAAGTGCGAACTGGGAGGGGAGCAGTGGTGAACGAGGTGACGGACGCGGACTTCGCGACGGAGGTCATCGGGTCCGAGCTGCCGGTGCTGGTGGAGTTCACGGCGGACTGGTGCCCGCCGTGCCGGCAGATGGCGCCCGTGCTCAGGGCGGTGGCCGCCGAGGAGGCGGAGCGGCTGAAGGTGGTGCAGCTGGACGTGGACCACAACCCGGAGACCACCAACGCCTACAAGGTGCTGTCCATGCCGACCTTCATGGTCTTTCGCGGCGGTGAGCCCGTGAAGTCCATGGTGGGGGCCAGGGCGAAGCGGCGACTGCTGGAGGAGATCGCCGACGCGCTGTGAGCCGAACGGACTGTTGAGCCGAACAGAAAGAAATCCCCCGAGCAGGCAATTGCGCTCGGGGGATTTCTCTGCGTATATTCAATGGTTCGCGACTTAGTGGAATTGGGTCGCGGAGAAGTTCAGTGAGCACAGTATATCCGGGCGGGAGCGGAATTGTCAAACAGCGGAATTCCAGACGACGAAATGCGCCGCGAGCAGGAATTCATCGACGACCTGTACGCGCGCGTCGACGTGCTGCGCGGGGACGCCGAGGCCTCCGTCACGGACGCACTCGCGCAGGGCGACAAGCCGATGCAGGCCCGCCTGGAGCGGGACATCCTGGTCGCCGAGCGGTCCGGGCTGCTGGCCGCGCTGAACGCGGTGGACGGCTCGCTCTGCTTCGGCCGGATCGACCTCACCTCCGGCACCAGTCACCACATCGGCCGGATCGGCCTGCGCGCCGACGACGCCGAGCGCACCCCGATCCTGATCGACTGGCGGGCCGCGGTCGCCCGCCCCTTCTACCTGGCCACCGGGCACACCCCGATGGGCCTCAGCCGCCGTCGGCACATCTCCACCGACGGCCGCCGCGTCACCGCCCTGCACGACGAGTTCCTCGACGTCGACGACGCCACCCGCACCGGTTACGAGGACCCCAGCGGGGACGCCGTACTGCTCGCCGCGCTGAACTCCGCGCGCACCGGCCGGATGGCCGACATCGTGCAGACCATCCAGGCCGAGCAGGACGAGATCATCCGCGCGCCGCACCAAGGCGTCCTGGTGGTCGAGGGCGGCCCCGGCACCGGCAAGACCGCGGTGGCCCTGCACCGGGCGGCGTATCTGCTGTACGAACACCGCGAACTGCTCGCCAGGCGAGCCGTCCTCATCGTCGGCCCCAACCCCGCGTTCCTCGGCTACATCGGCGAGGTGCTGCCCTCGCTCGGCGAGACCGGCGTGCTGCTGGCGACGGTCGGCGAGCTCTTCCCCGGTGTGAAGGCGACGGCGACCGACACACCGGAGGCGGCCGCGGTCAAGGGCCGCGCCGAGATGGCGGACGTACTCGCCGCCGTCGTACGGGACCGGCAGGCGCTGCCCGACCCGGTGATCGCGATCGCGCACGACCGCGAGATCCTGATGCTCGACGACGGCCTCGTCGGCGTCGCCCAGGAGCGGACCCGCGCCGCCAAGCTGCCGCACAACCCGGCCCGCGAGCACTTCGAGGGGCACATCCTCAACACCCTCACCGAGCTGTACGCCGAACGGGTCGGCACCGACCCCTACGACGGCTCCAACCTCCTCGACCCCAGCGACATCACGCAGATCCGCGACGACCTCGCCGAGAACCCCGAGGTCTGGTCCGCCATCGACCAGCTGTGGCCGGTCCTCACCCCGCAACGGCTGGTCGCCGACTTCCTCGCCGACCCCGAGGGATACGTCAGCGACGAAGACGCCGCCGCGATCCGCCGCCCGGTGACGCGGGCGTGGACCGTGGCGGACGTACCGCTGCTCGACGAGGCGGCCGAACTGCTCGGTGAGGACGACCGGGCGGCACGGGCGCGCGCGGAACGTGAGCGGGAGCGGCAGGTGTCGTACGCGCAAGGTGTGCTGGACGTGTCGTACGCGTCCCGGACGTACGAGTTCGAGGACAAGCACGACGAGGACAGCGAGGTGTTGTCGGCGCACGACATCATCGACGCCGAGCGGTTCGCCGAGCGGCACGAGGAGGACGACCACCGCAGTGCCGCCGAACGGGCGGCGGCCGACCGTACCTGGGCGTTCGGGCACATCATCGTGGACGAGGCGCAGGAGTTGTCGCCGATGGCGTGGCGGCTGCTGATGCGGCGCAGCCCGACGCGGTCGATGACGCTGGTCGGCGATCCGGCGCAGACGGCGGAGGCGGCCGGGGTCGGGTCCTGGTCGAAGATCCTTCAGCCCTACGTCGAGGACCGCTGGGAGCACACGCGCCTGGGCGTCAACTACCGCACCCCCGCCGAGATCATGGACCTCGCGGCGGCGGTCGTACGGGCGAAGGACCCGGACTTCGAACCGCCGAGTTCCGTACGGTCCACAGGTGTACGTCCCTGGATCCGCGCCACCGACGACCTGCCCGGCGCGGTCGCCAAGGCGGTCGGGGAACTCACCCCGGCCGAGGGGCGGCTGGCCGTCATCGCCCCGCGCGATCTGCACCGGCGACTCGCCGCCCGCTTGGAGGGCGTGACGGCGGGCGCCGAGCCGGACCTGACGCGGACCGTCGTCCTGCTGGACCCGCGTCAGGCGAAGGGTCTGGAGTTCGACTCGGTGCTGGTTGTCGAGCCGGGCGTGTACGGCACGAGCGATCTGTACGTCGCCCTGACCCGGGCGACGCAGCGGCTGGGTGTCCTGCACACGGGTGCGCTGCCGCGCGGCCTGACGGAGACGTCCCCGGCATCGACCTGACCGCCCCTGGGGGCTCCGCCCCCAGACCCCCGGCCCTATGCCCACCCACCACCCGACTCGGTCGGCCAAGAGGCGAGCCAGTCGGCTCGGTCGGGCGGGGGTGGGCTGGTCGGCTCGGTCGGGTGGGGGGGGCCGCCCGGCTCGGTCGGCCGGAGTGGCTGTCCGGGTCGGGCGGGCGGAGTGGCTGTCCGGGTCGGGCGGGCGGGGGGTTGGTGGGGTGGGTCCCGGCTATGACGGTTGCAGCCACACCGTTGCCAGGGGTGGCAGTGTCAGGCGGATGCCGGCTGGGCGGCCGTGCCAGGGCATGGCTTCCGGTTTGATCGGGTCGGGGTTGGTCACGTCGCTTCCGCCGTAGCGGGCGGCGTCCGTGTTCAGGGTTTCGTGCCAGGCCGGGATCTCGTCGGGGACGCCCACGCGGTAGTCGTGGCGGACCACCGGGGAGAAGTTGCTGATCGCCAGCAGCGGGGTGCCCGCGGCGTCGTAGCGGAGGAAGGCCAGGACGTTGTCCTCCGCCGCGTCGCCGACGACCCACTGGAAGCCCTCCGGGTGGGTGTCGCGCTGCCAGAGGGCGGGGGTGCGGCCGTAGCCGGTGTTGAGGTCGCGGACCAGGTCGCGGACGCCGCGGTGGTCGGCCTCGGCGCCGTACTGCGGGTCGAGCAGCCACCAGTCGGGCCCGTGCGCCTCGGACCACTCCGCGCCCTGCGCGAACTCCTGGCCCATGAAGAGGAGCTGCTTGCCCGGGTGCGCCCACATGAAGCCCAGGTAGGCACGGTGGTTGGCGCGCTGCTGCCACCAGTCGCCCGGCATCTTCGACACCAGTGAGCGCTTGCCGTGCACCACCTCGTCGTGGGAGATGGGCAGGACGTAGTTCTCGCTGTACGCGTACACCATCGAGAACGTCATCTCGTGGTGGTGGTACTTGCGATGGAACGGCTCGTGCGCCATGTACTGCAGCGAGTCGTGCATCCAGCCCATGTTCCACTTCAGGCCGAAGCCGAGGCCGCCGAAGCCGCTCGGGCCCTTGTGGTGGGTGGCGCGGGTGACGCCGTCCCAGGCGGTGGACTCCTCCGCGATGGTGACCACGCCGGGAGCGCGGCGGTAGACCGTCGCGTTCATCTCCTGCAGGAACGCCACCGCGTCCAGGTTCTCCCGGCCGCCGTGCTCGTTCGGGGACCACTGGCCCGGCTCACGCGAGTAGTCGAGGTAGAGCATCGAGGCGACCGCGTCCACCCGCAGGCCGTCGATGTGGAACTCCTCGCACCAGTAGACGGCGTTGGCGACCAGGAAGTTGCGGACCTCCTTGCGGCCGAAGTCGAACTCCAGCGTGCCCCAGTCGGGGTGCGCGGCCCGCAGCGGGTCCGCGTGCTCGTAGAGCGGGCGGCCGTCGAACTCGGCCAGCGCCCAGTCGTCGCGCGGGAAGTGCGCCGGCACCCAGTCCATGAGCACACCGATGCCGGCCCGGTGGCAGGCGTCGACGAAGTACCGGAAGTCGTCCGGGGTGCCGAGGCGGGCCGTGGGCGCGTAGAAGCCGGTGACCTGGTAGCCCCAGGAGCCGCCGAAGGGATGCTCGGCGACCGGCATCAGCTCGACGTGCGTGAAACCGAGGTCCCTGACGTACGCGGGGAGCTGCTCGGCGAGCTGTCGATACGTCAGCCCCGGTCGCCAGGACGGGAGGTGGACCTCGTAGACGGAGAACGGGGCCTCGTGCACAGGGGTCGCCCCCCGGCGCTCCAGCCACTCCGCGTCGCCCCACTCGTAGTGCGAGGCGTGCACGATGGACGACGTGTCCGGCGGGGCCTGGGTGCGGCGGGCCAGCGGGTCCGCGCGCAGGGTCTTCGAACCGTCGGGACGGGTGATCTCGAACTTGTACAGCTCACCCTCGCCGATGCCGGGTACGAAGAGCTCCCAGACGCCGGTGCCGCCCAGTGAACGCATCGGGAAGCCGGTGCCGTCCCAGTAGTTGAAGCCGCCGGCCAGGCTCACGCCGCGCGCGTTCGGCGCCCACAAGGTGAAGCGGGTGCCGGTCACGCCCTGGTGCGTCATCGGCTCGGCACCTAGCGCCCGCCAGAGCTGCTCGTGCCGGCCCTCGCCGATCAGATGCAGGTCGAGGTCGCCGAGGGTGGGGAGGAAGCGGTACGGGTCCTCGGTGTCGAGGACCGTGCCCTCGTACTCCACGTGGAGCCGGTACTCGGGGACGTCGGTGAGCGGCAGCAGGCCGGAGAAGAAGCCGCCGCCGTCGTCGTGAAGCTCGACGCGGCGGTCGTCGGCGACGACGGTGACGGAGAGGGCGTAGGGGCGGAAGGCGCGGAAGATCACACCGCCGTCCGGTGCCGGGTGCGCGCCGAGGACGGAATGCGGGTCGTGATGGGTGCCGGTGAGCAGCCGGTCGCGGTCGGCGGCGTCGAGGGCGGGGGAGACGAGGGTGACGGCGGGCTGGGGGGTGTCCTTCTTGCCGGCCGTCCTCTTCTTCGGGGTGGCGGTCTCGGCGGCGGGGGACTTCTCGGCCGCCGTCGTCCTCTTCGCGGGCGCGATCCTCTTGGCGGACGCGCTCGTCGCGGCAGCGGTCTTCTTCGCGGCAGCGGTCTTCTTCGCGGTCGCCGTCTTGGCCGCCACGGCCTTGGCCGCCGCCGTCTTCGACGCGGCCTTCTTCGCCACCGCCTTCTGCGCGACGGCCTTCTCAGCGCTTGCCTTCTTCGCGACGGCCTTCTCGGCGCTCGCCTTCTTGGCGACGGTCTTCTCGGCGCTTGCCTTCTTGGCGACGGTCTTCTCGGCGCTTGCCTTCTGCGCGACGGCCTTCTCGGCGCTTGCCTTCTTGGCGACGGTCTTCTCGGCGCTTGCCTTCTTGGCGACCGCCTTCCCAGCACTTGCCTTCTTCGCCGTCGCTTTCTTGGCCGTCACCGCCTTCGACGCGGCCTTCTTCGCGACGGCCTTCTCGGCGCTCGCCTTCTTCGCGACGGCCTTCTCGGCGCTCGCCTTCTTGGCCGTCGCCCTCTTCGCAGGCGCCTTCTTGGCGATCGTCGTCGGCGTTGTCGGTGCGGCCGTCTCCTCGGGGGCGGTCGCCTGTTTCGGTACGGCGGCCTTCTCCTGGTGGGCCGTGGTCTCCTCGGCCGTCGTGTTCGGGTCGGAGCCGCTGGAGGAGGTGGTACTGGGGGTCACGGGCGGAGCCTCCTGGGAGGGTCAGGTCGGTCGGTTCGAGGCGAGGCGCCGTATCGCCGACAGCGGCACGGGGAGCCAGTCGGGGCGGTGCCGGGCCTCGTAGACGACCTCGTAAACGGCCTTGTCGGTCTCATGGGCACGCAGCAGTACCGGGTCGGTTCGCGGATCGCGGCCGGATATCTCGGCGTACCCGGAGCAGTACGCGGCCCGGCAGTGCTCCGCCCAACCCGGCACCGACGGCCGCACGGAGTGGGCCGCGTAGTCGAAGGAGCGCAGCATCCCGGCGATGTCCCGCACGGTCGGCTGCGGCATCCGGCGTTCGGCGAGCGGTCGGGCCGGTTCGCCCTCGAAGTCGATCAGTGACCACTCGCCGGTCGGCGAGCGCAGGCACTGCCCGAGATGCAGGTCGCCGTGGATGCGCTGGGCGGTCCAGGTCTGACCCTCGGCCGCGAGGTCGGCCAGCGCCTCGAACGCGGAGCGCAGCCCGGGGACGTACGGCCGCAGCGCGGGCACCGCCTGTGCGGCGAGGTCGAGGCGTCCGATCATGCCGTCGACCGTCGAGCGCAGCTGGGTGTGGCCGAGGGTGACGGTCGGCAGGGCGCGGGCCAGTGCCGTGTGCACCTCGGCGGTGGCCCGGCCGAGCGCCCGCGCGTCGGTGTCGAAGTCCTCGCCCTTGGCCAGCTCGTGCAGGGCCAGCTCCCAGCCGTCGGTGGCGCCCTGGACGTAGGGCTGGAGGACACCGAGGATGTACGACTGCCCGGCCAGCTCCGCCTCCAGCCATGCCGTCGGCGCGGGCACCCGGGGGCAGCCCTCGCGGGCCAGCGCGAGCGGCAGCTCCAGGTCGGGGTTGACGCCGGCGACGATGCGGCGGAGCAACTTCAGGATGAACGTATCTCCGTAGATGACCGAGGAGTTGGACTGCTCGGCGGTCACCGCGCGGCTGACCAGTCCGGGCCGGATCTCCTGGTGCGGGTCGCGTTCGAAGCGGAGGCCGCCGATGCGGGCCTGGGTGCGCAGTGCCTCCAGGAGCACTTCGGCGGGCCGGGGGTCGTACAGGGCTTCGTACACCGTGTGTCCGGTGAGCGGGCCCTCGGTCACGTGGCCGATCAGCGCGGGTGCCAGCCGGGGAGGCAGTGCCTCGCGGACTCCGAGGAGGAGCTGGTAGCAGTCGCCGGGGACCGGGGCGGTGCCCGGGCCCGGGATCGGTGTGGGCGGCTGGTGGACCTGGACGAGCAGGTGGTACAGGCCCAGTTTGCCGCCGACGGGCAGCAGTTCGGTGGCCGCCACCAGCGAGCACCCGGTGACCGGGCGCCCTTTTCCGGCGAACCAGCGCTGGCGTGGCAGCCATTCCCGCAGCAGCGGATCCAGTGATGCGAGAAGGCCGGGGCCGGCCGTGGCGGGGCGGATGACGGCTTCCGACATGGCGTGCGTCCTTTCCCCTTCTCCGGTTCGCCTGCGGGCGCTGTCAGCCGGTCTCGGCTCACGCGGGCGGACGGGGTGTTACTGATGCGTGCCCCGGGCGGGACGGGAGAAACCGCCCCGCCCCGGACGTTCTAGGCGGCGTCCTTGCGGAGCCGGAACCAGTAGAAGCCGTGCCCCGCGAGGGTGAGCAGGTACGGCAGTTCGCCGATCGCTGGGAAGCGGACCCCACCGATCAGCTCGACCGGATGGCGTCCGCTGAAGGTGCGCAGGTCGAGTTCGGTCGGCTGCGGGAAGCGGGAGAAGTTGTGCACGCACAGCACGAGGTCGTCGCCGTGCTCCCGCAGAAACGCCAGTACGGCCGGGTTGGAGGACTGGAGTTCGGTGTACGAGCCGAGGCCGAAGGCTGGGTTCTGCTTGCGGATCTCGATCATCCGGCGGGTCCAGTGCAGCAGCGACGACGGCGAGGACATCGACGCCTCGACGTTGGCGACCTGGTAACCGTAGACCGGGTCCATGATCGTCGGCAGGAAGAGCCGTCCCGGGTCGCAGGAGGAGAAGCCCGCGTTGCGGTCGGGCGTCCACTGCATGGGAGTGCGGACGGCGTCTCGGTCGCCGAGCCAGATGTTGTCGCCCATGCCGATCTCGTCGCCGTAGTAGAGGATCGGCGAGCCCGGGAGCGACAGCAGCAGAGCCGTGAACAGCTCGATCTGGTTGCGGTCGTTGTCGAGCAGGGGCGCCAGCCTGCGGCGGATGCCGATGTTGGCGCGCATGCGCGGGTCCTTGGCGTACTCCGCGTACATGTAGTCGCGCTCTTCGTCGGTGACCATTTCGAGGGTGAGCTCGTCGTGGTTGCGCAGGAAGATGCCCCACTGGCAGCCGGAGGGGATCGCCGGGGTCTTGGCGAGGATCTCCGATACCGGGTAGCGGGATTCCCGCCGTACGGCCATGAAGATGCGCGGCATGACCGGGAAGTGGAAGGCCATGTGGCATTCGTCGCCGCCGGAGGTGTAGTCGCCGAAGTAGTCGACGACGTCCTCGGGCCACTGGTTGGCCTCCGCGAGCAGCACCGTGTCCGGATAGTGGGCGTCGATCTCCTTGCGCACCCGCTTCAGGAACTCGTGGGTCGCCGGAAGGTTTTCGCAGTTGGTGCCCTCCTCCGCGTAGAGGTAGGGCACGGCGTCCAGACGGAAGCCGTCGATGCCGAGGTCCAGCCAGAAGCGCAGCGCCGAGAGGATCTCCTCCTGGACGGCCGGGTTCTCGTAGTTGAGGTCCGGTTGGTGGGAGAAGAACCGGTGGAAGAAGTACTGCTTGCGCACCGGGTCGAAGGTCCAGTTGGACACTTCCGTGTCGACGAAGATGATCCGGGCGTCCTGGTACTGCTTGTCGTCGTCGGCCCACATGTAGTAGTCGCCGTAGGGGCCGTCGGGGTCTCGTCTCGACTCCTGGAACCACGGGTGCTGGTCGCTGGTGTGGTTCATGACGAAGTCGATGATGACGCGCATGCCGCGCTGGTGGGCGGCGTCGACGAACTCCACGAAGTCGGCGAGGTCACCGAATTCCGGCAGGACGGCGGTGTAGTCGGAGACGTCGTAGCCGCCGTCGCGCAGCGGGGACTTGAAGAAGGGCGGGAGCCAGAGGCAGTCGACGCCGAGCCACTGCAGATAGTCGAGTTTGGCGGTGAGGCCCTTGAGGTCGCCGACGCCGTCGCCGTTGCTGTCCTGGAAGGAGCGGACGAGGACTTCGTAGAAGACGGCGCGCTTGAACCACTGAGGGTCCCGGTCCTTGGCGGGTGTGTCCTCGAAGGTGTCCGGGACGGGCTCGTTGACGATCATGTTGTGGGTGACCCTCCGATCTGCGGGGTGGACGGTCGCAGAACCGAAAAGATGTGCGCGGGCCTGTGGCCCGGCTCAAGGCGCACATAGTTGGTCCTGCCCCAGTGATAGGTCTCGCCGGTGAGCTCGTCGCGCACCGGCACCGACTCGTGCCAGTCCAGGCCGAGTTGCGGCATGTCCAACGAGACCGTGGCCTCCTGGGTGTGGTGGGGGTCGAGGTTGACGACCACCAGAACCGTGTTCGATCCCGACCGCTTCGAGTACGCGATCACCGCTTCCTGGTCGGCGTGGTGGAAGTGCAGGTTGCGCAACTGCCGCAGCGCGGGGCTCTGCCCGCGGATGGCGTTGAGCCGAGTGATGAGGGGGGCGATGCTGTTCGGGTCGTCCCAGTCGCGGGCCTTGAGCTGGTACTTCTCCGAGTCGAGGTACTCCTCGCTGCCCTCGCGCAGCGGGGTGTTCTCGCACAGCTCGTAGCCGCTGTAGACGCCCCAGGTGGGGGAGAGGGTCGCGGCGAGGACCGCGCGGGCCTCGAAGGCGGGACGGCCGCCGTGCTGGAGGTAGGCGTGCAGGATGTCGGGCGTGTTGACGAAGAAGTTCGGCCGCATGTAGCTCGCGGCCTCACCCGACAGCTCGGTCAGATACTCCGTCAGCTCCTGCTTGGTGTTGCGCCAGGTGAAGTACGTGTACGACTGCTGGAACCCGATCTGGGCGAGGGTGTGCATCATCGCGGGACGGGTGAAAGCCTCCGCCAGGAAGATCACGTCCGGGTCGGTGCGGCCGATGTCGGCGATGACCCGCTCCCAGAACATCACCGGCTTGGTGTGCGGGTTGTCCACGCGGAAGATGCGCACGCCGTGGGCCATCCAGTGCCGCAGCACCCGCAGGGTCTCGGCGACCAGGCCGTCCATGTCCCGGTCGAAGGCGATGGGGTAGATGTCCTGGTACTTCTTCGGCGGGTTCTCGGCGTGGGCGATCGTGCCGTCGGGGCGGTGGTGGAACCACTGGGGATGCTTGTCCACCCAGGGGTGGTCCGGGGAGCACTGCAGGGCGAAGTCGAGGGCGACCTCCAGGCCGTGAGCTGCGGCCTGGGTGACGAACCAGTCGAAGTCCTCCAGGGTGCCCAGGCCGGGGTGGACGGCGTCGTGGCCGCCCTCGGGGGAGCCGATGGCCCAGGGCACGCCGACGTCGTCGGGGCCGGCGGACAGGGTGTTGTTGCGGCCCTTGCGGAAGGTGGTGCCGATCGGGTGAATCGGCGGCAGGTAGACCACGTCGAAGCCCATCGCGGCGATGTCCGCAAGCCGGCGGGCGGCCGTGCGGAACGTGCCGTGGGGGCGCTCGGGCGTGCCCTCGGAACGCGGGAAGAACTCGTACCACGACCCGAACAGTGCCCGCTCCCGCTCCACCAGCAGCGGCAACGGCTCGGACGCGGTCACCAACTCCCGCAGCGGATACCGGGCGAGAACCGCGTCCACCTCCGGCGTCAACGCGGCGGCCAGCCGGGAGGCGGCGGGGCGGGTGTCGTCGCGCAGCGCGGCGACGGCGGTGAGCAGCACGGACCGGTCGTCGTCGGGCGTACCTTCGGCGGCGCGTTCGTACAGCCGTGCGCCCTCCTCCAGGACCAGGTCCGTGTCGATCCCCGCGGGGATCTTGATGTGGGCGTGGTGGCGCCAGGTACTGACCGGATCACCCCACGCCTCAACGGTGTACGTCCACAGGCCGGGCCGGCCGACGGTGACGGTGGCGCCCCAGCGGTCGGTGCCGGGGGCGAGCTCGCGCATCGGCGTCCACGGGCCGGGGAGGCCGTCCGGATCCTTGAGCACGACATTGGCGGCGACCGCGTCGTGGCCCTCGCGGAACACGGTGGCCGAGACCTCGAACGTCTCGCCGGTCACCGCCTTCGCGGGCCGGCGCCCGTGCTGGACGACCGGGCGGACGTCGAGGACCGGTATGCGCCCGACGGCGGTGACGTCGCCCGCGGAGGGTGACTCCGGGGCCGGCGAACCGTCGTCCACCGGGCGCACGGGCAGAGCTTCGGTGCTGTCGGTGCTGGCTGTCGGGGGTGCTGACGAGTGGTGCGTTGCGGGCATCACCGCTCCGTTCCGCGTCAACTGGGTGGGCGGATGGCTGTGGGGAGGTGGGGTCGTGCGCGGGGTGTGCCTGTGGGGCGTACCGCTGGAGCCTTCCCACCCTATTCGGGTGGGCAATCCGGCACTTTGTTAACTACTCGCGCGTATGTCTACGCACAAGACCGGCCCCGTTCGGAATGAACGGGGCCGATGCTGGCACCAGGTCTGGAATGCGCCGCTACGACCGCGGTACTTGAAGAAGTTTGTTCGGTGAACCGAGGCCGCGCCCGGAGACCTTTCCGGAGGCCGCGCCCGCCACGAGCGCCTTGGCGACCTGCGCCGGAGTGGACTTCGGACGGCCCGCCAGATAGAGCGCGGCCGCGCCGGCGACGTGCGGCGACGCCATCGACGTACCCGAGAAGGTCGCCCGGGCGGTGTCGCTGCGGTGGCCGGCGGAGGTGATCGAGACACCTGGCGCGAACAGGTCCAGTGCCGAGCCGTGGTTGGAGAACGACGGCCGGGCGTCGGTGCGGTTCGTGGCGCCGACCGTGATCGCCTCGCGGACACCCGCCGGTGAGTAGAGCCCGGCCGGGAGTCCGTCGTTGCCCGCGGCGACGGTGTAGGTGACGCCGGAGGCGATGGAGTTGCGTACGGCGGCGTCCAACTGGGCGTTGTGGAAGCCGCCGAGGCTCACATTGGCGACGGCCGGTTTGCGGGCGTGCCTGGTCACCCAGTCGATCCCGGCGATGACCTGGGCGGTCGTACCGCCGCCGGCGTTGTCGAGCACGCGTACGGCGACGACCTTGGCCTTCTTGGCGATGCCCAGGTTCGCGCCGGCGACGGTGGCGGCGACGTGGGTGCCGTGCCCGTTCCCGTCGCCCGCCGACTTGTCCCGGCCGACGAAGTCCCAGCCGTAACTGGCCCGCCCGCCGAACTCCTTGTGGCTGATCCGGATCCCGGTGTCGATCACGTACACCGTGACCCCGCTGCCCGCCGAGTCGGGCCAGGTGTAGCGCTGGTCGAGCGGCAGGTTCCGCTGGTCGACGCGGTCCAGCCCCCAGGACGGCGGGTTCTTCTGGGTGTGCTCGGCGACCACGCGGGTGTCCTGGACGACGGAGGCGACGCGCGGATCGGCCGCGAGCCGTTTCGCCTGTCTCTCGTCGGCCCGTACGGCGTACCCGTTCAGCGCGGTGCCGTAGACATGGCTGATTCTGACCCCGTACCGGTCGGCGATGCCCCTGCCGCCCGCCGACGAGGCCGTCGTACCCCCCTTGAGCGTCACCACATAACTGCCGCTGACGGAACCGGGTGCCCCGGCCCCGACGATCCGCCCCTCCGGTGCGGCCTGCGCGGGCGGGACACCGGCCGTGAGGACCGCGGCACACGTCACCGCGGTCAGGCCCCCCACCCGGCGCAGACGCCAAGTTCGCGTCCGTGCCATGGTCTGCGTTCCCCTCCTCGCCTCGACGCCCGCCGACCCGCCCACGCGGGCACGGCACGCCGGTTGGCAGCCTCTCGTGCGGTGTGAACCACCACAAGGACGCGTGTGCGGGCGGAATCGGCCATATCGCCCGTGCGGGCCAGGCCCCCCAGCACCCCTGGCAGAAGACGGTCGTCGAGCACGAGGCGTGGCGGCGGGTGGTCTGCGAACGGCTCGACGAAGCCGCCGCCGAGGAGGCCGTGGGGCAGGTGCGGGACGCGGTCGCGCGGCTCGTCGGCCTGTGGGGGCGCACGACCGACGTCGCCGACACGTGGCTCGCCGAACACGGTGACATCTGGCGGCCCACGGGCAGCGAGAGCCGGATGCGACGCGGCATCGCGACCATGCTGTACGACTCCGCCTCCGCCCCCACGGGACGGGACGGCGACCGGCAACCGCCGGGCCTCAGCCTCACCGAGGCCGCCCTGCTCGTGGCGGGTCCCTTCCTCTACACCGCGTTCGGTACGCAGTTCGCCCATCTGGCACGGGACATCAGGCCCTGGACCCTGGTGGACGGCGCACCCGGGGCCACCGCGGACTGCGGCTTCGCCGACCGGGGAGCCTTCGACCGGTACTGCGCCGGGCATCTGGCGCTGATGGACCGGGAGCGCCGGGCCCGGCAGCGCGGCCGGGACGCCGAGGCCCGTGCCATCGCCTGGTGGCTCGCCCGGCAGTGGCTGCTGCGGCTGCCCGCGACCCGCGGTGCCGTACGGCGATCCGGGCTCGCCGGCCTGGAGCGTCTGCCGGACGGGCCGGAGTTCGAACCGGAGCTCGTCCGCGAGGTGCTCAGCCCCGACCGGTTGTGGCAGCTCGTCGAACTGATCGGCCTGGACCTGGAGCAGTGGCAGCCCTGCGAGCAGGACACCGTCGCCGCCCAGCGCGCCGCCGAGCACACGGTCGACTGGGAGATGGTCGGCACCCTCCTCACCGTCGCCCATCACATGTCCGTCGACCCGATGCTGCTCTCCTCCCTCGTCGCCGAACACCTCGGCGTCAGCGCCCCGTGGACGGCGAGTCCTTCCGCGCCGCACTGGGGAAGGTGACCTGGCAGCCGGACGGCCCGCGTCGCCGGGCGATGTCCACCGACTGCCCGCACCTCGCCGTCGAACTCGCCCTGAGCGAGCACACCGACGCCCTCGACCGTGCCATGCGGACCCTGCAACGGGGCCCGGTCGGCGAGCGCGCGGCGCTCTGGGGAGTTCCGGCGGCCTTCGGCGCGGGCAAGGTCACTCCCGCCCTCGCCCACATCCTCCGCGCCGCCGACCAACTCGACCGCACCCCCGCCGCCGTCGCCCGTCGTCTCGAACTGTTCGGGCACGTTCTGCCCGACGACGTGGAGTTCACGGACCCCGACGCGCCGTAGTGCCCCCCGATCATCCCAGCGCGCCCCCACCGACGCCGAAGTAACCACTACCGTCGACTCTGATGACGGGACGCACACCGCTGTGCGTCCTTCTCCGCACGCTGACGAGGTGGAATGTGAAGGCGATCCGTCGATTCACCGTCCGACCCGTTCTCCCCGAACCCCTTCGGCCGCTCAGTGATCTGGCGCGGAACCTGCGCTGGTCCTGGCACACGGAGACGCGCGAGCTGTTCCAGTCCGTCGATCCGGAGCGGTGGGCTTCGTCGGGCGGTGACCCAGTACGGCTGCTGGGCAGCGTCCCGCCCGCGCGGCTCGCCGAGCTGGCCGAGGACCGCCGCTTCCTGCGCCGGCTGACCACCGTCGCCGACGACCTGGGCGACTACGTCACCGGGGAGCGCTGGTACCAGGCGCAGCCCGGTGAACTGCCCGCCGCCGTCGCCTACTTCTCCCCGGAGTTCGGCATCACGGCAGCCCTGCCCCAGTACTCCGGCGGTCTCGGCATCCTCGCCGGCGACCACCTCAAGGCGGCCAGCGACCTCGGCGTACCGCTGATCGGGGTCGGGCTGCTCTACCGGCACGGATACTTCCGGCAGACCCTCTCCCGGGACGGCTGGCAGCAGGAGCACTACCCCGTCCTCGACCCCAACGAGCTGCCCCTCGTCCTGCTCAAGGAGGAGGACGAGACGCCCGCCCAGGTCACCCTCGCCCTGCCCGGCGGCCGGCAGTTGCGCGCCCGGATCTGGCTCGCCCAGGTCGGCCGGGTGCCGCTGCTGATGCTCGACTCCGACGTCGAGGAGAACGACCTCCGCGAGAGGGGCGTGACCGACCGGCTGTACGGCGGCGGCAGTGAGCATCGGCTGTTGCAGGAGATGCTGCTGGGGATAGGAGGTGTGCGGGCCGTGCGGACGTACTGCCGGCTCACCGGGCATCCCGAGCCCGAGGTCTTTCACACGAACGAGGGGCACGCCGGGTTTCTGGGGCTGGAGCGGATCGCCGAGCTGTGCGATGCCGGGCTCGACTTCGACTCCGGGCTGGAAGCCGTCCGTGCCGGTACCGTCTTCACCACCCACACGCCCGTCCCGGCCGGCATCGACCGCTTCGACCGCGAGCTGGTCGCCCGGCACTTCGGGCCGGACGCCGAACTCCCGCGCATCGACGTCGAGCGCATCCTCCAGCTCGGCATGGAGACGTATCCGGGCGGCGAACCCAACCTGTTCAACATGGCCGTGATGGGCCTGCGCCTGGCCCAGCGCGCCAACGGTGTCTCCCTGCTGCACGGCAACGTCAGCCGCGAGATGTTCTCCGGGCTCTGGCCGGGATTCGACCCCGACGAGGTGCCGATCACCTCCGTCACCAACGGCGTGCACGCCCCGACCTGGATCGCCCCCGAGGTGTTCGAGCTCGGCGCCCGGCAGGTCGGCGCCCAGCGCGCCGAGGACGCCTTCACCGCCGGCGGCGAGGAGCGGTGGGACGCCGTCGCCGACATCCCCGACCAGGACATCTGGGAGCTGCGCCGCAACCTGCGGGAACAGCTGGTGACCGAGGTACGGGAGCGGCTGCGGGCCTCCTGGCGGCAACGCGGCGCCGGGACGGCCGAGCTGGGCTGGATCGACGGCGTGCTCGACCCGGACGTCCTCACCATCGGGTTCGCCCGGCGGGTCCCGTCGTACAAGCGACTGACGCTGATGCTGCGCGACCGGGACCGGCTGATGGACCTGCTGCTGCACCCCGAGCGGCCGATCCAGATCGTCGTCGCGGGCAAGGCGCACCCGGCCGACGACGGCGGCAAGCGGCTCGTCCAGGAGCTGGTCCGGTTCGCCGACGACCCGCGGGTGCGGCACCGGATCGTGTTCCTGCCCGACTACGGCATGGCGATGGCGCAGAAGCTCTACCCCGGCTGCGACATCTGGCTGAACAACCCCCTGCGCCCCCTGGAGGCCTGCGGCACCAGCGGCATGAAGGCCGCGCTCAACGGCTGCCTCAACCTCTCCGTGCTGGACGGCTGGTGGGACGAGTGGTTCCAGCCCGACTTCGGCTGGGCGATCCCGACCGCCGACGGGGCGGGCACGGACCCCGACCGCCGCGACGACATCGAGGCGGCGGCGCTGTACGACCTGCTCGAACAGCGGGTCACGCCCCGCTTCTACGAGCGCGGCCCCGGCGGTCTGCCCGACCGCTGGATCGAGATGGTCCGCCAGACGCTCATGCTGCTCGGCCCGAAGGTGCTGGCCGG
This sequence comes from Streptomyces spinoverrucosus, assembly GCF_015712165.1. NCBI lineage: Bacteria > Bacillati > Actinomycetota > Actinomycetes > Kitasatosporales > Streptomycetaceae > Streptomyces > Streptomyces spinoverrucosus. The sequence goes on along the minus strand of NZ_JADPZX010000001.1, from coordinate 2,553,022 downwards.
CCGGATGGTCGGCGAGTACGTGGAGCGGCTGTACGCCCCCGCCGCGCACGCCCACCGTGCGATGGACCCGGACTCGGCGCGCGAACTGGCCGAGTGGAAGACCCGGGTGCGCCGGTCCTGGCACGGCGTGCGGGTGGACCACGTCGAGACCTCGGCCACCACGGCGACGGCCGAACTCGGCTCGACCCTCACCGTCCGCGTCCGCGTCGCCCTCGGCGGCCTCGCCCCCGAGGACGTGGAGGTCCAGGCGGTCTCCGGGCGTGTGGACTCCGAGGACCGCATCGCCGACGCGTCGACGGTCCCGCTGAAACCGGCGGGCGGACTTGACGAGGGCCGGTGGGTGTACGAGGGCCCGCTGTCCCTGGACCGGACGGGCCCGTACGGCTACACGGTACGGATCCTGCCCGCGCACCGGCTGCTAGCGACGAGCGCGGAGCTGGGGCTGGTGGCGGTGCCGTCGGAGGATGTGGTGGAGGGGGCGGGGGTGTTGCTGCGCTGATGCGGTGAGGTGCGGTGCGGGAAGGGCTCAGTACTCGTTCTCCGGCTCACACAGCCGGCGCAGCACCTTCCCGTATTTCCGCGCGTACGCCGCCTGCAACCCCCGCGTCGCCGGTCCGCCCGCGCGTGCGTACCACTTCGCGCCCCGGCTGAACGCCGACACCGTCAGCCACACCGTGCCGTCCCCCGTCCGCTCCACCACGAACGCCTCCTCGCCGCACTCCGGGTGGCCGGTCAGCGTGCCGTAGGCCCAGCCGGCGCGGCGGTACTCGGACAGTGTCCAGACGACTCGGCAGGGGGCCTTGATCAGACCGGCGAGGGTGATGGTGACGTCGACGCCGGGGGCGGCGCGGTCGGCGGTGGCCTCGATGCCGAAGCCCGTCGCGCGGTGCATCTCCCAGGTGCACAGGGCCTCGGCGGCCCGGTGGAACACCCGCTCGCCCTCGCCGATGCGGGTACGCACGTGCAGGGGGTGGAAGCCGGGCGGGCAGAAGCCCGTCTCGCGGGTCGCGCCGACATCCTCGTACGTGAACGACATGCGCCAAGAGTAGGGCGGCACCCGGCGTCGCCTTCCCGCCGGGTGCCGCCGTCAACGAGACGTCAACTAGCTGACGTTCACCGCTGTCCAGGCCGACGCCACCGCGTTGTACTCGGTGCTGCCGGAGCCGTACAGGTCACGCGCCGCGTTCAGGGTCGCCGTACGGGCGCCCGAGTAGCGGGTTGTCGACGTCATGTACGTGGTCAGCGCCTTGTACCAGATCTGGACGGCCTTGGCGCGGCCGATGCCGGTGACCGTGGCGCCGTTGGACGTCGGCGAGTTGTAGGTGACCCCGTTGATGGTCTTGGTGCCGCTGCCCTCCGCCAGGAGGTAGAAGAAGTGGTTCGCCGGGCCGGAGGAGTAGTGGACGTCCAGGCTGCCCAGGTTCGACCGCCAGTAGTCGGCCGAGTTGCCGTCCTTGCTCGGCTGGTCCATGTAGCGCAGCGGGGTGCCGTTGCCGCGGATGTCGACCTTCTCGCCGATGAGGTAGTCACCGGGGTCGGAGGCGTTCGCCGCGTGGAACTCCACCGCCGTGCCGAGAATGTCGGAGGTGGCCTCGTTCAGGCCGCCGGACTCTCCGGAGTAGTTGAGCCCGGCCGTGTTCGAGGTGACGCCGTGCGTCATCTCGTGGCCCGCCACGTCCAGGGAGGTCAGCGGCTTGGCGTTGCCCGCGCCGTCGCCGTACGTCATGCAGAAGCAGCTGTCGGACCAGAAGGCGTTGACGTACGCGTTGCCGTAGTGGACGCGGGAGTACGCGGCGACGCCGTCGTTGCGGATGCCGTTGCGGCCGAGGACGTTCTTGTAGAAGTCCCAGGTGATCTGGGCGCCGTAGTGGGCGTCCACGGCGGCGGTCTGGGCATTGGACGACGAGCCGTTGCCCCAGGTGTCGTCGGCGTCGGTGAACAGGGTGCCGGTGCCGGAGGTGGCGCGGTTGAGGTTGTACGTACGGTTGTTGCCGCGGGCCGGGTCGGTCAGCCGGTACGTCGACCCCGACAGCGAGGTGCCGATCGTCACCGTTCCGCCGTACTGGCTGTGGCCGGTGCCGGTCTGGATCGCCTCCCACTCGTACAGTTTCTCGCCGGTGGTGGCGTCGGTGACGACGTGCAGTTCCTGCGGGGTGCCGTCGTGCTGGAAGCCGCCGACGACCGTCTCGTAGGCGAGCGTGGGCCTGCCCTCGGCCGCCCAGACGACCTTGCGGGGCGCGCGATCGGCCTCCGATCTGGTGGAACCCTCGGCCTCGGCCGCCTTCAGGGCCTGCTTCTCGGCGGTGGCCTTCGCGATGTCCGGGGTGAGGTCCGCGACCTTGACGGCGGCCTTCGTCGCCTTCGTGACGCCCAGCGTCTCGCCGGTCGGCGACTCGTGCACGACGAGGTCGCCGCCCAGGACGGGCAGGCCGGCGAAGGTCCGCTCATAGCGGGTGTGGAGGGTGCCGTCGGCGTCCTTGACGACGTCCCGGACGACGAGTTCTTCCTGGGTGCCGAGGCCTATCTCGCTCGCCGTGTCCGTCTTCTCCGTGTCCGCCTGCTGGATCAGGGCCGTGCGGGCGGTGGGGGAGAGCGCGAGCGGGGTGGCCGCGCGGGCGGTGGGCTCCGCCGGGGGCTGGGCGGAAGCCGAGGTCAGGCTCGTGGTGAGGAGGGCTCCGGCCGCCACCGCGGTCGCGATGGCCAGGGTGGTGCGCCGGTGAGGACGCGTGATGCGGGGAGTGCGGGGGGTCACACAAACTCCTTGAGTGGGGGGTTACCGGGAAGTTGTGCGGCGGGTGAGGGAAGAGTGACATCAGTGCCGCGTACATGTCATGACCCCGAAGTGATGTTGGCTCAAAGCTGTCTGACCGGTGAACGTTTCAGAAATGTAAAGCGGGTGCCGCCCCGGGGAGTTGAGCTTCCCGGAGCGGCACCCGGCTGCTGTCGCCCGCGACTTACGGGAACGTCAGTTTCCAGCCGTTGATGTAGCCGGTGTCCCGCGCCGCCTGGTCCTGCACCCTCAACCGCCAGGTGCCGTCGGCGACTTCGGAGGAGGCGTTGACGGTGTAGGTGGTGTTGACGTTGTCCGCCGAGTCCGAGGAGCTGAAGTTCTTCAGGCGGTACGCCGTCCCGTCCGGGGCCAGCAGGTCGATCACCAGGTCACCGCGCCAGGTGTGCACGATGTCCACGGCCACCTGGAGGTTCGCCGGGGCGTTGCCCGCCCGCCCGGACACGGCGATCGACGAGGTCACGGCCGCCCCGTTGTCCGGGATCGACACGTCGCCGGTGTTCTCGAAGGAGGTGCCGCCGCCCGGACCGCCGGGGCGCGTACCGACCGCGACGCCCGCCCACGCGTCCTGCACCGCCTTGTACTCGGCACTCGTCGTGCCGTACAGCTCACCGGCGACCGCCAGCGTGCCGGTGCGGGCGCCCGCGTAGTTGGTGGTGGAGGTGAACTTCGTGGTGAGCGCCTTGAACCAGATCTGCTCCGCCTTCGCCCGGCCGATGCCGGTGACCGGAAGCCCGTCCGCGGTCGGCGAGTTGTAGCTGACGCCGTTGACGACCTTGGCGCCGCTGCCCTCGCTCAGCAGGTAGAAGAAGTGGTTCGCGGGACCGGACGAGTAGTGCACGTCGATCGAGCCGATGCCCGAGTACCAGTTGTCCTTCGACGCGCCGTCCTTGCTCGGCTGGTCCATGTAGCGCAGCGGCGTGCCGTCGCCGTTGATGTCGATCTCCTCGCCGATGAGGTAGTCACCGACGTCGGAGGGGTTGTTCGCGTAGAACTCGACGGCCGCGGCGAGGATGTCGGAGGTCGCCTCGTTCAGGCCACCGGACTCGCCGCTGTAGACGAGCTTCGCGGTCGCCGAGGTCAGGCCGTGGGTCATCTCGTGCGCGGCCACGTCGATCGAGACCAGCGGGTTGGCGTTGCCCGATCCGTCGCCGTACGTCATGCAGAAGCAGCTGTCGGACCAGAACGCGTTGACGTAGTTGTTGCCGTAGTGGACCCGCGAGTAGGCGCCGACGCCGTCGCCGCGGATGCCGCTGCGGCCGTGCACGTTCTTGTAGTAGTCCCAGGTCAGCGCGGCCCCGTAGTGGGCGTCGGCGCCGGCCGACTCCAGGTTGGACGGGCTGCCGTTGCCCCAGACGTCGTCCGGGCCGGAGAAGAGCGTGCCGGTGCCGGAGGTGCCGCGGTTCAGGTTGTACGTGCGGTGGTTGCCGCGCGCTCCGTCGGTGAGGTTGTACGTCGAGCCGGACTGGGTCGTGGTGAGCGGGACCGTGCCGCTGTACACCGTGTTCCCGGTGCCGTTCTTGACGGCCTCCCACTCGTACAGCTTCTCGCCGGTGGTGGCGTCGGTGACGACGTGCAGTTCCTGCGGGGTGCCGTCGTGCTGGAGGCCGCCGACGACCGTCTCGTAGGCGAGGGTCGGCCTGCCGCTCGCGGCCCAGACGACCTTGCGCGGTTCACGGCTGACGTCCGGGCTCTTGGCGTCCTCGGCGCGGGCGGCGCCGAGCGCCTGCCGCTCCGCCGTCGCGGCGGCGATCGTCGGCTGGAGCGAGGGCACCTTGACGGTGACGCGGGTGGCCTTGGTGACGGCCTCGGTGGCGCCGGACTTCGACGTCTGGACGACCAGGTCGCCGCCGAGGACCGGCAGGCCGGCGTACGTCCGCTCGTAGCGGGTGTGGACCGTGCCGTCGGCGTCCTTGACGACGTCCCGGACCAGGAGCTTCTCCTGGGCGCCCAGGCTCAGCTCCCGTGCCGTCTCCGCCTTCCCGGCGTCGGCCTCGCGGATCAGCGCCGCGCGCTGGGCCGGGGTGAGCTTCACGGGCAGGGCGCCCGGGTCCGCCTTGGCCGACGCCGACGGTGCCTTCTCCGGGGCGGCGGTCGCGGCGCCGGACTGCACGGCGGCGGCGAGGAAGGCGGCGACGCCGACCAGGGCGACGGCCGCTACGCGGGGGGTGCGTCTGTGGGAGGAACCGTTGCTCGATGAGGAACTGCTACTCAACACTGACTCCTTCTGCGTGGCCGCGGGTCGCGCGGCCAGGGGAGATCCGGGCGGCGAGGGGGCCGTCCGGGCAGAACGCGAAACCAGGTGCACGCGGCCACGGGAACAACACAGCGACGTGGATGTGGGGTTGCTGTGAAGTGGCCGTGAGAAGCGTGACACCGAGCGCGTGGACTGTCAGGAGCGCGTCAAAATTTTGGCCGGAAATCGTTCGTTGTCCGGGAGTTCACGTTCGATATGCGGATTTGCGGCAGTGCGGATGCGCGGGTCCCTACGCCGTCGGCTCCCCGTGCCACGTCCGCCACAGCCGTGCGTACGCCCCGCCCGCCGCCACCAGCTCCTCGTGCGTGCCGAGTTCGGTGATCCGCCCGGCCTCCATCACCGCCACCCGGTCCGCGTCGTGCGCGGTGTGCAGCCGGTGCGCGATCGCGATGACCGTACGGCCCTTCAGTACGGCGGCCAGGGCGCGCTCGGTGTGCCGGGCGGTCGCCGGATCGAGCAGCGCGGTGGCCTCGTCGAGGATCAGCGTGTGCGGGTCGGCCAGGACGACGCGGGCGAGGGCGAGTTGCTGGGCCTGCGAGCCGTCGGTGCGGCTCGCTCCCGCACCCAGCTCGGTGTCGAGGCCGGCGGGCAGCGCGCGCACCCAGGTGTCGGCGCCGACCGCGGTGAGCGCGGTCCACAACTCCTCGTCCGTGGCGGTCGGTTCGGCGATCAGGAGGTTGTCGCGGACCGTGCCGAGGAAGACGTGGTGCTCCTGCGTCACCAGCACGACCTGGCGCCGCAGCCGCTCCGGTCCCAGCCCGGCGACCGGCACCCCGCCCACCGTGACGCTGCCCGCGCTCGGCGCGTCGACGCCGGCCAGCAGCCTGCTCAGCGTGGACTTGCCCGCGCCGGACGGGCCGACGACCGCGAGCCGCTCCCCGGGCCGGATCGTCAGGTCGACGCCCCGCAGGACCTCGCCGCCCCGGTCGTAGGCATAGCGCACGCCGGTCATGTCGATGCGGTCGTCGGCCGGGTCGGGGGAGTCGGCCGGAGCCGTGCGGGGCGCGAGCGCCAGCCCCTCCACACGGGCGAAGGAGGCGTTGCTCATCTGCAACTGCTCGACGCGGATCAGGAACACGTCCAGCGGCTGGGTGACCTGCCGCAGATACAGCGCGGCGGCCGCGACCGCCCCGAGGGTCACCGTCCCGCGCTCGTGCAGGAAGCCGCCGACCAGCAGCACGCCGACGACCGGGAAGGAGTAGGCCAGGTCCACGGGCGGGAAGAACACGCTGCGCAGCCACAGGGTGTGCAGCCGGGTGCGGCGCGCCTCCTGAAGCGCGTCCCGGCTCGCCGCGATCCGGCGCTTGTGGAGCCCGAACGCCTCGATCGTGCGGGCGCCGGTCGCCGTGGCCGCGAGGACCTCGGCGACGTCGGAGGTGGCCGCGCCCTCGGCGAGGTAGGCGGAGCGCGCCCGGCGCATGTACCAGCGCAGGGGGAACCAGATGCCGAGCCAGCCCAGCAGCGCGCACGCGCCCAGCAGCGGGTCCAGCGCGACGACCGCGCCGAACAGGAACAGCACCTGCAACGAGGCGATGAGCAGCTCGGGCCCGGCGTCCCGCAACGTGGTGCCGACGGCGGTGACATCGGCGGTGCCGCGGGCCGTCAGATCCCCGGTCCCGGCCCGCTCCACCACCGACGCGGGCAACGACAGCGCCCGGTCGACGAAGCCCTCCCGGATCCGCGCCAGCGTCCGCTCCCCGAACCGGTGCCCGGCGTACCGCGCCCACCGCGACAGCAGCAGCTGCGCCAGCGCGCACCCGACGAGCGCGAGGGCCAGCCGGTCGACGACGTCGACGCCGCCGCCCGCCCGCACCTCGTTGATGATCAGGCCCAGCAGCCACGGCCCGGCCAGTCCGACCCCGGCGGCCAGCGCGTTCAGCGCCAGTACGGCGGCGAAGGCCCGCCCGTCGACCCGGATCAGTGCGGCCATCGCCCGCCGCACCTCGGCGGGCCCGGCGACGGGCAACTGGCCCGGCTGCCCGCTCATCGCACCACCTCCGCCGCGTCCGCATCCGCGTCGCGCGCCACCAGCGCCCGGTATCCGGGCACGTACGCCAGCAGCTCCTCATGGGTCCCACTGGCCGCGACCTTGCCGTCGACCAGGAAGTACACGGTGTCCGCCCGGTCCAGCACCAGCGGCGACGTGGTGGTGACGACGGTCGTACGACCCTTGCGCGCCCCCCGCATCCGCTCCGCGACCGCCGCCTCGGTGTGCGCGTCGAGCGCGGACGTCGGCTCCACGGTGAGCAGTACCTCGGGGTCGGCCAGCAGCGCCCGCACCAGCCGTACCCGCTGCTGCTGGCCGCCGGAGAGGTTGCGCCCCTGGGCGTCGATCCGCGAGTCGAGCCCGTCCGGCAGGCCCCGCACGATGTCGTCGGCCACGGCGGCATGCACGGCTCGCGCCACTGCCGTGTCGTCGGCGTCGGTACGCCGCCCGAGGATTACCTCCCGCAGGGTCCCCGCGAACAGGTCGGCCTCGTGGTCCGCGACCAGGATCCGCTGCCGCACCTGCGCGAGCGCGATCCCGTCCAGCCGTACGCCGCCCCAGGTCGCGTCCGACGGCGTGTACCGCCCGAGCCGGTCGACGACCTCCGCCGCGTCGGCGGGCCGCTCGCAGGCCAGCGCCGTCAGCCGCCCCGGCAGCACCCGCACGCCCGAGGCCGGGTCGTGCAGCACGGACGGCTCGGCCGGGGCGTCGTGCGCTCCGCCGCCGTCCAGCGGGTCGAGCCGCAGGAACCGTACGACCCGGCGCGCGGCCACCAGCCCGCGGCTGACCTGCTGGCCGAACTCCAGGAAGTACGCCACCGGCACCACCAGCACCGCGACATAGCCGTAGACGGACACCAACTCGCCCACGGTGATCTCCCCTTGGGCCACCAGCCGGGCGGCGAGCCAGGTCACCACGGCCAGGAACACCGTCGGCAGGCCGAGGCCCAGCGCCTGGATCCAGCTGGTCACCGCCCCGACCCGGTAGCCCTCCTCGCGCAGCCGCCGGGAGTCGCGGCGGAAGGCCTCGGCGACCAGCTCCTTGCCGCCGAGTCCGCCCAGCACGCGCAGCCCGCCGGCCAGGTCGCCGATGCGTGCGGTCAGCGTGCCCTGCCGTTCCCGGTAGACGGTCTCGGTGCCCTGCAGACGGCCCATCAGCGGCCCGACCAGGACGCCGATCACCGGCACGCCCAGCAGGATCACGGTGGCCAGCAGCGGGGACACGGCGAGCAGCAGCGCGGCGACGACGGCGTACGCGACGACCGCGCCGACACCCGGGCCGATCACGGTCAGGGCGGTGGCGACGGTCTGCACATCGCCCACGCCGATCGTGACGACCTCACCGGCGGCGACCTGCCGGCGCAACGAGGCACCGAGCCGGACCGCCTGCCCGACCACGACCTTGACCGTGCGGAAGTTGGCGTCCATCCGCACCCGGGTCATGGTGCGGTGCCGGGCGATGTTCAGCCAGGCGTCGAGCGCCCCGGCCACCAGCACGGCCGCCGCCCAGCCGAGCAGCGCGGCCCGGTCACCGGGCTCAAGGCCGTCGTCGATGGCGCGGGCCAGCAGATACGGCACCACCGCGGGCATCGCCAGCGACACGACCCCCAGCAACGCCCCCGCCGCCGACCGACCCGGCTGACTGCGCACCAGCCACCACAGATAGCGGGCGGGACTTCGGCTGTCGGGCGTGCCGGGATCCTCGTACGCGTCGATCATCGCTCCCCGTCCCCGGCCCCGTTCGCGGTGCTCACGCCAGACTGTCCCGCCACGCCCGGTGCAGCCCCGCGAACCGCCCCGTGCCCGCCACGAGTTCGGCCGGGCTGCCGTCCTCCACGATCCGGCCGTGCTCCATCACCAGCACCCGGTCCGCGATCTCCACCGTCGACAGCCGGTGCGCGATCACGACGGCCGTACGGTCCTTCAGCACCGTCGCCATCGCCCGCTGCACCGCCCGCTCACCCGGGATGTCCAGCGAGCTGGTCGCCTCGTCGAGGATCAGCACCGCCGGGTCGGCGAGCAACGCCCGTGCGAACGCGACGAGTTGACGCTGACCGGCCGAGATGCGGCCGCCCCGCTTGCGGACGTCCGTGTCGTACCCCTCGGGCAGCGCCGCGATGAAGTCGTGCGCGCCGATCGCCTTCGCGGCGCCCTCGATCTCCTCGCGGCTCGCGTCCGGCCGCCCGATGGCGATGTTCTCGGCGACGGTGCCGGAGAACAGGAACGACTCCTGCGTCACCATCACCACCCCGCGCCGCAGCTCCGGCACCGCCAGCTCGCGCAGGTCCACCCCGTCCAGCAGCACCCGCCCGTCGGTCGGGTCGTAGAAGCGGGCCAGCAGCTTCGCCAGCGTCGACTTGCCCGCGCCCGTGGAGCCGACCACCGCCACCGTCTGCCCGGCGGGGAGCGTGAGGTCGAAGCGGGGCAGCACCTCACCGCCGGTGCGGTAGGCGAAGCGCACGCCGTCGAAGACGACCTCGCGGCCGGGGTGCTCGCAGGCGAGGGCCGGGAGCTCCTTCGGCGCCGTCGGCTCCGGCACCGACGGCGTCTGGGCCAGCAGACCGGCGATCTTCTCCAGCGAGGCCGCCGCCGACTGGTAGGAGTTCAGGAACATGCCGAAACGGTCGATCGGGTCGTACATCCGCCGCAGATACAGCACCGCCGCCGCGAGCACGCCCAGCGCCAGAGTGCCGTCCGCGACGCGGTACGCGCCCCACAGCACGATCAGCGCGACCGCCGTGTTGCCGACGATCCGCGAACCGACGACATAGCGGGCCATCTCCAGCAGCGCGTCGCCGTTCGTCCGCTCGTGCCGCCGGTTCAGCACACGGAACTCGGCGTCGTTGGCGGCCTCCCGGCGAAACGCGCGCACCGGGCGGATGCCGTTCATCGTCTCCACGAACTTCACGATCACCGCGGCGATCGCGGTCGACCGCGTCGTGTACACCCGCCGCGCCCGCCGCCGGTACTGCCGGACCAGCCACCACAGCGGTCCGAACGACGCCACCGCCACCGCGCCGAGGCCCAGGTCCAGCCAGAGCAGGATCGCCGCGACGTACACGCAGGACAGGATCACCGTCACCAGCTCCTGGAGCCCCTCCTCCAGCAGCTCGCGCAGCGACTCGACGTCCGTGGTGGAGCGGGAGATCAGTCGACCGCTCGTGTATCGCTCGTGGAAGTCGATGCTCAGCGCCTGCGCATGGCGGAAGATCCGGCCGCGCAGATCGAGCAGCACGTCCTGGCTGACCCGGGCGGAGGTGACGACGAAGGCGTACTGGAGCGCGCCGGAGGCGGCCGCGCACAGCAGATAGCCGACCGCCACCGCGATCAGCGGCCCGCTGTCGTGGGCGCGGAACGCGGGCACGGCGTCGTCGATGGCGTACGCCACCAGCAGCGGGCCCGCCTGCACGGCCGCCTGCTGCAGAAGCAGCAGGAGCGTGGTCAGGGCGACCCGGGCCCTCATCGGCGCGAGCAGGGACCGCAGCAGCGTCCCGGTCGCGCCCGGCGGGGTGGGCAGGACGTCCTTGTCGAACGGGTCGCCGGCCCTGGGCGGCTCCTGCGGCTCGTCGTCGGTGACGGGGGCGGAGATGGTGGTCGACGTGGTCATCCGGCTGCCTCCAGTTCCGTCCCGGACATCAGGTGGGCGTACTCGGCGTTGTCGCGCAGCAGTTCGTGGTGCGTGCCGACGGCCGCGATCCGGCCGTCGGACAGCAGGGCGACCCGGTCGGCGAGCAGCACCGTCGACGGACGGTGCGCCACGATCAGGGCGGTGGTGTCGGCGAGCACGTCCCGCAGGGCGGCCTCCACGGCGGCCTCCGTGTGCACGTCCAGCGCGGACAGCGGGTCGTCTAGCACCAGGAAGTCCGGCCGTCCCACGACCGCCCTGGCAAGCGCCAGCCGCTGCCGCTGACCGCCGGACAGGCTCAGCCCCTGCTCGCCGACCTGCGTGTCCGTGCCCTGCGGCAACGCGTGCGCGAACTCGGCCTGGGCGACGGCGAGGGCGCGGTGCAGCTCGGCGTCCGAGGCGTCGGCGGCGGCGCCCATGAGGACGTTCTCCCCGACGCTCGCCGAGAACAGCGTGGGCTCCTCGAACGCGACGGCGACCTTGGCGCGCAGCTCCTGGCGGGACATGGCGGCGATGTCGACACCGTCGAGCGTGATCCGCCCCGACGTCACCTCGTGCAGCCGGGGGACGAGCGCGGTGAGGGTGGTCTTGCCACTGCCGGTGGAGCCGACCAGGGCCAGGGACTCGCCGGGGCGGATGTGCAGGTCGATGTGGTCGAGGACGGGCGGCGAGCCGGCGGGGGCGTCGGGGTAGCGGAAACCGACGGCGTGGAAGCGCAGGCCTCGGTCCGGCGATGCCTTGGTGGTGCCGGTCGTGGCGGTGGCCGTCTCCGGTTCCGCGTCCATCACCTCGAAGTACCGCTCCGTCGCCGTCGCCGCCTCCTGGCTCATCGCCAGCAGGAAGCCGATCGAGTCGACCGGCCAGCGCAGGGCCAGTGCCGTGGACAGGAAGGCGACGAGTGTCCCCGCCGACAGCTCCCCGTCGGCCACCCGCACGGTCCCCAGCACGAGCGCCGCCCCGATGGCCACCTCCGGCAACGTCACGATCACGCCCAGGATCGTCGCCAGCAGCCGGGCCTTGCGCAGCTCCGTCCCGCGCAGCGTCCGCGACAGCGCGCGGAAGGCCCGCGCCTGACTGCGATGCCGCCCGAACCCCTTGATGATCCGGATGCCGAGCACGCCCTCCTCGACGACCGTCGTCAGATCACCGACCTGGTCCTGCGCGCGCCGCGCCGCCTCGGCGTACCGCTTCTCGAAGATCACGCAGCTGACGACCACCGGCACCGCGGGCACCAGGATCACCAGCCCCAGCGTGAGGTCCTGCATCAGCATGATGATCACGCCGACCAGGATCGTCACCCCGTTGACCAGCAGGAACGTCAACGGAAAGGCCAGGAACATGCGCAGCAGCATCAGATCGGTGGTGCCCCGGGACAGCAACTGCCCCGACGGCCACCGGTCGTGGAACGCCACCGGCAGCCGCTGCAGATGCCCGTACAGCTCCGCCCGCATCGACGCCTCGACCCCCGCCAGCGGCCGCGCCACCAGCCACCGCCGCAGCCCGAACAGCAGCGCCTCGGCCAGCCCGAGCAGCAGCAGGAACAGCGCGCCGAGCCACACGCCCGCCGGGTCCCGGTCGGCGACCGGCCCGTCCACGAGCCACTTCAGCACGAACGGGATCACCAGCCCGACGCAGGACGCGACGATCGCGACGAACGCGGCGGTGAACAGACGGGCCCGCACCGGCCTGACGTAGGGCCACAGGCGCAGCAGCGAGCGGACGGCGGAGCGGTCTCGGGTCGTGGTGGCACGTGTCGTGGACATCAGTGGCGAGCCTACGGATCGGCACTGACAACGCCCACCGAGTTTTGGCCGGACCACGGTCCGCCGTTGGACCTACGACCTGCGCGTTCGAAGAGCCGAACCCCCGGAGGCGAACCTTGGGCGCCGAATCCCAGGAGCCGAACCCCAGGAGCCGAACCCCAGCAGGCGAACCCGCTATCCCACCACCCGCAACAGCACCACCGCCCGCGCCGGCACCGTCACCGGCGCCCCCGCCCGGTGCGTCACCTCCGGCGCCTCGGCCTGCTCCTCCCGCGAGGTGTCGACGACCACCTCGTACCGCTCCGCCCACGGCGGCCCCGGCAGGACGAAGCTCACCGGCCGTTCCCCGGCGTGCAGCACGGCGAGGAAGCTGTCGTCGAGGATCGGCGCACCCCGCTCGTCCCGGCCCGGGATGTCCCGCCCGGACAGATACATGCCGACGGTCGCCGCCGGCGCGTACCAGTCCCGTTCGGTCATCTCCGTGCCCCGCGCGGTGAACCACGCCAGGTCCCGCAGCCCGTCCGCCGAGTGCGCCCGACCGGAGAAGAACGCCCGCCGCCGCAGCACGGGGTGCCGGTGCCGTAGTTCGATCAGACGGGACGTCAGGTCGAACAGCGCCTTCCAGCCCGGTTCCTCCAGCAGCCCCCAGTCCACCCAGCTGATCTCGTTGTCCTGGCAGTACGCGTTGTTGTTGCCCCGCTGGGTGCGCCCCAGCTCGTCGCCGGCGACCAGCATCGGCACGCCCGTCGACAGCAGCAGGGTGGTCAGCAGGTTGCGCAACTGCCGCCGCCGCAGCGCCCGTACCCGCTCGTCGTCGGTCTCGCCCTCCACCCCGCAGTTCCAGGTCCGGTTGTCGTCCGTGCCGTCCCGGTTGCCCTCGCCGTTCGCCTCGTTGTGCTTGCGCTCGTACGACACGAGGTCGCGCAGGGTGAAACCGTCGTGCGCGGTGATGAAGTTGACCGAGGCGTACGGCCGCCGCCCGCCCCAGGCGTAGAGGTCGCTGGAGCCCGACAGCCGGTAGCCCATCTCGCGTACGTCGGGCAGCGCGTGCCGCCAGAAGTCCCGGACGGCGTTGCGGTAGCGGTCGTTCCACTCCGTCCACAGGGGTGGGAAGGCGCCCACCTGGTAGCCGCCGGAGCCGACGTCCCACGGCTCGGCGATCAGCTTCACCCGGCGCAGCACCGGGTCCTGCGCGATGACGGCGAGAAACGGGGACAGCATGTCCACGTCGTGCATCGACCGGGCGAGCGCCGCCGCCAGGTCGAACCGGAAGCCGTCCACGCCCATCTCCGTCACCCAGTAGCGCAGCGAGTCGGTGATCAGGCGCAGCACGTGCGGCTGGACGACGTGCAGCGTGTTCCCGCAGCCGGTGTAGTCCGCGTACCGGCGGGCGTCGGACTGGAGCCGGTAGTAGCCGCGGTTGTCGATGCCCTTCAGCGAGAGTGTCGGGCCGAGCTCTCCGGCCTCCGCCGTGTGGTTGTAGACGACGTCCAGGATGACCTCGATCCCGGCCGCGTGCAGCGCGCGCACCATCCGTTTGAACTCGCCGACCTGCTGCCCGCGCGTGCCGGACGCGGCGTACGCGGCGTGCGGGGCGAAGTAGCCGATGGAGTTGTAGCCCCAGTAGTTCTTCAGGCCCCTGCGCAGCAGATGGTCCTCGTGCGCGAACTGGTGCACGGGCAGCAGCTCGACGGCCGTGATGCCCAGCTGCGTGAGGTGCTCGATCGCCGCCGGGTGGGCCAGGCCCGCGTAGGTGCCGCGCAGTTCCTCGGGGATCCCTGGGTGCAGCTTGGTGAAGCCGCGCACGTGCAGTTCGTAGATCACCGAGTCGGCCCACGGCGTCTTCGGGCGGCGGTCGTCCGCCCATTCGTCGTCGGGTGCGTCATCGTGGACGACGACACCCTTCGGGACGTACGGCGCCGAGTCCCGTTCGTCGCGCACGGTGTCCGCGACCTGCTGCTGAGGCCAGTCCCGGACGTGCCCGTACACCTCCGGCGGCAGGCTGAAGTCGCCGTCCACCGCACGCGCGTAGGGGTCGAGCAGCAGCTTCGCCGGGTTCCAGCGGCCGCCGGTCCACGGATCCCAGCGGCCGTGCACCCGATAGCCGTAGCGCTGCCCCGGCATGACTCCCGGCACGAAGCCGTGCCAGATCTCATGGGTCAGCTCGGTCAGGCGGTGCCGTCGTTCCGTGCCCTCCTCGTCGAACAGGCACAGCTCCACCGCCTCCGCCCCGCCCGCCCACAGTGCGAAGTTGGTGCCCGCCACCCCGTCCGGGCCGACCCGGAAGCGGGCCCCCAGCGGTGTCGGCGCACCCGGCCACACCGGCACCGCCGTGGCCGGCGCGGCGCGCGGCGCGCCGTTCAACGCGGCGGCCGGGCGTCCGCCCTGCCCGGCCACCGTCTCCTGCTCGGCTGCGCTGGACACCTGTCAGCCTCCCGCGGCTCGTGGCGACGACGTCGGCCGGGGCGCGGCGTCCCTTCCGCGGGGCCCGGCCCGTCGTCCTCCCCACTGTTCTGCCCAGAGCTTGGCTCGCACTCACGTTTCCCCAGGGCGGGCCCGGTCGTTGGACACGATTGTGAGGCACGTACATGGGCGCGCGCGGCGCGCGGGGACCGCACTGGCCGCCCTACTGACATGGGCTGGACTGCTGGCCGGGGGCACCGGCTGCACCACGGACGGCGTGAGCGGGCTCGGCTCGCTCGGCAAGCCGCATTCCAACGAGGAGACCATCGAGGTCTCGCCGGACGACGGCAGCAAGGACGTCCGCCCGGGTGAGACGCTGTCCGTACAGGTGTCCAGTGGGCGCCTGGAGTCGGTACGGGTCGTCAGGTCCCAGGACGCCCAGGAGCTGGCGGTGCCCGGCCGGATCTCCACGGACGGCCGACGCTGGGAACCCGACGACGCGAAGCTGGCGCTGGCCGCCAAGTACACCGTCGACGCGGTGGCCGTGGACGGCGACGGCCGCCGCTCCGCCCGGCACACCACCTTCACCACGCACGTCCCCGACGAACGCTTCATCGGGTATGTCACCCCGGAGAACCGCTCGGTGGTCGGCACCGGCATGATCGTCAGCCTGGCGTTCAACCGGGAGATCACCGACCGCGCGGCCGTCGAACGGGCCGTACGCGTCACCGCGAAGCCCGCCGTCGAGATCCGCCCGCACTGGTTCGGCCGGGACCGCCTCGACTTCCGCCCCGAGCACTACTGGAAGCCCGGCACCGAGGTCACCGTCGACCTGCGGCTCAGGGACGTCGAGGGCGCACCCGGGGTCTACGGGTTGCAGTACAAGACGGTTACCTTCACCGTCGGCCGCAGCCAGGTCTCGCTGGTCGACGCGGCGAAGCACACCATGGAGGTGCGCCGGGAAGGCGAGCTGCTCGGCACGGTGCCGATCACCGCCGGGGCGCCCAAGAGCCCGACGTACAACGGGAAGATGGTGGTCACCGACATGTACGAGGTGACCCGGATGAACGGCAGCACGGTCGGCTTCGGCGGCGAGTACGACATCCCGGACGTCCCGCACGCCATGCGCCTGACCGAGTCCGGCACCTATCTGCACGGCAACTACTGGGCGTCGGCCGCGACCTTCGGCGAGACGAACGTCAGCCACGGGTGCATCGGGCTGCGGGACGAGAAGGGCGGCAGTTCTCAGACTCCGGCGGGGTGGTTCTTCGACCGCACTCTGGTCGGGGACGTCGTCGAGGTCGTGGGCAGCGATGACAAAAAGGTCGCTCCCGACAACGGGCTCGGAGGCTGGAACATGGGGTGGAAGGAGTGGAAAGCGGGCAGTGCTCTGAAGTGAGCCCGCTGGGGGGTGGGTCGGTGTGTGGAGGCCGGTCGATGTTGGGACTGAACGGTGACAATCGTGCGGCCTCGACCGCGCCGACCATGTGGTTAATATGCGCCGAGCGCGCGGGACGCGCAGGGGAGCGGGCCCGACGGGGTCCGGTGAGGGCCCGGGTCAGGGCCCGTTGAGGGGAGACAACTTGAACGTGCGACCGATATTGGGGGCGTCGGTTGACGCGCGCGGGGGGCGCGGGCGCAAGGGCCTGGCGCTGGTCGCAGGCGTACTGCTGTTGGCCGTCACTGCGTGCGGTGGCGGCTCGGACTCGGGTTCGGGCGCCGGATCGGCCTCCGAGGGCAAGGGCAAGGGTTCGGCCACGGCTCAGAGCAAGCAGTCCGAGGCGGCCGTGACCATAGCCCCCAAGGACGGCGCGAAGTCCGTCGACACCAGCGGGGCCCTCGAGGTCACCGCCGCCAAGGGCAAGCTGACCGAGGTCGTCGTCAAGGACGCCAAGGGCACCGAGATCGACGGTGAGATATCCAAGGACGGCGCCAGCTGGACGCCGTCCACCCACCTGGCCGCCGCCACCAAGTACCAGGTGCACGCCGTCGCCAAGGACTCCGCGGGCCGCGAGGCCGCCGAGGACGCCAGCTTCACCACCCTGACGCCGCAGAACACGTTCATCGGACACTTCACCCCCGAGGACGGCTCCACCGTCGGCGTCGGAATGCCCTTCTCCCTCAACTTCACCCGGGGCATCACCAACCCCGAGGAGGTCGAGAAGGCCATCGAGATCAAGACCGAACCGGCCGTCGAGGTCGAGGGCCACTGGTTCGGCAACGACCGGCTCGACTTCCGGCCGGAGAAGTACTGGAAGGCCGGCACCAAGGTCACCGTCAAGCTCAACCTCAACGGCGTCGAGGGCCGCCCCGGCGTCTACGGCGAGCAGGCCAAGACCGTCTCCTTCACCATCGGCCGCGACCAGGTCTCCGTCGTCGACGCCAAGAAGCTGACGATGAAGGTCATGCGGGACGGCAAGGTCGTCAAGACCATCCCGATCACCACCGGCAAGGCCGGCATGGAGACCTGGAACGGCCAGATGGTCATCAGCGAGAAGCACGTGGTGACCCGGATGAACGGCGAGACGGTCGGCTACGGCGGCGAGTACGACATCAAGGACGTCCCGCACGCCATGCGCCTGACCACCTCCGGCACCTTCCTGCACGGCAACTACTGGGCCGGCGGCGCCTTCGGCAACTACAACGCCAGCCACGGCTGCATCGGCCTGCGCGACGTGCGCGGCGGCTGGGACAAGGGCGCACCGGCCTCCTGGTTCTTCAACAACTCGCTGATCGGCGACGTGGTCGTGGTGAAGAACTCCAACGACCGGATCGTGGACCCGGACAACGGGCTCAACGGCTGGAACATGTCGTGGGAGAAGTGGAAGGCGTGATGCTCTGACGAGCAGAGCAGAGCAGAGCACGAGCACGGGCCCGGTGTGACTGACCGCACCGGGCCCGATGTCGTTAGCCCCCGTTAACCTGCTGCCATGACCGTGAATCTGGAAGTCGCCGAGGGCGTCGGCACCCTGCGTCTCGACCGCCCGCCCATGAACGCGCTGGACATCGCCACGCAGGACCGGCTGAAGGAACTCGCCGAGGAGGCCACGCGCCGCGACGACGTGCGGGCCGTGGTGATCTGGGGCGGCGAGAAGGTGTTCGCGGCCGGCGCGGACATCAAGGAGATGCAGAACATGGACCACACGGCGATGGTCCTGCGCGCCCGCGCCCTGCAGGACTCCTTCACGGCGGTGGCACGCATCCCCAAGCCGGTGGTGGCGGCGGTGACGGGTTACGCGCTCGGCGGCGGCTGTGAACTGGCGCTGTGCGCGGACTACCGCATCGCCGCCGACAACGCCAAGCTGGGCCAGCCGGAGATCCTGCTCGGCCTGATCCCGGGCGCGGGCGGCACCCAGCGGCTGGCCCGGCTGGTCGGCCCGTCCAAGGCCAAGGACCTGATCTTCACCGGCCGGATGGTCAAGGCCGACGAGGCGCTGACCCTGGGCCTGGTGGACCAGGTGGTCCCGGCCGCCGAGGTGTACGACACGGCGCACGCGTGGGCGGCGAAGCTGGCACAGGGCCCGGCACTCGCCCTGCGCGCGGCGAAGGAGTCGATCGACACGGGCCTGGAGACGGACATCGACACCGGCCTCGCCGTCGAACGGAACTGGTTCGCGGGCCTGTTCGCCACGGAGGACCGCGAGCGGGGGATGCGCAGCTTCGTGGAGGAGGGCCCGGGCAAGGCCAAGTTCCTCTGAAGGCGCGCGTCATGACTTGCAATTGACGCGATGTCTGATCCGGGTCCCTCGATGGGGCGGTTTATGGAAGCCTTAAGGCAGCCTTAAGCGTGCCTTGTCGAGGGAGTCCATCAGTTGCCATCAGTCGACCCTTCTTCGCAGGTCGGAGGGGCTGTTGGCGCCTCCGAACTGCCATCGGCATATGCCGGTCGGATCGCCGGGAACGACGGTCCCAGGGGGGCGTATTCCGCCGGAACGGCCCCGGAGGGCGCGCCGGGCGGCCATGATGGGGGCATGGCGGGGCTGGAGGGCATCGAACAGCCGCAAGGACGCGGCCGTGCGACCGCGGCGCGCTGGTCGCCGGCGGCCGAGGACGAACGAGCGCTCAAGGCGCTGGAGTTGTTCGGCAACCCGACGGAGGCGGAGGTTCCGCTGCCGTCCCGCCCCGAATCCGCCGCGACGGCACGCCGGCTCGCCCAGGTCGTCGTCCTGCGCCAGTGGGGCCTGTCCGCCAAGATGACCGAGGACGCCGTCTTACTGGTCTCGGAGCTGGTCGGCAACGCCGTGCGCCACACCGGCGCCCGCGTCTTCGGCCTGAGGATGCGCCGCCGCCGGGGCTGGATCCGCGTCGAGGTCCGCGACCCCTCCCGGGGGCTGCCCTGTCTGATGCCGGTCCAGGAGATGGACATCAGCGGCCGGGGCCTGTACCTGGTCGACAAACTCTCGGACCGATGGGGCGTGGACCTGCTGCCGCGCGGCAAGACGACCTGGTTCGAGATGCGTGTGGCGGACCGCTGAGCCGCCGCCCCCAACCGGCCGGTCGTACTCCTTGAGTCTCCACCCACTGGAAGGCACAGACTCGCGGACATGATCGACGACAGCACCGGTCTGTTCACCATCGGCGAGCTGGCCCGTTCCACCGGACTGACCGTCCGCACCATCCGCTACTGGTCCGACGAGGGCGTCCTGCGCCCGGTGGCCCGCTCCGTCGGCGGCTACCGGCTGTACGACGCCGAGTCCGCGGCCCGGCTGGAGCTCATCCGCACCCTGCGCGAGCTGGGGCTCGGCCTGGACGACGTACGCCGGGTGCTGGCCGGTGAGACGACGGTCGCCGAGGTGGCCGCCACCCATGTGGTGGCGCTGGACGCGCGGATCAGGGCGCTGAAGGTGACCCGCGCGGTGCTGTCGACCGTGGCGCGACGCGGTTCGACCGCGAAGGAGATGACACTCATGAACAAGCTGGCGCGGCTGTCGGCCGCCGAACGGAGCCGGATCCTCCAGGAGTTCGTGGACGAGATCTTCCATGGACTGGACACGGCGGATCCGGTGATCCGGGAGCGGATGCGCAGCATGGCGGTGGACCTGCCGGAGGAACCGACGCCC
Organism: Streptomyces spinoverrucosus; assembly: GCF_015712165.1. Lineage (NCBI taxonomy): Bacteria > Bacillati > Actinomycetota > Actinomycetes > Kitasatosporales > Streptomycetaceae > Streptomyces > Streptomyces spinoverrucosus. The sequence goes on along the minus strand of NZ_JADPZX010000001.1, from coordinate 2,533,140 downwards.
GAGCAGGTGGACGCCTGGGTGGAGCTGGCCGAGATGCTTCAGGACCCCGACTTCCGGGCGCGGATGCGGCAGGTCGCCGAGTTCAACGCGGCCGACCGGGGACCGGACGTACCCGCCGGGGCGTCGATGTGGTTCGCGCGACGGCTGGTGCAGCTGGGCGCCGAGGCCCGGCAGCGCGGGATCGCCCCCGCCTCGCCCGAGGCGGCGGAGGTCCTGCGCGGCCTCCTCGGCGACGCCGACCCCGCCGACGTACTGGAACGCCTGCGCTCCAGCGCCGACGACCGCGTCGCCCGCTACCGCGAACTGCTCGCCGTGGTGAAGGGCCGGGAACCGGCCGGCGCGCGCCGTGAGGAGTTCGCGTGGGTGGTCGCCGCACTGGAGGCTCACGTGGGCAGTTAATCTGACCTGCGTCAGTACGACGGCAAGAGCACGAGATGAGGGGCGGATCGGTGGCGGACATCGAGGAAGCGCGCAAGCAGTTCGAGCGGATCGACACGGACGGTGACGGACGGATCACCGCCAAGGAGTTCAAGACCGCTCTGGCGCAGGGGGGCGACTGGAACGTCACCGAGGCGGTCGCCGAGGCCATCATCGCCGGCCGCGACCTCGACGGCGACAAGCTCCTGTCGTTCGAGGAGTTCTGGGCGTACCTGAACAAGTGAGCCCATCCGAAGGGGCGCCCCTCTGGCCGAGCCGGGGCGCCCCTTCGGCATGCGGTCAGGAGGCCTGTCGCCGGTACTGCCCCGGCGCCACCCCGAACTCCCGCTTGAACGCCTTGGCGAAGGCGAACTCCGAGGCATAGCCGGTCCGCTGGGCGATCAGGCGCAGCGGTGTGTCCTCGTCGCGCAGGAGGCGGCCGGCCGTGGTCATGCGCCACCAGGTGAGGTAGGCGAGCGGGGGTTCGCCGACCAGTGCCGTGAAGCGACGGGCGAAGGCCGCGCGCGACAGGCCGCCGGTGGCGCCGAGTTCCTCGACGGTCCAGGGGTGCGCCGGGTCGGCGTGGAGGGCGCGCAGGGCGGCCGCGACAGCCGGGTCGGCGAGCGCCGCCGACCAGCCCGTCGGATGGCCCGAGCCGTGCCGCTCGCGCTCCCACCAGGCCCGCAGGATGTACAGCAGGAGCGTGTCGAGCAGGGCGGTGACGATCGTGTCCGCGCCCGGTCGGGGCTCCGCCAGTTCCGCGCCCAGCAGGTCGACGGCGGCGCGGAGCCTGCTGTGCGCGCCGATCCGGGCCGGCAGGTGCACGACCTCCGGCAGTTCGGTCAGCAGCGGGTGGGCCCGGCTGCGGTCCAGCAGGTAAGCCCCGCACAGGATGACCGCGTCCGGCTCCGACGCCCTCGGCCCGGCGGGGAGTTCGGGCCATCGACCGTCCGCGGTCCGTCGTACCTCCTCCAGCGGTACGTCGAGATCGGCGGCCAGCGCGTGCCCGCGCCCGTGGGCCAGGAACGCCACATCGCCCGGCGCCAGCGCCACCGGCTCGCCCTCGGCCGGGATCAGCCACGCCGACCCGCGCAGCACCACATGGAACCCGGCGCCGTCCGAGGCCTCGAAGTGCAGCCCCCACGGCGCGTACAGATCCTGGCGTCCCGAGTGCGGCCGTCCGGTGCGCATGGCGGCGATCGCGTCGCTGAGCACGTCCATGTGCGTACCGTAGCCCGCCGTGCCGAGCGGAAAGACGGACGGACAGGAAACCGAGACCAGTGGACATGGTTCGTCTTCCGTGCCGCGCCTAGCGTCGATGGCATGTCAACTACCGCACGTGCAGTGCTCTTTCACGAAACCGGCGGCCCCGACGTGCTGACCGTCGAGGAGACCGAACTGCCCGAACCCGGCCCCGGCCAGGTCCTCATCGACGTGGCCGCCATCGGACTCAACCGCGCCGACCTGTTGTTCCGTGCCGGACAGTACTTCTACGAGCCGACCCTGCCCGGCTCCCGCAACGGCTACGAGGCCGCGGGCGAGGTCGTCGCCGTCGGCCCCGGCGTGACCGCCTTCGCGCCCGGCGACCCGGTGCTGACCGGCGGCGACATCGAGCTCAGCGCCCACGGCGTGTACGGCGACCGCATCCTGATGCCCGAGACGACGGTGCTGCCGCGCCCCGCGGAGGTGGACGCGGTGACGGCGGCCGCCGCCTGGGTCACCTACTCGACGGCGTACGGCGCCCTGGTCCGGCAGGCCGCCCTGGCACCCGGCGACCATGTCCTGATCACCGGGGCCTCCAGCGGCGCCGGTACCGCCGCGATCCAGGTGGCCCGTCGCACCGGCGCCGTACCGATCGCCACCACCCGCACCGAGGCCAAGCGGAGGCGGCTGCTCGACCTGGGTGCCGAGCATGTCATCGTCAGTGACGCCGAGGACGTGGTGAAGGAGACCCGGCGGCTCACCGGCGGACGCGGCGTGGAGGTCGCCTTCGACGCGATCGGCGGCCCCGGCTTCCGCACCCTCGGCGAGGCCGTCGTCCAGGGCGGCACGCTGATCAGCTACGGATGGCTGGACCGCCGTCCCACGGAACTCCCGATGAACTGGCCCCTCACCGTCCACGGCTACAACAACCTCACCGCCGCCGGAACCGGGGAAGGCCGTCGACGGGCCTCCCACTACGTCAACTCCGGACTCGTCGACGGCAGCCTCCGCCCGGTCGTCGCCGAGGTCCTCGACGGACTCGACCGACTCCCCGACGCCCACCGGCTGATGGAACGCGACGCGCACGTCGGCAAGGTCGTCGTAAGGATCTGACTGACCGGGCGGACGGGCGAGTCAGCCCAGCGCCCGGGCCACGAACGCGTCCAGTACCCCCGCTCCCACCTCCACCGTCCGGGTACGGCCCTGCCAGTCGGTGACCGTGTGGGAGCGGGCGGTGTCGCGCAGGGCCCGGACCTGGGCGCGGGTGCCTTCGCCGTCCTGGAGGGCCAGGGCTGCCAGGGCCGCTCGGGCCCAGTCGTGGGCGGCGTCCAGCCAGGGGGCGGCGGAGGTGCGCAGCGCCGGTGGGACCGTGTCGCGGGCCCCGGCGAGGGTGGTGAGATGCCTGCGCAGGGCCTCCTTCGCGGCGGGGGCGCCGCGCCGGTACGCCTCGATCAGTGCGGCCAGTTTCGGTGCCGGGGTGGTGTTGAGGCGGGAGGCGTGGTTGAGGTCGGCGAAGGCGCGCAGGGCGGTGAGGGCGCGGGCGTCGCCGGCGGCCAGGAGCCGCAGGCCCGCGTCGAGGGCGACGGTGGGGCGGTAGGCCTGCGGGTGCCAGGCGTAGGCGGCGAGCGAGAAGAGGGCGGGGACGGACGCGGTGGACTGGTTCATCGGGTTGGCGGTGATGCCCGCCACCGCGGCCGGGACGCCGGGGTCGCGGCCCTCGTAGGGACCGAGCAGGAGATTGCCCGGCGTGTAGTCGTTCACCGGGTAGTTGTCCCAGATCAGGACCGGGTGCGCGTAGCGGCGGGCGGCCTCGCGGGCCTGGTCGGTGCGCAGGGTGGGGGCGACGACCAGGGGGCCCGTCCACATGACCGTGATGCCGGGGGAGAGGGCGGAGGCGAGGGCGGTCTTGTAGTCGGTGGCGCGCGTGCCGTCGTACTCCGTGGGGACCGTGATCAGCGGGGTGGCTTCCGGGCGGGGGGCCAGGAACTCGCGCTGGACGTCGTTGAGCAGGTCCGCCTGCGCGCGGGCCACCGCCGCCCGGCCGTAGCCGTACGTCGTCCCGTCGGCGGGGCAGTTCCAGCGGGTGATGTCGATGTCGTCGAGCGGGACGGCGTACGAGCGCACCCCGATGTCCCACAGCTGGCGGAACTTGCGCAGCAGGGCGGCGCGGTCGGCGGCGGAGGAGTAGCAGATCGACGGGCCGGGGGAGACGGCGTAGACGAACGAGACGTGGCGGGCGGTGGCGTGTTGCGCCAGGGCGCGCAGGGTGGTGAGGCGTGACGTGGGGTACGGGTCGCGCCAGCGGGACCGCAGGTAGGGGTCGTCCTTGGGGCTGTAGATGTAGGTGTTGAGCTTCCAGCGGGCGGCGTAGTCGAGCTGCGCCAGGCGCTCCTGTTGCGTCCAGGGAGTGCCGTAGAAACCCTCGACGATGCCCCTGGTGGCGGTGGCGGGCCAGTCCCGGACGCGGACGGCGGGCAGGGTGGTGCGGGCGGTGGCCGTACCGACGGGGCGGACCAACTGGGCGAAGGTCTGGGCGGCGTGGAAGGCGCCGGTCCGGTCCGCTCCGGCGAGGACGACGCGGGGGCCGTCGTCGGCGTGGCCCACGGCGAGGACGTAGCCGCCCTTGGGCAGGCCCTTCGGTGAGCCGGCGTCCAGGTCCGTCGTCGTCCCGTCGGTCACCACCAACAGCTCCCCGGAGCGCGGCTCGTCGCCGACACGGATCTCGCGGGCGCCGCCGGCGCGCAGCGCGCGGACGACGGTGTCGAGGGTGGCCGGATCCGTCGCGTCCCCGGTGCGTACCGCCACACTGCGGCCGACGGCGACCGAGCCCCGGTCGTCGCGGACGACGCGCGGTGGGGGCCAGAGGGCGGGCACCGGGGCGCTGCCGTCGGCGTGCGGTCGCGCGTCGATTCCGGCGGGCGGAGCCGCCCGCGTGCCGTCGCCGTCGCCGGTGCCGCCCGTGCAGTCGCGCAGCAGCAGGACGACCACCAGCCCGAGCGCGAAGCCCAGCAGCAGCGGTGGCGGGATGCGGAACGCGCGCACCGAGCCCCCTCCCACGTGCGTCGACCGACGATCAACTCGCCTGTGAACAACAGGGTATGACGATGTGGCAGTTGCGGGCGGAGGGGTTGCCTGAACCGGGCGGTGGGCATCGTAGAGATTCCGTGTGGCGTCTTGTCCGGATGCGCCGTTCGGAAGGGGTAAATGCGCCGCGTTGTGCGCCAGTTGGCGTAGACAGGGGCGCTCGCAGCTTTTATCCAGGTATTCGCGGGGCGGACGTGGCCCCGGCCGAGCACAGGAGGTCGCCGATGGTCGCGCCGGATCCTCTCAGTCACTGGATCGTTCTTCTCGACATCGAGGACTTCAGTCTGCGCGCGGAGACCGCCCAGGCGACCCTGCACGAAGAGCTGTACCACGTCGTCGAGTTCGCGCTGGCCCGCGCCGGACTGGGCCTCGACGCGTGCTCCGTGCAGGACCGTGGGGACGGCATGCTGATCCTGATCCCGATCGGCACCAGCCCCACCAGGCTGTTACGGGAACTGGTGCGCGGCCTGGAGGACGCGCTGGTCGAACACGGGGGCAAGTACAACGACGACCACCGCATGCGGCTGCGCGTCGGCCTGCACCAGGGGCTGGTGATCCAGCGCGGCCAGCGGTGGACCGGTACGGCCGTCAACGACCTGGCGCGGCTGGTGGACGCCGCCCCGGTCAAGCAGGTGCTGGCCCGGGCCACCCGGGCGCATCTGGTGGTGGTCGTCTCCGAGGAGATCCACCGGTCGGTGGTGCTGGGCCGCTACCCGGGCATCGACCCGGCGGCCTATCTGCCCGCCGACTTCGTCACCAAGCACGACGAGCCGCGCCGGGGCTGGGTCACCGTACCCGGCTATCCGGCGCCGCCCGGACTTCCCGCGGACCCGGGGGAGTCGCCACGTGACCGTGGGAGACACGGGGGAACACCCGGCACGGGCGGCAACGCGGGAGGAGTGGGCGGCGGGACCGACACGGGGAGCCCGGCCCCGCCGCCCACGCTCCACATCCAGGACGTCATGCACAGCCAGCTGGCCGTGGGGGAGGGCGCGTTGGCTGTCGGGGGCGACTACGTGGAGGGCAACAAGAACGTCTACGGCTCTGCCCCCGCCCCTGAGGACCCCGCACCCCACCGCACCCCCGCGGACGGATCATGAGTACGCCGGCCGGACCCGCCCCCGCCGCCCCGTCGCCCGCCCCGCAGCCGGGGCCGGCGGCGGCGCCGAGGGGTGCGCAGCCCGCCGCCGCGCCCGCTTCGGCTCCCGCAGGCGGCCCCGCCGCGCCCACCCCGGGCGCCGGTGCCGGAGCCGGTGGTGAGGGCCAGTCCCCGGCGGGACCGCAGGCGCCCACCCCGGAAGCCCCCGGCGGCGGCAACAACGTCGGCGCCGGTGCCAGCGCCGGCGCCGCCACCGCCCGCACCGGTCAGGGCAGCCTGCGTGCGGGGCTGCTGCGGGAGGCCTGGACGCACATCGGCGGCGACCGGGTGCAGGGCGACAAGATCGTCATCCAGGCGCCGGGCGAGCGCGGAGTGGTCCTGCGTACCCTGGCCGCCGCCGTGGTGGAGACCGTCCGGCACACCTTCCAGGCGCCGCCCCGCTGGGACGACATCCAGGCGGACGCCTGGCAGCGCCGCTCGGTCGTGCTGCGCGGCCCCGGCGGCGCCGGCAAGACCGCGGCGGCCGTCCGGCTGCTGATCACCGCCCAGGTCAAGACCTGGTACCTGCTGGACTCGGTGGCCGAACTGACCCGGCTGACCGAGCTGCGCCAACTCGGCAGCGGCGCCGGCCTGCTCCTCGACCGCCCGCGCGACCTCGGCACGCTGAGCGGATCGCAACTGGCCGGACTGGAGGGCCTGCTGGAGCAGGCCGACGCCCGACTGGTGCTGATCGCCGGGCCGGACGCCGAACTGGACCGCGGCGTCGGCGAGTACGTCCAGCGCGTCACCCACCCCGACTCCCTGGACGCCGTACTCGCCGCCCATCTCGCCCACCGCCTCGGCGAGGCGGACGCCGAACGCGCGCTGGCCGCCGACGGAGTCGCCGACCTCGCCGCGGAACTCCTCCGCGACGGTCCCGCCTGCCGTGACGCCGCCCGGCTCGCGGAGGTGCTCGCGCACGAGTACGGCGGTGGCGGCATCGACCCGGACCGGGTGCGCGCCCGGATGGACAGCTCCGGCGGCGAGGGCCCCGAGGAGTGGTTCGAGGGGCTCGGAGACACCGGGCTGCGCACCCAGGCCATCGCCCTCGCCGTCCTCGGCGGACTGCCGCAGGAGGACGTGGCGCTGGCCGCCGCCGCTCTGCTCGACCGGTTCCGCAGCGACCGCGGCGTCCTCACCACGAGCGTCGAGCGCGGCCCCGTACCGCTCAGACAGGACCCGTTCGCGCAGTCCCGCCGGCTGCTCGCCGAGAAGCTGCGCGCCCGTACCGTCTCCGCGGTCACCCGGGGCAGCTTCGGCCGGCTGCCCTGCACCGTCGCCGAGTACCGCAATCCCGACTACCCGCCCCGGATCATCCGGCACGTCTGGTCCGAGTACCGCATCCAGCAGGAACTCGTCGGCTGGCTCGCCGAGTTGGTCGACACGCCCTCCCAGCAGGTGCGCAGCTTCGCCGGGACCGCGCTCGGCCTGATCGCCGCCGAGTCCTTCGACCACATCGCCACCCAGGTGCTGCCCGGCTGGGTGCTGCACGAGGACAGCGGCTCCGCGCGCCGCGAAGCCATCGCCTACGCCCTGCGCGTGTGCGCCCGTGACCCCGTCCTGCGGCCCGGCGTGCACGCCCTCGTGGGCGGCTGGTACCTCAGCGGCACCTGGGAGCTCCAGGCCGCCGCCGCCCGCGCCTACGGGCTGTGCCTGGGCGGCGCCGACCTCGACACCGCCGTGCGCTGCCTCACCCGGCTCGGCACCGTCGACCACATCCAGGTCGCCATCGCCATCGGGGACGCCTTCGCCGACCTGGTCGAGGAGGACGTCGCCGCGCACGCCCCGCTGGTGCTGCGGGCCGTCGCCGAGATGGTTCACGAACCGCTCAGTCGTCCCGTCGGCCACCTGGTCTTCCTGATCCTCGCCGACGCCCTCGTCACCGAGGAAGGCGCGGGCCTGCGTGCCCGCCCCACCCTGCTGAAGCTGGCCGCGGCCGACCCGCCCGGCAGCGAACTGCGCCGCCTGCTCGGCTACCTGTGGTCCGAGGTGATCGGCGGCGAGCTCTTCGGCGACGAGTCCGCAGGCGTCCTGGAGGCCTGGGCAGCCCAGGCCGAGACCGACCCACTGCTCCTCGACGACCTGGTCCGCGTCCTCGTCCAGGACGTGGCCGCGCGCAGTCCCCGCGTCGGCCGCCTCCTGGAGCACTACGTGACGCGCTGGACCGAGCGCGACCGCTTCCGTCCCCTGCCCCGCGCCGCGGCGGTCCTCGGCAGCGCCCTGCGGCCGACCGCCGGCCCCGCTCACTCTGGAGGTGCCCGGTGACCGAGCCGGTGTCGTTGATCGTCAGCCAGACGCCGGTGCCCCGCATGGCCGTGGGGCCGACCAAGGCGACCGAACCCCATCTCGCGGTCGTCTACGCCACCGCGTCCGGCGAGGTGGCCTGCTTCGAGGGCCGCCCGATGAAGCCCTCGCAGCAGATGTTCTCCAAGTACCGCACCCGCTACGAGGTCGACATGCGCCCCTACCAGCGCTCCGCCGTCCTCGGCCGCAACCCGCTCATCTCCCGGGACGGCGTGCACGCCTTCGAGGTGACCGTCGACTTCGCCTTCCGCATCGACGGCTGGCAGGGCGCCGAGGACTTCGTGCGCTCCGGTCTGCACGACCCACTGCCCGTCGTGCACGGCCATCTCGTCTCCCTGTTCCACGGCGCCGGCCAACGCTTCCCCATCGAGGACTCCTTCGGCCTCCAGCACCATCTCAACCAGCTCTGCTCCCAGCCGGTCGTCTTCCAGGAAGGCCTCAAGCTGTACGGCTGCCAGGTGCACGTCCGGCCCGACGCCAAGTCCCTGTCCCACCTGGAGTCCCTGATCGAGGCCGGCCGGCGCGAACACCTCGGCGCGGCCGAGCACATACCCAACAGGGGCGCCGTCGTCCGGCAGACCGAGATCGAGGCCATCCAGCAGCGGGCCCAGATCGAGGCCACGGCCCGGCAGGCGGACGCGCTCGCCGACACCCTCACCACCAGCGACGGCCTGATCCGCCACTACCTGGTCACCAACCCGCACGACGCGGCCGGCGCGTTCGAGATGCGGCGCCAGCTGGAGGAGGCCCGCGCGGCCACCGCCGAACTGCAGAACCAGCGCGCCCTCGGCCTGTTCCAGGTGATGGCCGAGAAGGGCCTGATCCAGGCCGGCGACCTGGAACACATGCGCCAGCAGCTCACCGGCACGGTCGGCCGCGCCACCGGCGGCGACGCCGCCCTCCCGCCCCTCGCCACCCCCCAGCTCCCCGCCGCCCGCCCCTGGGACCCGCCCCAGCTGCCGCCCGCCGACCAGACACCGGCCCCCGCCGGCTACACCCCGACGCTCGTCTCACCCACCGTCGGCCCGTCCGCGCCGCCCGGCCCGCTCACCCGGACCACCCCCACCGCGCTGATCTACCTCGTCGTCGACGAGTCACTCGACCGCGCCTGCCTCGACGAACTCCAACGCGGACTGGACGCCCTGCACTCCGCGCTCTCCGACGCCCCGGACGTCTCCCGCGTCCTGCGGCTGGGCGTCCTCGGCATGGCCGCCACCACCGAACAGCGGCTGTCCCTCGCCGAGGTCGGCCCCGGCACCCGTACCCCCCTCCTCATGGGCCGGCGCGGACTGTCGTACAGCCAGGCCTTCCGCACCCTGCGGCCGCTGATCGGACAGGACGTCACCGTCGTCAAGAACGATGGCGCGCAGGTGCTGCGGCCCCTCGTGTACTTCCTCACGGGCGGCGCGCCCGACGAGGGCACCGCCTGGCGCGGCGACCACCACGACCTGACCGACACCGACCGCAACCGGGCGGCCCCGCACCTCATCGCGCTGGGCTTCGGCCGGGCCGAGACGCAGGCCGTGCGGAGCGTGGCGACCCGTCCCGAGTTCGGCTTCATGGCCGCCCCCCACCAGGACGCCGCCTCGGCCGCGCACAGCTGTGCCGCCTTCCTGAGGGACAGCGTCATCTCGTACGGGCAGCGCCTCGCGTCCGGCGAGGCGAACTTCTCGATCAACCCGCCGGACGGCTTCCGGCGGGCCGAGGACGCGCTGTGACCCTCGGCCACCCCACGACCACCGCATCCCACGCAGTCCCCATTCGGAACAGAAACGGAAGACGATGATGGAAAGCAACCGGGGGCACTTGCTCCCCATCTACGTCCTCGCCGACGAGTCGGGCTCCATGGACGAGCACATCGACGACCTCAACGACGGCCTGCGCTCCCTGCACCAGGCGCTGCTCGGCGAGCCGATGGCCGCCGCCAAGGTGCGCTTCTCGGTGCTCGGCTTCTCCGACGACGTGATCGAACGCGTCCGCCTGGTGGACCTGCGCAGCGCGGCCGAGTTCCCGCGCCTGACCACCCGCGGCATGACCAGCTACCGGGCCGCCTTCGAGGACCTGATCAGCCGCATACCGGCCGATGTGAACCGCCTGAAGGCCGAGGGCTACCAGGTGCACCGGCCCGCGGTGTTCTTCCTCAGCGACGGCCTGCCCAACCGCGGCGAGGACTGGCAGGACCCGCACCGCCGGCTCACCGACCGCAACACCACCCTGGGCGCGCCCAACATCATCGCCTGCGGCATCGTCGACGCCGACGCGCAGACGATCAACCAGGTCGCCACCCGCCCGGAGTTCGGCTTCGTCGCCAACAAGGGCGTCGACGTGGGCGCGGCCATCGCCAAGTTCTGCACGGCGCTCACCAAGAGCGTGATCGCCTCCGGCCGTTCGCTCGGCTCGGCGTCCCCGCAGCTGATGGTGGACAAGCCCGAGGGTTTCACCGTCGCGATCGATGTGATCTGACGTGAGGTTCCCCCATCGTCGCGCCCCCGACGAACCCGCTAGGCAAACCGGCCCGGTGCCCGCGCCACCCCGCCCGGCACCACCCCTGCGTCCCGAACAGCCCGCGCAGGCCGGTGTCTACGACTGGGAGCAGGACGCCGAATGGCAGCCTCCACATCAGCCGCGGTCCCGGCCGACGTTGCCGGAGAACATCGGCGTCAACCTGTGGCGCCGGCTGCCCCTCGACGAGGAGGAGGGCGCCGACTTCCCACCCCGGCCGCCGACGGGCGGACTGTCGTACCGCCCCGACACGGTCTGCGACGGCTGGTCGACGCACGCCCTCGACCTGCGGCTGGCCTCCGTCCGCGGTCAGCAGCACCGCTGGGACGGGCGCCCGCGGGAGGACGACGCGGCGGCGGCCTGCGACCCGAACACCGGCGCCGTGGTGATCGCCGTCGCCGACGGGGTGTCCGACGCGCGCCAGCCGCACATCGGCTCCCAACTGGCCTGCCGCAGCGCCGTCGACGAGCTGCTCAAGCAGGTACGCGACGGCGGCGGCTTCGCCACGGACTGGCAGAAGCTGCTGTCCACGGTCCACTGGCAGCTGCGCGAACAGGCCGGCCGTCTCCTGCGCACCCCGGACGCCGGGGTGGCGGAGACGGCCGAGCTGCTCGCCACCACCCTGGTCGCCGGGGTTGCCACGCCCACCCCGGAGGGCGTCCACATCGCCCTGCTGTCGGTGGGCGACTCCGGGGTCTGGCAGATCAAGCACGAGGAGCTCTACCCGATGCTGGGCGGCAAGACCGCCGGCGCCGACGGGCTGCTCTCCTCGGCCGTGCAGCCGCTGCCGTACGTCCCCCGGGACTTCCGCCCGCTGGAGTTCAGGCTGGAGCCGGGCAGCGTCCTGCTGGTCGGCACGGACGGGTTCGGCGACCCGGTCGGCGACGGGCGCGGCATGGTGGGCCGGCTCTTCGCCGACCAGCTGCGCCACCCCGTACCGCCGCTGGGCTTCGCGTATCTGCTCGACTTCGCCCGGGAGACCTTCGACGACGACCGGACCCTGATCGCCCTGTGGCCCCGCGACCGTGAACGGACAGAGCCATGATGACGACGGTGTCCTGGGTCCGGCCGGACCAGCTCGGCGACTACACCGCGCACGGCCTGGGCTCCGGCGGGCAGGGCAAGGTGTACGCCGTGCCCAGCCCGCCCGGCCGGTTCCAGGGCGAGTACCTCGCCTACAAGGAGTACCTGCCGGCCATCGCGTACGACGCCGACGTCCTGCACGACATGGTGGTGCTGCGCGACCTGCTGAGCCCCTCCGACCGCGCCCTGCTGGACAACCGGCTGACCTGGCCGTGCGCCATGGTCTACACCGGCCGGCCGCCGCAGCTGCTGCCGCCCTCGAAGAACGCCGGGATGCGCGTGGTCGGCTTCCTGATGCCGCGCGTGCCACCGGCGTACGAACTGCACAGCCCGAACCTGTCGGAGGTGAAGCTCCAGGCCCTGGAGTTCCTGCTCAACGACGACACCTACGCCACCCTGATCGGCCTGCACGTCGACGACGCCCAGCGGCTGGCGATGCTGCTCGACCTGGCCCGCACCCTGGACCGGCTGCACCACAACGGGATCACGGTGGGCGACCTGTCGCCGAAGAACATCCTGTTCACACTTGGCACGCCCAAGTGCCTGCTGATCGACTGCGACTCGATGCGCTGCCGGGGCCGGGACGTGATGCCACAGGTGGAGACGCACGGCTGGGAGGTGCCGGAGTCGGCGAAGGCCACGACGGCCTCGGACTCCTGGAAGTTCGCCCTGGTCGCCGCGCGGCTCTTCAGCCGCGACCAGGACAGCACGGACCTCTCACCGCTGCGCGCCGTCTCCACCGAACTGGCCAACCTCGCCTCGCGCGGCCAGACCCGGGACCCCGCACGCCGGCCCACGATGGCCGAGTGGCTGACCGCGCTGGACCTGGCCCGGCACCGGATGCGGCAGCGCCCGCCGGCCGCGCCGCCCGGCAACCCGTACCAGCCGCCGCCGCAGCAGCAGCCGCCGCCCCCGGACCCCGACCCGGTCCCGGTCTGGACCCCGTCGCAACGGCTCCCGGCGCCGTCCGGGACGGGCGGCGGCGGACTGGGCAAGGCCTTCGTGACGCTGCTGCTGGTGATCGCGGGCCTGTGGGCCGCCGCGCAGTACGGGCCGGAGCTCGTGGACTCGCTGACGTCGGGATCGGGGACGGCGACCGACAGCCCGTCCGTCAGGTCCGCCCCCGACACCGGGGGCATGGAGGGACCCGAGGACACACCGGAACCGACCCCGGAACCGACCCCGGAGTACCTGGCGCAGGCCCCCGGCGCGTCCGTGGACTACTCCCCGGCGGCCGACGCACCGCAAGCTCCCGAAGTGGCCGCCATGTTCGCCCACTTCTACGGCGCCATCAACAACAAGGACTACGACAAGGCGCTCAACCACTACGACCCCGGCACCGCCACGGTGGACCTCGACTCCGCCACCAGCCGGCAGAAGTGGAAGGACGTCATGGCCACCACGAAGGAGTCCGACATCGTCCTCACGGCCGTACGGAACTCCGGCGACTTCACCCTCGCCACGGTCAGCTTCCGCAGCCACCAGGACCCGGGCTACGGCCCCGCCGACAACAAGAACAGCACCTGCACGGACTGGACGATCACCTACCAACTGACCGCCACCGACGGCTACCGCATCTTCAAGGCGCCCAGGGAAGGGGTGAGCCACTCTTCGTGCTGAACCCCGAAACCCGGTCACCCTCCGAACGCCAGCGTCTTCAACTGGTCCACGGACCGCACCAGCAACGACTGACGCCCCGTCACCACCCAGCCCTGGGCGCGCCACTGCTCCAGTACCCGGCTCACCGTGCGCCGGGAGGTGAGCAGCAGTCCGGCGAGGTCGTCCTGGGAGAGCGGGAGCCCGATCCGGCGGCCGGTGCCGTCGGGCTCGGGCTCACCGCAGCGTTCGACCAGGTCGAGCAGGAGGGCGGCGAGCCGGGCGGGCACCGGCTCGGTGATGCCGGTGCGCTGGGCGTCGGCCTCGCGCAGCCGCTGCGACAGCGTCTGCTCCAGTGCCGCCGCGATGGAGGGCCGGGACCGGGCGTACCCGTGGAACCGGGCCGCCGTCAGCTGCAGTACGCCCACCGCGGTGGCCGTCAGGAGCGACGCCGAGCGGCGCCTCCCCTCCAGGCCGGCCTGCTCGCCCAGGAGTTCGCCCGGACCGCGCAGCGCGAGCAGCGCGCGGTAGCCGGCGTGCGACTGGGCGATCACCTTGGTCCAGCCGCTCAGCAGCACGACCAGATGGTCCGAGTCCTCGCCCTGCGCGAGCAGCAGCCGGTCCGCCGGCAGTGACAGCCGGGTGCCCGAACGCTCCAGCAGCGCCCGGTCGGAGGGATCGAGCGCCTCCCAGAACGAGGCGGGGCGGTGACCCATGGCTACCGGCCCAGCAGCCAGGCGAGCACGACGACCACCACACCGGCGACGGCGAGCATCAACGACTGCCGCACCCGCTGCTGCTTGGCCCATATGACCCGGCTCATGGTGACCAGTTGACGACTCAGCGGGGCCAGTGGCGAGGTGTCGGCGAGCTTCTCGGCGAGCCGGTCGGGCTCCCAGTGCCGCAGATCGCCGAAGTAGACGAAGTTCTGCCGCCAGTCGTGCCCCTGCGCCGTACCCAGCCGCGGACTGACGACGGAAGCGGCCGCGAGCGCCGCGAGCCCCAACAGCGCCGCACCTAGCCAGAACAACACGGTCGGGAAGACGCCGTCCAACTCGCCCAACCGATGCCGGGACCCGGTGAACGCAACGATCGCGCCCAGCGCAGCCGACTCCAACGTCAAGGCGAACCCGGCCTTGGCGTCCACCTTCCCGGTCCAGTCGACAAGCGCCGCATGAATCCGCCAGGCCGTCTCCACGGGATCCGTCTCCGCCTCCGCCATGCTCCCCGCCCCCTCGTCAGTCGCCCCTGGCCCACGTCCGCAGGGCGTCCTTGCTCGCGAAGTCCGCGACATTCTTGTCGATCGGGTCGTCCGTGTACTGGTGGAAGCGCCATTTCGCCTTGATGCGGGGCTTGCCCGCCGTGACGTAGTCGGCGATCCACAGGCCGTCGCCGGCGTAGGACGTCGTGTCGACATTCAGCCAGTAGTTGCGGTTGCAGTAGAGGACCACCCGGTTGTTCGGCCGCAGCTCCTTCACCTTACGGATGAACCGGTCCTTCTCCGCATTGCTGGCGTGCGTTCCGTCGCCCGTGGTCTCCCAGTCGACGGCGAGGATGTCACCGGCCCGTTCGGGGGCCTTGCCGACGAAGTACTCGGCCTGGGCGGTGAGGTTGCCCGGCCAGAGGAAGTGGTAGAAGCCGACGACGAGTCCGGCGTCCCGGCCGCGCTTGGTCTGGGCGGCCAGTTTCGGGTTGACGTAGGAACGGCCCTCCGTCGCCTTGACGAAGACGAAGGAGAGGCCGTCGGTGTCGTAGGTGGTGGACTGGTAGGAGCTGACGTCGATGCCACGCAACATGGGGACTCCCGGATGTGGCTGTGGGGGACGGGAGTTGATGATTCCCCTTCGCTGCGTCGCGAACGCCTCAGCACTCGATGATGTTCACCGCCAGCCCACCCCGGGCCGTCTCCTTGTACTTCACGCTCATGTCGGCGCCGGTGTCCTTCATCGTCTTGATGACCTTGTCCAGCGACACCTTGTGGCTGCCGTCGCCGCGCATCGCCATCCGTGCCGCCGTGACCGCCTTCACCGCGGCCATGCCGTTGCGTTCGATGCAGGGGATCTGGACCAGGCCGCCGACCGGGTCGCAGGTGAGGCCGAGGTTGTGTTCCATGCCGATCTCGGCGGCGTTCTCCACCTGCTCCGGGCTGCCGCCCAGGACCTCAGCCAGCGCGCCCGCCGCCATCGAGCACGCGGAGCCGACCTCGCCCTGGCAGCCGACCTCGGCGCCGGAGATGGAGGCGTTCTCCTTGAAGAGCATGCCGATCGCGCCCGCGGCCAGAAGGAACCTCACCACGCCCTCCTCGTCCGCGCCGGGGACGAAGTTGATGTAGTAGTGCAGGACCGCCGGGATGATGCCCGCCGCGCCGTTCGTCGGGGCGGTCACCACCCGGCCGCCGGCCGCGTTCTCCTCGTTCACCGCCATCGCGTAGAGCGTGATCCACTCCATGGCGAGCGCCTGCGGGTCGCCCTCGGAGCGCAGCTTGCGTGCGGTGTTCGCGGCGCGGCGGCGCACCTTCAGCCCGCCCGGCAGGATGCCCTCTCGGGTCATGCCGCGGCGCACGCACGCCTGCATCACCCGCCAGATGTCCAGCAGTCCGGCGCGTATCTCCTCCTCGGTGCGCCAGGCGCGCTCGTTCTCCAGCATCAGGGCGGAGATCGACAGGCCCGTCTCCTTCGTCAGGCGCAGCAGCTCGTCGCCCGTGCGGAAGGGGTACTTCAGGACCGTGTCGTCCAGCTTGATGCGGTCGGCGCCGACGGCCTCCTCGTCGACGACGAATCCGCCGCCCACCGAGTAGTACGTCTTGGTCAGCAGCTCCGCCCCGGAGGCGTCGTACGCCCACAGGGTCATGCCGTTCGCGTGGTAGGGGAGGGCTTTACGGCGGTGCAGTTTCAGGTCCGCGTCGAAGTCGAAGGCGATCTCGTGCTCGCCGAGGACCTTCAGCCGGCCGGCGGTCCTGATCGCCTCCACCCGCTCGTCGGCGGTCTCCACGTCCACCGTGCGTGGCGAGTCGCCCTCCAGGCCGAGCAGCACCGCCTTGGGCGTGCCGTGCCCGTGTCCGGTCGCGCCCAGGGAGCCGTACAGCTCGACGCGCAGCGAGGCCACGGAGCCCAGCAGCTCCTCGCCGCGCAGCCGGCGGGCGAACATACGGGCCGCGCGCATCGGGCCGACTGTGTGGGAGCTGGACGGGCCGATGCCGATCGAGAACAGGTCGAAGACCGAGATGGCCACGGTGACTCCTCAGGGCAGGGGTGGTGCGGTGGGCTCCACGCCGGTGTGGAGCCCACGGTCGAGCTACTTGTTCAGGACTTGTGCGGGACTACTTGTTCAGGCCCGGGTACAGCGGGTGCCTGTCGGCGAGCGCCTTGACCCGTGCCTTCAGCGCCTCCGCGTCGTACGACGGCTTCAGCGCCTCGGCGATCACGTCCGCGACCTCGGCGAAGTCCTCGGCCGTGAAGCCGCGGGTGGCCAGCGCGGGCGTGCCGATCCGCAGCCCGGACGTGACCATCGGCGGGCGCGGGTCGTTCGGGATCGCGTTGCGGTTGACCGTGATGCCGACCTCGTGGAGCCGGTCCTCGGCCTGCTGGCCGTCCAGGTCGGAGTTGCGCAGGTCGACCAGGACCAGGTGGACGTCCGTGCCGCCGGAGAGCACGTCCACGCCCACCGCCTTCACGTCGTCCCGCACCAGCCGCTCGGCGAGGATGCGCGCGCCTTCCAGGGTACGGCGCTGGCGCTCCTTGAAGTCCTCCGAGGCCGCGACCTTGAAGGCCACCGCCTTCGCGGCGACCACATGCTCCAGCGGGCCACCCTGCTGACCGGGGAAGACCGCGGAGTTGATCTTCTTGGCGAGTTCGGCCGTGGACAGGATCACACCGCCGCGCGGGCCGCCCAGCGTCTTGTGGGTCGTGGTGGTGACGACGTGTGCGTGCGGCACCGGGTTCGGGTGCAGCCCGGCCGCGACCAGACCGGCGAAGTGGGCCATGTCGACCATCAGGTACGCGCCGACCTCGTCCGCGATCCGGCGGAAGGCGGCGAAGTCCAGCTGCCGGGGGTAGGCCGACCAGCCGGCGACGATCAGCTTCGGCTTGTTCTCCTTGGCGAGGCGCTCGACCTCGGCCATGTCGACCAGGCCGTCCTCGCCGACGTGGTAGGCGACCACGTTGTAGAGCTTGCCGGAGAAGTTGATCTTCATGCCGTGGGTCAGGTGCCCGCCGTGCGCGAGGTTCAGGCCCATGATCGTGTCGCCGGGCTTGAGCAGCGCGAACATCGCGGCCGCGTTGGCCTGCGCGCCCGAGTGCGGCTGGACGTTGGCGTGCTCGGCGCCGAACAGCTCCTTGACG
Organism: Streptomyces spinoverrucosus; assembly: GCF_015712165.1. Classification (NCBI taxonomy): domain Bacteria; kingdom Bacillati; phylum Actinomycetota; class Actinomycetes; order Kitasatosporales; family Streptomycetaceae; genus Streptomyces; species Streptomyces spinoverrucosus. Next base: position 2,515,473 of record NZ_JADPZX010000001.1, on the reverse strand, counting down.
CGGTCGATCGCGATCTGCTCGACCACGTCGACGTGCTCGCAGCCGCCGTAGTAGCGGCGGCCGGGGTAGCCCTCGGCGTACTTGTTGGTCAGGACCGAGCCCTGCGCCTCCATGACCGCGACCGGGGCGAAGTTCTCCGAGGCGATCATTTCGAGGGTGGACTGCTGGCGGTGCAGCTCGGCGTCGACGGCGGCCGCGACGGCCGGGTCGAGCTCGTGCAGGGGGGTGTTCAGGACGGACATGTGGCTACGACTCCTCAGCCGGCGGTGTGGGCGGCGTACTCGTCGGCGGAGAGCAGGTCGGCCGGCTCCTGAGCGATACGCACCTTGAACAGCCAGCCGCCCTCGAAGGGAGCGGAGTTCACCAGGGACGGGTCGTTCACCACGTCCTCGTTGACCTCGGTGACCTCACCGGTGACCGGGGAGTACAGGTCGCTGACCGACTTGGTCGACTCCAGCTCGCCGCAGGTCTCGCCCGCGGTCACCTGGGAGCCCACCTCGGGGAGCTGGGCGTAGACGACGTCACCGAGCGCGTTCGCCGCGAACTCGGTGATGCCGACCGTCGCGACGCCGTCCTCGGCGGTCGACAGCCACTCGTGCTCCTTGCTGTAGCGCAGCTGCTGGGGGTTGCTCATGGCCTGAATTCTCCTGTACGCGCGGGAGTGCTGGTGAATGGGGGACTGCTGGAACTACGTGTGAGCAGGCAAAATGTGCGCCGGGTCACGCGGACCCGAGCCCAGTGTCTACTTCTGGCGCTTGTAGAACGGCAGCGCCACGACCTCGTACGGCTCGTGGGTGCCCCGGATGTCCACACCGACGCCCGGCGTGCCCGGCGCCGCGTGCGCGGCGTCGACGTACGCCATCGCGATCGGCTTGCCCAGCGTGGGGGAGGGGGCGCCGGAGGTGACCTCGCCGATCACCTCGCCGCCGGCGACCACGGCGTACCCGGCGCGCGGCACCCGACGGCCCTCGGCGACCAGGCCGACCAGGACGCGCGGGGGGTTCTCCTGAGCGCGGGAGGCCGCCTCGCGCAGCGCCTCGCGCCCCACGAAGTCGCCCTCCTTCTCGAACTTCACCACCCGGCCGAGCCCGGCGTCGAAGGGGGTGAGGGACGTGGACAGCTCATTCCCGTACAGCGGCATGCCCGCCTCCAGGCGCAGCGTGTCCCGGCAGGACAGCCCGCACGGGACCAGGCCGACGCCGGCGCCCGCCTCGGTCAGCGCCTCCCACAGCGCGACGGCGTGCTCCGGCTTCACGAACAGCTCGAAGCCGTCCTCGCCGGTGTAGCCGGTGCGCGCGATCAGCGCCGGCACGCCCGCGACGGTGCCGGGCAGGCCGGCGTAGTACTTCAGGCCGTCGAGGTCGGCGTCGGTGAGCTGCTTGAGGATGCCGGGGGACTCGGGTCCCTGGACGGCGAGCAGGGCGTAGGCGTCCCGGTCGTCGCGGACGGCGGCGTCGAACCCGTCGGCCCGCTCGGTCAGCGCGTCCAGCACGACCTGGGCGTTGGAGGCGTTCGCCACGACCATGTACTCGGTCTCGCCGAGCCGGTAGACGATCAGGTCGTCGAGGATGCCGCCGTCGGCCCGGCAGATCATGGTGTAGCGGGCGCGGCCGACCTTGACGCCCCCGATGTTGCCGACCAGCGCGTAGTCCAGCAGGGCGGCGGCCTGGGGGCCGGTGACGGTGATCTCGCCCATGTGCGACAGGTCGAACAGCCCGGCCTTCGTGCGCACCGCGAGGTGCTCGTCGCGCTCGGAGCCGTAGCGCAGGGGCATGTCCCAGCCGGCGAAGTCGGTCATGGTCGCGCCCAGCGAGCGATGCAGGGCATCGAGCGCGGTACGACGGAGTGCGGTACTGCTCATCGGTCGGTCTCCCAAGGCATGACGGCGAGGTCGTTCCTCCCCATCTGTCATCGGAACCTGAGAGGTTCGCCATGACCACCCGTACGCGCGGGGTCACGGCTTGCACCTTGGGTGGAGCCACTGCGGCAGCGGCCCGCTTTTCAGATGTGCCTCGCCCGCGCGGTAACGGGGCCTGAGAGATTCAAGGGAGGGACTTGCTCCTTCGGCGCCCCAGTCACGTCGTGCCTGGGAACTCTCCCGCGCGGATTCAAACGGCCGGTATGCAGTTGGCGCGCACATCATTGCACGCATCGCCGGATCGCGGCAGGCCGCGATCTGTAACCGGTCTGTGGCAGCACGCGTACGAAAATGCGAGACAGTGGGGATTACCTTCTCTTTACACTCGACGGGGATGGGAACTCGTGAACCGCCCCAGGGGAGGACGATCACGGTGAACAGGACCACGGCCTACGCGACCACCACGGGCCTCGCGCTGCCCAAGCAGCCGACCGCCCCGGCCCGGGACGCGTGCGCCCCGCTGCCGTTCCCCGTGGTCCGCGACCTGCGCGACCGTGCGGGCCGCAGCCCGCACGCCCTGCTCTTCGGCCCGCACGACCTCGTCGTGATCACCGGCCTGCCCGGCAGCGGCAAGTCCACCCTCATGCGGCGCGCGGTCCGCGCCAGGCGCATCGACTCCCAGGACACCCGCGACCGCTGGGACCGCCGTACGCCGAGCCGGCTGCCGTACGCGGTGTACCGCCCCTTGGTCCGCCTCGCGCACTACGCCGGACTGCGCCGCGCCCTGCGCACCGGCGAGGGCGTCGTCGTCCACGACTGCGGTACGCAGGCCTGGGTGCGCGCCTGGCTGGCCCACGAGGCCCGCCGCCGCGGCGGCACGCTCCACCTGCTGATGCTCGACGTCACCCCCGAGCAGGCCCTGGCCGGCCAGCGCGAGCGCGGCCGCGGCGTCTCGCGGTACGCGTTCCTGCGCCACCGCCGCGCCGCCTCCCGCCTGCTGCGCCGCGTCGAGCGGGGCGACCTGCCCCGTGGCTGCGGCGCCGCGATCCTGCTCGACCGCGCGGCGGCGGACGCCCTGCGCAGAATCGGCTTCACGGGCTGACGCGGCGAGCCGGCCCGACCGGCGGCGGGATAGCCTTTTCAGCCGGCAGCACTGGTTCGGAGCAGGCGGTAGGCAGATGGATTTCCCGGGGGACTTTCCGGCGCAGGCGCACCCCCATCCGCACGGCGGATGGCCCGGCAACGAGCTGGAGGAGGTGCTGTCGGCCTCCCTCGGCGTCCCGTCGGCCGGCGGCCGCATCGTCGAGGTGCTCGGCCGCAGCTTCGTGTGGGTGCCGCTGCCGGGCGGCGGCGGCCCGCACAGCGGCCCCCTCGACCTGCCCGGCATGGAGATCGACGGCCAGGCCTACGTCCCGGTCTTCACCTCCGAGGAACAGTTCCGCCGGGTCGTCGGCCCCCACATGTCGTACACCATCGCCCCCGCCGTCGAGTTCGCCCGTGGCCTGCCCCCGCAGGCGGGCATCGCGCTGAACCCCGGCGGCGTGGTCGGCATCCCGCTCCCGCCGGCGGCGGTCGCCGAACTCGGCCGCGCCGGCCGCACCCCCCTCGACGGCACCGCGAGCGGCGGCCGGGCCCGCCTGTTCGAACCCGACTGGCAGGACGACCCGGTCGACTTCCTCACGGCGGCGGCCACGGAGTTCGAGGCGATCGGCGTGGTCACCACGGCCCGCCGCTGCCTGGCGGCGATCGAGACGGCGGACCCGGTGATGTTCGTGGGCGTCGAACTCTCCCAGTGGGAGGGCGACCTGCGCGCCGCCCCCCTCGACGCCCTCGGCCGCGTCCTGGGCAAGGTCCCGGTGAAGTGGCCGGTCAACCTGGTGCTGATGGACGTGGCACAGGACCCGGTGGTCACCTGGATGCGGGAGCGGGTACGCCCCTTCTACCAGCGGGGCTTGTAGCCGCCGCCGAGGGCAGCGCCCGAAGGGGCGCGGGGAACTGCGCGACGAGTCACACACAACCCGCACCCGCGAGACGACACTGGGCCCCGAGCCGCTGGGCGGGCTTAAGCTAGGTGCTCAAACAAGGGGCGTTGCACGAAAGGGCGTAAAAAGTGAGCGCGAGCGGCACGGGCACCGCCGCGGCCGGCCAGGTCGAGCACATGCTGCGCCAGGTGACGCCGGGGCGCTACGACGCCTACGAGGCACTCCTGCGCGCCCTCGCGACCCCCAGCTCCGGCCAGATCTGGATGCTGCTCTGGCACGGCCAGGCCGGCAGCCCCGACGCCCAGTACGGGAACATGGAGGTCGACGGCCACGCCTACGCCCCCTGCGTCACCTCCGCCCAGGAGCTCTCCGCCAGCGGCTGGAACCGCAGTTACGAGGTCGTCGACGGAGTCGACGTCGCCCGCACCCTCTACCCCGACCACTACGGCCTCTGGCTGAACCCGCACGCCCCCGGCGGCGGCGTCGGCATCCCCTGGCTGGACCTGCGCCGCATCGCCACCGGCCTCGATCGCCAGCCCGCCGGTCCCCTGCGGCTGTCCGAACCCGGCATCCAGATCCCGCAGTTCTACGCCCTGCTGTCGCAGAACGCCCACCGCACCCCGGCCGTCCGCTCACTGCGCCGAGCCTGGGTCCAGCCCACGCTCGGGGCGCCGTATCTCGCCATCGGTCTCGATGTGTACGACACCTCGCCGCCCGCCGTGGACTCGGTGCGCGCGATGATGCAGCAGTCGATCGGCGCGGTCCCGGACGGACTTCCGGTGTCGACCGTCGCGATGTCCGACGAGTACGACCCAATCGCGATGTGGCTGCGCGCCAACGCCCGCCCCTTCTACGACCGCGAGGCCCACGCCGCCCCCGCCCAGGCGCCGGCCGCCGGGGGGTACGGCTACCCGCGCCCGTACTGAACCCCTCCGGCCTGAACCCCTCCGGCTCACCTCCGCGTTCGGGACCACGGCCGCATGGTTGCGTTCGGTAGCCGTAACTTTACGTCCGCATAACGGAACCCTGCAGACAGCATCACGGTTACGCATCCTTTCACCGTCAAGTCTGGCGACAGATCTCCAAAGCGTTGAAGACTCCCGCACCAGGGGTCTTCACCCCTGTGCACGACGGATTGAAACGGATTGAACACGCCGCTACAGCGGCATGTGCGGGCCCGGCCACCGCCGGTTGAGAGGGGTCCCTGCCAGATGACGGCACCATTGCATGACCCGACCGTGGAAGCGGCCCCGAGTGCGGCCGAGGAAGCGGCGCTGGTCAGCGGCGACGCAAAGGCCGTACAGGGACGGTCACTTGGTCGTATCGCCTGGGAGCGACTCAAACGCGACAAACTCGCCCTCGCGGGCGGCGTCGTGGTGCTCCTGCTCACCCTGGTCGCCGTGCTCGCGCCCGTGATCACAGGTCTGGTCGGACAGGACCCGGAAGCCCACCACGAGGATCTGATCGACCCGCTGTTCGGCACGCCGATCGGCTCGCTCGGTGGCATCAGCGGCGAGCACCTGCTCGGCGTCGAACCGGTCAGCGGCCGTGACATCTTCGCCCGTATCGTCTACGGCGCCCAGATCTCGCTGCTCGTGGGCTTCCTGTCCGCCCTGGTCGCCGTGGTCCTCGGCACCGTGCTGGGCATCCTCGCCGGCTTCTTCGGCGGCTGGGTCGACTCCGTCATCAGCCGGGTGATGGACGGTCTACTGGCCTTCCCGCAGCTGCTGTTCATCATCGCGCTGGTCTCCGTCATGCCGAGCAACATGCTGGGGCTGACCGGCACGGGCGTGCGGCTGTTCGTGATGATCCTCGTCATCGGCTTCTTCGGCTGGCCCTACATCGGACGCGTGGTGCGCGGCCAGACGCTCTCGCTGCGTGAGCGCGAGTACGTCGAGGCGGCCCGGTCGCTGGGCGCCGGGCGGATCTACATCCTCTTCAAGGAACTGCTGCCCAACCTGGTCGCGCCGATCATCGTCTACACGACGATGATGATCCCGACCAACATCCTCACCGAGGCCGCACTCAGCTTCCTCGGTGTGGGCGTCAAGCCGCCCACGGCCTCCTGGGGCCAGATGCTCTCGAGCGCGATCGACTACTACGACTCGGACCCCATGTACATGGTGATCCCGGGCGTGGCGATCTTCATCACCGTACTTGCGTTCAATCTCTTCGGCGACGGCGTGCGCGACGCGCTGGACCCGAAGGGCTCCCGCTGAACTGCCGTACCCCAAGCGACCCGTGGCGTACAGCACGGGGTCTCTCATCTACTCCGGAGGATCCGAGATCGTGACTACCCAACGCACCTCAGGGCGGCGCAAGCAGGCCATGGCCGCTGCCGCAGTGGTCGCCGCGCTGCTGACCACGGCGGCGTGCGGCGGCGGCGGCAACGGTGACGGCGGTTCGAAGACCGGCGCGGCCGGTTTCGACGCCGCCAACAACAAGGTCGCCCAGGCCGACCTGGCCAAGAAGGGCGGCACGCTGAAGTTCGCGGGTGCCCAGGACGCCGACTCGTGGGACACCACGCGCGGTTACTACGGCTTCATGTGGAACTTCGCCCGTTACTACAGCCGTCAGCTCGTCACGAACAAGGCCGAGCCGGGCAAGGCGGGCGCCGAGCTCACCCCGGACCTCGCCACCGGGCTCGCCGAGGTCTCCGACGACGGCAAGACCTACACGTACACCCTGCGCGACGACGTGACCTGGGAGGACGGCAAGCCGATCACCTCCAAGGACGTCAAGTACGGCATCGAGCGCGTCTGGGCGCAGGACGTGCTGGCCGGCGGTCCGGTGTACCTGAAGGACGTGCTCGACCCGAAGGGCGAGTACAAGGGCCCGTACAAGGACACCTCCAAGGACAAGCTGGGTCTGAAGGCGATCGAGACGCCGGACGACAAGACCATCGTCTTCAAGCTGCCGAAGGCCAACTCGGACTTCGAGGAGATGCTGGCCCTGATCTCGGCCTCGCCGGTCCGCCAGGACAAGGACACCAAGTCCAAGTACGGTCTGCGGCCGTTCTCGTCCGGCCCGTACAAGTTCGAGTCGTACGAGCCCGGCAAGTCGCTGAAGCTGGTCCGCAACGAGAACTGGAAGCAGTCCTCGGACCCGGTCCGCAAGGCCTACCCGGACGCGATCACGATCAACTTCTTCACCAACGCCAATGACATGGACCAGCGCCTGATCAACGGCGACTACCACCTGGACATCAACCAGACCGGCATGTCCCCGCAGGGCCGCACGACCGCCCTGAAGCAGCACAAGGAGAACCTGGACAACCCGGTCTCCGGCTACATCCGTTACGCGGTCTTCCCGCAGAGCGTGAAGCCGTTCGACAACGAGCACTGCCGCAAGGCCGTGATCTACGGCGCCGACCACGTCTCGCTGCAGACCGCGCGCGGCGGCCCCATCGCCGGCGGTGACATCGGCACCAACATGCTGCCGCCGTCCGTCCCGGGTGCCGAGGGCCAGAAGTACGACCCGTTCGAGATCGCCGGCGCCAACAAGGGGGGCAACGCCGCCAAGGCCAAGGAAGAGCTGAAGGCCTGCGGCAAGCCCAACGGCTTCAAGACCACCATCGCGGTCCGCAACAACAAGCCGGTCGAGGTGGCCACCGCCGAATCCCTGCAGGCCTCGCTGAAGAAGGTCGGCATCCAGGCCGAGATCGACCAGTACGACGGCTCGCAGACCAGCGGCATCATCGGCAGCCCCTCCAACGTGGTGAAGAAGGGCTACGGCATCATCATCATGGGCTGGGGCCCGGACTTCCCGACCGTTCAGGGCTACGGTCTGCCGCTGTGGGACAGCAGCTACATCCTTGAGAGCGGCAACAACAACTACGCCCTGATCAAGGACAAGGCGATCGACGGCCTCTTCGACGACTACGTCAACACGCTGGACGACGCCGAGAAGACCAAGATCGCCACGGAGATCAACCACAAGGTCATGGAGGGCGGCTACTACCTGCCCTTCGTCTTCGAGAAGTTCATCAACTGGCGCTCGAGCGACCTGGCGAACGTTTACACGTCCGACGGCTACAGCGGCATGTACGACTTCGTCAACCTCGGCCTGAAAGCCTCGAAGTAACCGGCACACCCGCCGAACGGCACGAAAGGCAGGTGAAGGCCGGCGCGGTGTGACCGCGGGCCACCGGACGACCTCCGGTGGCCCGCGGTCCGCGGCGGGCCGAGAGCTGTGCTCACTTACCTCATCAGGCGGCTGTTCGCCGCCGCAGTGATGCTCGTGGTCATCATGGTGGTGGTCTTCAGCATCTTCTTCCTCATCCCCAAGTGGGTGGGCGTCGACATCGCCACGAGCTTCGTGGGCAAGCAGGCCGACCCGGCTGCGGTCGAGGCCGTGCGGACCAAGCTGAGTCTCGGCGAGCCGATCTACGTCCAGGTGTGGGAGTTCTTCAAGGGCATCTTCGCGGGCCGCACCTACGCGGCGGGCGGTGACGTCACCCACTGCGCGGCGCCGTGCTTCGGCTACTCGTTCCGCAGTGAGCAGGCCATCTGGCCGGTGCTGACCGACCGCTTCCCGGTGACCCTGGCGCTGGCACTCGGCGCCGCGCTGCTGTGGCTGGTCTTCGGTGTCGCCGCCGGTGTGCTCTCCGCCCTGAAGCGGGGCACCCTGTGGGACCGCGGCGCGATGGTCGTCGCCCTGGCGGGCGTCTCCCTGCCGATCTACTTCACCGGTCTGCTGAGCCTGGCGATCTTCTCCTACGGCCTCGGCTGGATCGACGGCCAGTACGTGCCGCTGGAGGAGAGCTTCTCCGGCTGGCTGGGCGGCATGATCCTGCCGTGGATCACGCTGGCGTTCCTCTACGCCGCGATGTACGCCCGGATCACCCGCGCCACCATGCTGGAGATCCTCGGCGAGGACTACATCCGCACCGCCCGCGCCAAGGGCCTGCGCGAGCAGACCGTCATCGGCAAGCACGCCATGCGCTCGACGATGACGCCGATCCTCACCATGCTCGGCATGGACCTCGGCGCCCTCATCGGCGGCGCGATCCTCACCGAGACCACGTTCAGCCTGCCCGGCCTCGGCCAGGCCGTGCTCAACGCCATCAAGACGCAGGACCTGCCCATCATCCTGGGCGTCACCCTGATCACCTCCCTCGCGGTGCTCCTGGCCAACCTCGTGGTGGACATCCTGTACGCCGTGATCGACCCCCGAGTGAGGCTCGCATGACCGAACTCAGCAAAACCGGCGCGGCCGTGGGCGAGCCCACCAGCGGCGCCGCCCCCACCGCCTTCCTCGAAGTACGCGACCTGAAGGTGCACTTCCCGACCGACGACGGCCTGGTCAAGTCCGTCGACGGGCTCAGCTTCCAGCTGGAGAAGGGCAAGACCCTCGGCATCGTGGGCGAGTCGGGCTCCGGCAAGTCGGTGACCTCGCTCGGCATCATGGGCCTGCACACCGCCGGCCAGTACGGCAAGCGCAAGGCGCAGATCTCCGGCGAGATCTGGCTGAACGGCACCGAGCTGCTGTCCGCCCCCGCCGACCAGGTCCGCAAGCTGCGCGGCCGCGAGATGGCGATGATCTTCCAGGATCCGCTGTCCGCGCTGCACCCGTACTACACGATCGGCCAGCAGATCGTGGAGGCGTACCGCATCCACCACGACGTCGACAAGAAGACCGCCAGGCGGCGGGCCGTGGAGATGCTCGACCGGGTCGGCATCCCGCAGCCCGACAAGCGCGTCGACAACTATCCGCACGAGTTCTCCGGCGGTATGCGCCAGCGCGCGATGATCGCGATGTCGCTGGTCAACAACCCCGAACTGCTCATCGCGGACGAGCCGACCACCGCCCTCGACGTGACCGTCCAGGCGCAGATCCTCGACCTGATCCGGGATCTGCAGAAGGAGTTCGGCTCCGCGGTCATCATCATCACCCACGACCTTGGTGTCGTCGCCGAGCTGGCCGACGACCTTCTGGTGATGTACGGCGGCCGGTGCGTGGAGCGCGGCCCGGCCGAGAAGGTGTTCTACGAGCCCCGCCACCCCTACACCTGGGGCCTGCTCGGCTCGATGCCGCGGCTGGACCGCGAGCAGCAGGAGCGCCTCGTCCCGGTCAAGGGCTCCCCGCCCTCCCTCATCAACCTCCCGTCCGGCTGCGCCTTCAACCCGCGCTGCCCGTACGCGGACATCCCGAAGGACGACGTCACCCGCACGGTGCGCCCCGAGCTGACCGAGGTCGGCGGCCGGCACTGGGCCGCCTGCCACATGTCGCAGGAGCAGCGGGAGCGTATCTGGACCGAAGAGATTGCGCCGAAGCTGTGAGCGAGGAAAAAGCAGTGAGTGCCCCTGCACAGAGCGACGGCGCCACACTCACCAAGGACGCCGCCCCCGGCGAGACCCTGCTGAAGGTGACCGGGCTCCAGAAGCACTTCCCGATCCGCAAGGGCCTGCTCAAGCGGCAGGTCGGCGCCGTCCGCGCGGTGGACGGCATCGACTTCGAGGTGCGGGCCGGTGAGACCCTCGGCGTCGTCGGCGAGTCGGGCTGCGGCAAGTCGACGATGGGCCGGCTGATCACCCGGCTGCTCGAACCGACCGCCGGCACGGTGGAGTTCGAGGGCAAGGACATCACGCACCTCGGCGTCGGCGGGATGCGCCCGCTGCGCCGCGATGTGCAGATGATCTTCCAGGACCCGTACTCGTCGCTGAACCCGCGCCACACCATCGGCACCATCGTCGGCGCGCCGTTCCGGCTGCAGGGCGTCACGCCCGAGGGCGGCATCAAGAAGGAAGTGCAGCGGCTGCTGTCGGTGGTCGGCCTCAACCCCGAGCACTACAACCGCTACCCGCACGAGTTCTCCGGCGGTCAGCGTCAGCGCATCGGCATCGCCCGTGCGCTCGCCCTGAACCCCAAGCTGGTCGTGGCCGACGAGCCGGTCTCCGCGCTGGACGTCTCCATCCAGGCGCAGGTGGTGAACCTGCTGGACGATCTCCAGCAGGAGCTCGGCCTGACGTACGTGATCATCGCGCACGACCTGTCCGTCGTCCGGCACGTCTCGGACCGGATCGCGGTGATGTACCTCGGCAAGATCGTCGAACTGGCCGACCGGGACAAGCTGTACACGGCGCCGATGCACCCGTACACCAAGGCGCTGATGTCGGCCGTGCCGATTCCGGACCCGCGGCGCAAGAACGCCAAGAGCGAGCGCATCCTGCTCAAGGGCGACGTGCCCTCGCCGATCTCCCCGCCGAGCGGCTGCCGCTTCCACACGCGGTGCTGGAAGGCGACGGAGATCTGCAAGACCACCGAGCCGCCGCTCAGTGAGCTGCGGCCGGGGCAGCAGGTGGCCTGTCACCACCCGGAGAACTTCGAGGACCAGGCCCCGCAGGACAGCGCGCTGCTGAGCGCCGCCAAGGAGGCGGCGGAGCTGGTGCCCGAGGCCGACCGTCCGACGAAGACGGACGACGCCTGAGGGCGGACGACACACAAGGTTCATGCAGCCCCTGCCTTGTTTTGTAAGGCAGGGGTTGCTGGACAGGTCAGAATGTCAGGGTGCTCCAGCAACTGTTCACCCCGTCCGTCCAGCACACCCTCGATCTGGTCGGCATCTTCGTCTTCGCGATCTCCGGCGCGCTGCTGGCCGTCCGCAAGAACTTCGACGTCTTCGGCATCGCGGTGCTCGCCGAGGCCACCGCGCTGGGCGGCGGGCTGTTCCGCGACCTGGTCATCGGCGCCGTACCGCCGGCCGCGTTCACGGACCTGGGGTACTTCCTCACCCCGCTGCTCGCCGCGCTCCTGGTCTTCTTCCTCCACCCGCACGTCGAGCGCATCCAGGCCGGCGTGAACGTCTTCGACGCGGCCGGCCTCGGCCTGTTCTGCGTCGCGGGCACCACGAAGGCGTACGAGTACGGACTCGGCCTGCACGCCTCGGCGGCCCTCGGCCTCGCCACCGCCGTCGGCGGCGGCGTTCTGCGGGACGTGCTCGCCAACGAGGTGCCCTCGCTGCTGCGCTGGGACCGCGATCTGTACGCCGTCCCCGCGATCGTCGGCGCCGTGATGGTCGCCGTGTGCATCCGCTACGACGCCCTCACCTCGCTGACCAGCACACTCGCCGCCGCCACCGCCTTTGTGCTGCGGCTGCTGGCGATGCGCTTCCACTGGCGGGCACCGCGGGCCTGGAACCGCCGCTCGACGGTCCGTGAGGAGGAGCCGCCCCGCCGGCCCGCGACAAAAGCTACCGCTTAGTAGTTTCTTGTTGTACGGTACCGCCATGGCTCAGGCATCCCAGGCGACCATCGGCAACAGCGAGTTCGACCGCGACACCGCCGTCACCCGGCGCTCCGAGGGCGTCTACGACATCGACCTCTCCGCGGGCTGGACCATCATCAGCGCCGTCAACGGCGGTTATCTCCTCGCCGTCCTGGGCCGCGCCCTCGCCGACGCCCTGCCGCACCCCGACCCGTTCACGATCTCCGCGCACTACCTGACCGCGTCCCAGCCGGGCCCCGCGGTCGTCCGCACCGACGTCGTCCGCACCGGCCGCACCCTCTCCACCGGCCAGGCCTCGCTCTTCCAGTACGACGACCAGGGCCGCGAGATCGAACGGATCCGCGTCCTCGCCTCCTACGGCGACCTCGACTCCCTCCCCGACGACGTCCGTACGACCGCGCGGCCGCCCGCGATACCGCCGATGGACCAGTGCTTCGGCCCCGAGGACGGACCCGCCCCCGTCGACGGCAGCTCGGCGATCACCGAACGGCTGATGCTCAAGCTCGACCCGTCCACCCTGGGCTGGGCGCTGGGCTCGCCGTCCGGCAAGGGTGAGATGCGAGCGTGGTTCGGCCTCAAGGACGGCCGCGACGCCGACCCCTTCTCACTCCTGCTCGCCGTGGACGCCCTGCCGCCCACCGCCTTCGAACTCGGCATCTCCGGCTGGGTGCCGACGGTCGAGCTGACCGTGCACGTCCGCTGCCGCCCGGCGCCGGGGCCGCTCCGCGTCGCCATCGCCACGCGCAATCTGGCGGGCGGGTTCCTGGAGGAGGACGCGGAGGTGTGGGACAGCGCGGACCGGCTCGTGGCGCAGTCGCGGCAGTTGGCTCGGGTGCGGCTCGCGTAGGGGGTGGCTCTCAAAGGGGCCGTCGGCCGAGCCACCCCGCCAACTGCCCATAAATGTCGGCGCCTTCGGGGGACGGCACCTCCGGGCCGAAGGGCCGGTCCTCGCGCGGCCCGGCGGGGACGGCCTCACGCGCGACCGGCAGGGCGAATTCGGCCAACTCCGGGTCGAGCGCCAGCGGGTGGCCGAGAGCCTCGGAGAGGTCCCAGGTATGCACCACGATCTCCACGACGTACGCCGACAGCGCGGCCTGCCCGGTGATCTCGCCCCACGGCACACGCACCGACGCCGCCATCCGGGCGTCGCTCTCCCAGGCCTTCACCGCCCGCGCCCTGACCTCGTCGTACGCCTGCGCCCATGCCCCGTCGGTGATGTCGTCGGCGAACAGCGGGACGGCCATTCCCTCGCCGCCCTCCCCGACGACCGAGATCCGCCGGGTGGCGCCGACGATGTGGCTGAGCAGCCGGCGTACGTCCCACTCGGTGCACGGCGTCGGGGCGGTCAGCTGCTCGGGCCGTACCGTGCGGATGAGTTCGGCGGCCTGCGCGGTGGCGCGGGTGTAGAGGGGGCGGGGGTCGGTGCCCGGGGTGGTCGTCATGGCCTGCCTCTCTGCGGGCGTGGTGTCGACGAGAGCATGTCCGGGCCGGGTTCGTCACAGAGCTGTACCAGCCGGTAGGGACCGGGGCGGAGTAGTAGGCGCAGGTCAGCGCGGTGTCTTGAGGTCTGCTTTGCCGCACGCACAGCCCGTCGACAGGGTGTCCCCAAGCAAGCCCCAAGTGGCGTTGATTGAGTGCCCGCCTCAAGGACTTCCTCATCTTCTCTGGAGCTGTCTCTCATGAAGCGTGCGCGTCTCGTCCCGGCGGTGGCCCTGCTGGCGCTGTCGCCGCTGGTGCTGGTGGCCTGTGGTTCCGGTGACTCCTCCTCGTCGTCCGGCAGTGGCGGTTCCGGGCAGCAGCAGAACTGCCAGGCGCCGTCCGGGGCGGCCTCGGGCGCTCCGAGCGGGGCGCCGTCCGGGGCACCGTCGGGTGCGGCGTCAGGCGCGCCGACGGGTGTTCCGTCCGGTGCCGCGTCCGGGGCTCCGTCGGGGATGCCTTCGGGCGCGCCGAGCGGGGCGCCGGGAGAGGGGCAGGGTGGGCAGGGCGGTCCCGGCGGTGAGGGTCAGGCGGGTGGTTGTGGCGGGCCGGGCGGTGTCATGCCCAGTGGTCAGCCGAGCGGTCAGCCAAGTGGTCGGCCCAGCGGTCAGGCCGCCCAGTAGGGGCCGGACCTCGCCGTCAGTCCAGCCAGTGTTCGCGGCCGATGCTGATCAGCCGTAGCCGGCGGGTCGCCACCCGGGTGACCCGCCGTTGCTCGTCCTCGGAGCCGAGCGCCTCCAGGAAGAGCGAAGCCGTGACCAGCATCTGGTCGACATACAGCCCCGCGAGCATCAGCAGATCGTCCTCACTCCAGCCCCCGGCCGCACGGTCCTTGGCCAGTTCGGCCTGCACCTCCTCGGTGAACAGGGCCAGTTGACCGCGGATGGCCTCCCGCACCGGCTGGACCCCACCATGCTGCTCGCGGGCGATGAAACGGACGTGGGCGGGGTGGGCCCGCACATGACCGCCGATCAACTCCACGGCAAGCGTGATGCGTTCGTCGCTGTCCCCGGCCGTGGACACGATCGTGCGGATCGTCGGGTGCAGGCTGCTCAGCGCCTCCTCGACCAGGGCCACGCCGAGGTCCGCCGTGGAGCGGAAGTGCCGGTAGAAGGCGGTCGGGGCGACACCGACCGCACGGGTGACCTCGCGCAGACCCAGACTGCTCAGGCTCTGCTCCTCCAGCAGCTCCAACGCGGCGTCCAGGAGCGCCTGTCGGGTCTTCTGCTTCTGCGCCTGCCGGATGCCGAGGGTGTGACTCATGCCATGCAGTTAACAACTGTTCTCTGTAATTGGAAAGTCATGGGGCACGCTAGACTGGGAAGTCAGTGAACAACTGTAACTACAACCGTTCACCGAAGCAGAGGGGGACTCATCCCATGCTCTTCCTGGTCGCCGCGCTTCTGCTGCTCGGCGTGGTCATGGGCACCGTGGCCCACGCGCCGATCGGCTTCACCCTCGTCACCGCCGCCGTGATCGCCGCCTGGCTCGGCATCTTCGCGCTCCGCGAGCGTCACGGCCGCCGGCGTCGGACGCCGACCCACTGACCGACGGGAGCCCACCATGCAACTGACCGCACCGGCCGAGCGCCGCACCGGAATCCGCGACACCGACGGCATGGCCGTCGCGTCCTTCGTCCTGGGCCTCCTGGGCCTCCTCGTCCTCAACCTCTTCCTCGGCCCCATCGCCATCGCCCTGGCCACGATCGCCCTGTGGCGAGGCACCAACCGCCGCTTCCGCGCCTACCTCGGCCTCGGCCTGGGCGTGGCGGACCTGCTGGTCCTGGCGGCGTTCATGCAGGCGGACAACACGATTTCGTGGAGCTTCTGAGGGAGGGTGACCGGCACCGGCTGCGCACCGGCTGTGGGCAGTCGTTCCACTGCGGCGGAACGGGCGCGCCGCCACCAACGCCGGGCGCGCCGCCACCGACGCCGGGCGCGCCGCCACCGACGCCGGGCGCGCCGCCCCCAACGCCGGGCGCGCCGCCCCCAACGCCGGGCGCGCCGCCCCCAACGCCGGGCGCGCCGCCACCGACGCCGACGGCAGCACCGGCGAGGCGCCGACGCCGGCCGCAACCCCGGCCAACCTCGCCACGGTCAAACCCACCGCCGCGCGTAGAATCGGCGTCACCATGGCATACCTCGACCACGCCGCGACCACCCCGATGCTCCCGGAGGCGGCAGAGGCGCTGACCGCCCAGCTGCGCAGCACGGGCAACGCCTCCTCCCTCCACGCATCCGGCCGCCAGGCCCGCCGCACCGTCGAGGAAGCCCGCGAAACCCTCGCGGAAGCCCTCGGTGCCCGCCCCAGCGAGGTCGTCTTCACCTCCGGCGGCACCGAGGCCGACAACCTCGCCGTCAAGGGCCTGTACTGGTCCCGTCGCGCCGCCGACCCGGCCCGCACCCGGGTCCTCGCCAGCCCCGTCGAGCACCACGCCGTCCTGGACGCCGTCCACTGGCTCGGCGAACACGAGGGCGCCACCGTCGAGTACCTCCCGGTCGACCCGCACGGCCGGGTCCACCCCGAGGCCCTGCGCGAGGCCATCGCCCGCAACCCCGACGACGTCGCCCTCGCCACCGTCATGTGGGCGAACAACGAGATCGGCACGGTCCTGCCGATCCGCGAACTCGCCGAGACCGCCGCCGAGTTCGGCGTGCCGCTGCACTCCGACGCCGTCCAGGCCTTCGGGCAGCTCCCCGTCGACTTCGCCGCCTCCGGCCTCGCCGCGATGACCGTCTCCGGCCACAAGATCGGCGGCCCTTACGGCATCGGCGCGCTGATCCTGGGCCGTGAGTACAGCCCCGTACCCGTCCTGCACGGCGGCGGCCAGGAGCGTCACGTCCGCTCCGGCACCCTCGACGTCCCCGCCATCGCCTCCTTCGCCGTGGCCGGGCGGCACGCCGCCGAGCACCGCGAGGAGTTCGCCCGCGAGATCGGTGCCCTGCGCGACGAGCTGATCGACGTGGTCCGTACGGCGGTGCCGGACGCGATCCTCGGCGGTGACCCGGTGAACCGCCTCCCGGCCAACGCCCACTTCACGTTTCCCGGCTGCGAGGGCGACTCCCTGCTGCTGCTCCTGGACGCCCAGGGCATCGAGTGCTCCACCGGCTCCGCCTGCACCGCCGGTGTCGCCCAGCCCAGCCACGTCCTGCTCGCCACCGGCACCAACCCCGACCTGGCCCGCGGCACCCTCCGCTTCTCCCTCGGCCACACCTCCACGGCGGCCGACGTCGAGGCGGTCGCCAAGGCGATCGGCCCGGCGGTGGAACGGGCGCGTGCGGCGGGGCTGACCTGATCCCGCGTCAGGCCGGCGTCGTACCCGCGCCCGCCTGCCGTACGAGGCGCATGTACCGGTCCCAGTCCCAGTGCTCCCCGGGGTCGGTGTGGTCCGTGCCCGGCACCTCCACATGCCCGATGATGTGCTCGCGGTCGACGGGTATGCCGTACCGCCTGCATATCCCCGCCGTGAGACGGGCGGACGCCGCGTACATCTCGTCCGTGAAATCCTGCGGGCGGTCGACGAAACCCGCGTGCTCGATGCCGACGCTGCGTTCGTTGTAGTCGCGGTTGCCCGCGTGGTACGCCACGTCCAGCTCGCGGATCATCTGCGCGATGTGGCCGTCCCCGCGGACGATGTAGTGCGACGCCGCTCCGTGCCCCGGGTCCTGGAAGACCTTCACCGCGCTGTCGAAGCTGCCCTGGGTGACATGGATGATCACCATGTCTACCGTGTAGTCGGCCGGGCGGTCCGCCCGCCGCCAGTTCGCCGACGAGGCCGCCACCCAGCGCGCGTCCGTGTAGTCGACGGCTCCCTCGACCCGGGGCTTGTCCACCCCGGGCACCTGCCACCACATCCGTGACAGCTCGTCGCGCGCCAGCACGGCACCCGTACCCACCGCGGCCGCGGCCCCGCCGAGGATCAGCGCGCGCCGCCCGATCCGCCGGCCCTGGCCGCTCTTCCTGTGCTCCATGTGATCGAGAACGGATACTCGCGGGCTCCGGTTCCCGCGCCCCGTACCCTGGAAGGGTTATGACTGACACCCCGCAGCGCTCCCGCCCCCTCCGCGTCCTCGCCGCCATGTCCGGTGGCGTCGACTCCGCCGTCGCCGCCGCCCGCGCGGCCGAGGCGGGCCACGACGTGACCGGCGTCCACCTCGCGCTCTCCGCGAACCCGCAATCCTTCCGCACGGGCGCGCGGGGCTGCTGCACGATCGAGGACTCCCGCGACGCCCGCCGCGCCGCCGACGTCATCGGCATCCCGTTCTACGTCTGGGACCTCGCCGACCGCTTCCGCGAGGACGTCGTCGAGGACTTCGTCGCCGAGTACGAGGCGGGCCGCACCCCCAACCCCTGCCTGCGCTGCAACGAGAAGATCAAGTTCGCCGCCCTGCTGGACAAGGCGCTCGCGCTGGGCTTCGACGCGGTCTGCACCGGGCACTACGCGAAGGTCGTGACCCTGCCCGACGGCGGCCGCGAACTGCACCGCGCCTCCGACATGGCCAAGGACCAGTCGTACGTCCTCGGCGTGCTGGACGAGCAGCAGCTCGCCCACGCCATGTTCCCGCTCGGCGACACGGTCACCACCAAGGACGAGATCCGCGCGGAGGCCGAGCGGCGCGGCCTGGCGGTGGCCAAGAAGCCGGACTCCCACGACATCTGCTTCATCGCCGACGGCGACACGCAGGGCTTCCTCGCGAACCGGCTCGGCCGGGCGGAAGGCGACATCGTCGACGAGTCCGGCACCAAGCTGGGCACCCACGAGGGGGCGTACGGCTTCACCATCGGCCAGCGCAAGGGGCTCAGGATCGGTACACCCGCGCCCGACGGCAAGCCGCGCTACGTCCTCGACATCTCCCCGGTGAACAACACCGTCACTGTGGGCCCCGCCGAGGCCCTCGACGTCTCGGCGCTCACCGCGATCAAGCCCCGCTGGTGCGGCGCCGCCCCCACCGGCCCCGGCACCTACACCGCCCAGCTGCGCGCCCACGGCGGCGAGACCGAGGTGACCGCCGAGATCGTCGACGGAGAGCTCCGGGTGACCTTCACCGAGCCGGTGCGGGGCGTGGCCCCGGGCCAGGCGATCGTGCTGTACGACGGCACGCGCGTGGTGGGCTCGGCGACGATCGCCTCCACCACGCGCGCGACGGCCTCAGTGGCCTGAACCGCCCGGCTCAGGCCACCTCCACCTCGTAGAAGCAGAAGTGGTCCTTGATCGCGGCCACGTCCGGCTTGGGATCCGGGTAGCCCCAGACGAGGTCCGGCGTGTCCGGCAGCGACCAGTAGGACGCGGTGCCCTTGAAGGGGCAGTAGGTGTGTGTCTCGGAGGGTGTCAGGAGGTCCAGCCGGACGTCCTGCGGCGGGAGGTAGTAGCGCACGGGGCAGCCCGTCTCCCGTAGGACGAGGGGCCGGTCGCTCTCCGCCAGCACCTGCCCGTCGTGGACGACGCGCACGCGCTGGGTGCCCTGCTCGACGGTGATCGTGTGGCCTTTGGCTGTGTCCTGGGTCATACCTTGGTAGCACTCGCGGGACGCCGGTTCTTCCCGCGTACGGTTGCCCCATGAACATCTGCGTCTTCCTCTCTGCCGCCGACCTCGACGAGCGTTACACGCGCCCCGCGCGCGAGTTCGCGAAGCTGCTGGGCAAGGGCGGGCACACGCTCGTGTGGGGCGGTTCGGACGTCGGCCTGATGAAAGTGGTGGCCGACGGAGTGCAGGAGGCGGGCGGCCGGCTGGTGGGCGTCTCCGTGGAGTTCCTCTCGGCGAAGGCACGCCAGGGTGTCGACGAGATGGTGGTCGCCCGCGACCTCGCCGAGCGCAAGAAGCTGCTCCTGGAGAAGTCCGACGCCGTGGTGATCATGGTGGGCGGCACCGGCACGCTGGACGAGGCCACGGAGATCCTGGAGCTGAAGAAGCACGGCCACACCGACAAGCCCGTGGTGCTGCTGAACACCGCGGGTTTCTACGACGGCCTGAAGGAACAGTTCCGCCGCATGGAGGACGAGGGGTTCCTGCCCCGTCCGCTGACCGACCTGGTGTTCTTCGCGGAGGAGCCGGTGGGGGCGCTGGCCTTCCTGGAGGAGAGCCGGGGCGCGGCCTGAGGCGCGGGTGATGCGAGCATGGCGGGCATGGCTACACATGTGATCACCGGTGCGGGTTCCGGCATCGGCGCGGCCGTGGCCCGCCGTCTGCACGCGCGCGGGGACGACGTCGTGCTGCACGCGCGCGACGCGGGCCGCGCGAAGGAACTGGCGGCCGAGTTCCCCGGGGCGAAGACCCTCGTCGGCGACCTGGCCGATCCCGACCGGCTGAGCTGGGCGCTGTCCCACCAGACACTGCCGGACCGGGTGGACTCCCTGCTGCACATCGCCGGCGTGGTCGACCTCGGCCCGGTCGGCGACCTCACCCCCAAGACCTGGCGCCACCAGCTCAACGTCAACCTCATCGCCCCCGCCGAGCTCACCCGTCTCCTGCTGCCCCAACTGCGCGCCGCGAGCGGCCACGTGGTCTTCGTGAACTCCGGCGCGGGTCTGAACGCGCACGCCGACTGGTCCGCGTACGCGGCCTCCAAGCACGGCCTGAAGGCCCTCGCCGACTCCCTGCGCCACGAGGAGCACGCGCACGGCGTCCGCGTCACCTCCGTCTACCCCGGCCGCACGGCGAGCCCCATGCAGGCCAAGGTCCACCAGCAGGAGGGCAAGCAGTACGACCCGTCCCAGTGGATCGACCCGGAGTCCGTCGCGACGACGATCCTGATGGCTCTGGACCTGCCGAGGGACGCGGAGGTGAACGACCTGACGGTGCGGCCGGGGCGGTGAAACCCGCTGGCACTCGTTCCGTAGGCTGCTGGGGTGAGTGAGGAAACCCAGTTCAGCTTCGGTGCCGCCACCGGCGTCGGTTCCCTGCCCGGCGGGGACGCCCGTGAGGCCGCCAAGACCGTCGCCGGGTCCTTCGAGGACTTCCCGTTCCTGCCCGAGCTGCCCGCCCGGGGTCCTGGCGCGGACATGATCGGCCGGACCGCCGGGATGCTCGTCGAGCTGTACGCGCGCGTGGAGCCCAGTGGCTGGCGGCTCGGGGACCGGCCGGGGCGCGACACCAAGCGGGCGTGGTCGTGGCTCGGCGAGGACCTCGACGCGCTGGAGGAGTTCACGCAGGGATACGAGGGCCCGCTGAAGGTGCAGGCCGTCGGGCCGTGGACGCTCGCCGCGGCCGTCGAGCTGAGGAACGGCGAGGCGGTCCTCTCCGACCCCGGCGCCTGCCGCGACCTCGCCGCCTCCCTCACCGAGGGCCTGCGCCTGCACCTCGCGGAGGTGCGGCGGCGCGTCCCCGGCGCCCGGCTCGTGCTCCAGCTCGACGAGCCCTCCCTCACCGCCGTACTGCGCGGCCAGGTGCGCACCGCCAGCGGCTACCGCACCCACCGCGCCGTCGACCGGCAGATCGTCGAGGCCACGCTCCGGGACGTCGTCGGCGTGCACGACGGCGGCCCCGTCGTGGTCCACTCCTGCGCCCCCGGCGTCCCCTTCGCCCTGCTGCGCCGGACCGGTGCCGCTGCCGTCTCCTTCGACTTCTCGCTGCTCACCGAGCGTGACGACGACGCGATCGGCGAGGCCGTGGAGGGCGGCACCCGGCTGTTCGCCGGTGTCGTGCCGAGCACGGACGGCCCATTGTCAGACCCTGCCGGTAGCGTCATGGGTGTCAGGACGCTGTGGCGCAGGCTGGGGCTGTCTCCGGGGCTTCTTCCGAAGGCGGTCACGGTCACGCCGACGTGCGGACTCGCGGGCGCTTCCCCCGAGTACGCGCGCAAGGCCCTCGCCCACTGCGTCCGGGCGGCGAGATCCCTCGCGGACAACCCTGAGTAACGGGAGGACGACACGGTGGCCGGCGACAAGCAAGCGGAGTCCACAGCGGTACCCGCCAAGGCACGGGAGCGGCACGCCCAGCTCGCCGAGCAGGTCGAGGAGCACCGCTTCCGGTACTACGTGAAGGACGCTCCCGTCATCAGCGACGCGGAGTTCGACCAGCTCCTGCGCACCCTTCAGGAGCTGGAGGAGGAGTACGCGGAGCTACGCACCCCGGACTCGCCGACCCAGAAGGTCGCCGGGTCCTACGCGACGGAGTTCACGGCGGTCGAGCACCGCCGGCGCATGCTCTCCCTCGACAACACGTTCAACGACGACGAACTCGCCGCGTGGGCCGACCGCATCGCCCGCGAACTGGGCGACCAGGACTACCACTTCCTGTGCGAGCTCAAGGTCGACGGCCTCGCCGTCAACCTCACCTACGAGCACGGCCGCCTCACGCGCGCGGCGACCCGCGGCGACGGCCGCACCGGCGAGGACATCACGCCCAACGTCCGGACCATCGCCGAGATCCCGGACCGTCTCAAGGGCGACAAGGTCCCGGACCTGGTGGAGATCCGCGGCGAGGTCTACTTCCCGATGGAGAAGTTCGAGGAACTCAACCGCCGCCTGGTGGAGGCCGGCGACAAGCCCTTCGCCAACCCGCGCAACGCGGCGGCCGGTTCCCTGCGCCAGAAGGACCCGCGCGTCACGGCCACCCGCCCCCTGCACATGGTGGTGCACGGCATCGGCGCCCTGGAGGGCTTCACGGGCCTCACTCGCCTCTCCCAGGCCTACGACCTGCTGGGGGAGTGGGGCCTGCCCACCTCGCGGCACAACAAGGTGGTCGACGACCTCGAAGGCGTACGGGAGTTCATCGCGTACTACGGCGAGAACCGCCACTCCGTGGAGCACGAGATCGACGGCGTGGTCGTCAAGCTGGACGAGATCCGCCTCCAGGGCCGCCTCGGCTCGACGGCGCGCGCCCCGCGCTGGGCGATCGCGTACAAGTACGCGCCGGAGGAGGTCAACACCAAGCTCGTCAACATCCGCGTGGGGGTGGGCCGTACCGGCCGGGTGACGCCGTACGCGCAGGTCGAGCCGGTGACGGTGGCCGGCTCGGAGGTCGAGTTCGCCACCCTGCACAACCAGGACATCGTCAAGGCCAAGGGCGTCCTCATCGGCGACACGGTGGTGCTGCGCAAGGCCGGTGACGTCATCCCGGAGATCCTCGGCCCGGTCGTCGACCTGCGCGACGGCACCGAGCGCGAGTTCGTGATGCCGTCCGAGTGCCCCGAGTGCGGTACGGCGCTCAGGCCGATGAAGGAGGGCGACGTCGACCTGCGCTGCCCGAACTCCCGTACCTGCCCCGCGCAACTGCGCGAACGGCTGTTCTATCTGGCGGGCCGCAAGGCGCTGGACATCGAGCACTTCGGCTATGTCGCCGCTGCTGCCCTCACCGGTCCGCTGGAGCCCGAGCAGCCGCCGCTGAGGGACGAGGGCGACCTGTTCGACCTCACCGTCGAGCAGCTGCTGCCCATCAAGGCGTACGTCCTCGACCAGGACAGCGGACTGCCCAAGCGGGACCCGAAGACCGGCGAGGAGAAGATCGCCACGGTCTTCGCCAACCAGCAGGGCGAGCCGAAGAAGAACGCGCTCGCGATGCTGGAGAACATCGCGGCGGCCAAGCAGCGCCCGCTCGCGCGCATACTGACCGGCCTGTCGATCCGTCATGTCGGCCCGGTCGCCGCCGAGGCGCTGGCCCGCGAGTTCCGCTCCATCGAGCGCATCGAGCAGGCGACCGAGGAGGAGCTGGCCACCACCGACGGCGTCGGCCCCATCATCGCCGCCTCGCTCAAGGAGTGGTTCGCCGAGGACTGGCACCGCGAGATCATCCGCAAGTGGAAGGCCGCCGGCGTCCGGCTGGAGGAGGAGAGCACCGGCGAGGACGAGGGCCCCCGCCCGCTCGAAGGCCTCACCGTCGTCGTCACCGGCACGCTCGAACACTTCACGCGCGACGGCGCGAAGGAGGCGCTGCAGACCCGGGGCGCCAAGGTGACCGGTTCGGTGTCGAAAAAGACGTCGTTCGTCGTTGTGGGTGACAACCCCGGATCGAAATACGACAAGGCGATGCAGCTCAAGGTGCCGGTCCTGAACGAGGAAGGGTTCAACGTCCTGCTGGAGCAAGGGCCTGAGGCGGCGTCGGAGGCCGCACTTCCGACCGACGAGTAGCGGTTGAGGAACACCCGATCGGCGCATACCAGATGCATACGGGCGGCCGGGGCGCATTCGGGCAACCGTCGACGACCGCTGCCCGTGGAAGCCTTCTGCGGCCTACTGTTGAGGTGTGCACCTGCCGTGCCCAGCTGCGGTTGGGGCATTCCCTTGCTCTTGACGAGCACGGGGAACGGTTTTCCAACGCGGTGCCGTTGAGGGATGTCGGGCAACGGGCCGCGTGGCGTGGGCACCGCCGGCTGTGAGAGGGACGGGAATGGAACCGACCGAGAGCGCCGCCCCATACTCACGGCTGCGCCGGATGGCCGGCACCTGGCGAGGGGGCCTCCGTTCGGCCTGGCGTGCGAGCACCGCGGCGACGCGGGACCCCGACGCCGGGCAGCGCATCGTGCTGGACGGACGCGACGCCGCCGCCCTCACCGTCGGCCACGCCGCCGGACTGCCGGGAGTCGACGCCGAACGGCACCTGTCCTGGCCCGCGCTGCCCGCGGCGGTCGTCGCGGGCGCCGGGTTCGCCCTGGGCGCCGGGTTCCTGCGGGCGTTCACCGGCAACCACGCGCTGTTCCCGTCCGGCCGGGTCGGCTGGTCGCTGGCCCTGCTGACCGGCATCATCGTCGGCCACCTGGTCGCGCTCGGCCGCGCCCGCTGGTGGGGCGGCACCGGCTCCGGCGCCGCCCTCACCCTCGCCGTCCTGCTGCTGTACGGCTGGGTGCCCGCCGGGCTGGTCAGCCTCACCGTCGTCGTCCTGGTCGGCATAGCCCGGCGCCACCGCTGGCGGCAGGGCGTGCTGCACGGCGCGGTGGACGTCCTCGGCATCGGCGCCGGCGCCCTCGTACTGGCCGCCTTCGGCCGCGTACCGTCCGTCGAGAACCCCTGGGACCCGGCCACCTGGACCCTCTACACCGCCACGGAGGTGATCCTGGTCGCGACCGCCTACCTCGCGGTCTCCCGCACCCTGCTGTGGTACCTGCACGCGCCCCGCCTCGGCGGACTGCCCACCATCGCCCGCACCGCCCTGGTCCGGCACGGCCTGGTCGCGGTCGCCCTGCTCGGCATCGCACCCCTGATCTGCGTGGTCGCCGTCGCCAAGCCGATCCTGCTGCCGCTGTTCGCCATCCCCCTCGTCGCCCTCGACTCCACCCTGTGGATAGCCCGTGCCCGCGCGGAGGAACAACTGCGCGATCCGCTCACCGGGCTGCCCAACCGCCAGTGGCTCCTGGAGCGGATCTGGACCGCACTGGACGACGCCGAGCGCATCGACGCCCGCGCCGCCCTGATGCTGATCGACCTCGACCGGTTCCGATCGGTCAACGACACCCTCGGTCATCTCGCCGGTGACCGGCTGCTGCTGCAGACCGCCGACCGGCTCCGGCTGGCCCTGCCGCGCGGGGCGGAGGCCGCCCGGCTCGGCGGCGACGAGTTCGCCGTCTTACTGCCGGTCGCCGACTCCACGACGTCCGCGACCCGGATCGCCCGCGGCCTGGTCGCCGCGCTCAGCTCCCCGCTCGACCTCGACGGACTCACGCTCGTGCTGGAGGCCAGCGCAGGCGTCGCCGTCTTCCCCGACCACGCCCTCGACGCCGAGGGGCTGCTGCGCCGCGCGGACGTGGCGATGTACCAGGCGAAACGCGACCGGACGGGCGTGGAGGTGTACGAGTCCAAGCGGGACTCGAACACCCCGGACCGCCTGGGCCTCCTCGCCGACCTGCGCCGGGCCCTGGACGCGCACGAGGTCGAGCTGCACTACCAGCCCAAGGTGCGCTTCGACGGACAGGTGGCCGGTCTGGAGGCGCTGGTGCGGTGGGTCCACCCGGAGCGCGGGAAGGTGCCGCCGGACGAGTTCATCGCGATCGCCGAGTCGTCCGGGCTGATGCCGCACCTGACGGAGTACGTGCTGGACACGGCGCTCGGCCAGGTGGCGCAGTGGCGGGCGCAGGGGCTGTTCGTGCCGGTCGCGGTGAACGTGTCCCCGCGTGACGTGCACACTCCCGGCTTCGCGGGCTCCGTCGCCGCGCGTCTCGCCCGGCACGGCGTTCCGGCGGGAGCGCTCCAACTGGAGATAACGGAACATGTGCTCCTGGAGGACCCGCAACGGGCCGCCGACACCCTCGCCGGGCTGACCGGGCACGGCGTGAAGATGTCGCTGGACGACTTCGGCACGGGGTACTCCTCGCTCGTCCACCTCAAGCGGCTGCCGGTGAGCGAGCTGAAGATCGACCGTTCGTTCGTGGCCCGGCTGGCGGTCGACGCGGAGGACGCGGAGATCGTGCGCTGCACTGTGGATCTTGCGCACTCGTTGGGGTTGCTTGTCGTCGCCGAGGGGGTGGAGGACGACGAGACGTGGGAGCGGTTGCGGGATCTGCGGTGTGATGCCGTGCAGGGGTGGTTGGTCGCTGCGGCTATGCCGGCCGAGGAGACCACGGCCTGGCTGCGGGCGCGGGGGGCTCGGGGGTGGCAGCGGCCGAAGGCCGCATTGCCTGCGGCCGACTAGATTTTCCGGGGAGTGTCGTCTTTCGTCTGCCGCGCCGTCGTGGTTGATCGCGCCCACGCGGCGGAGCCGCATAGGGAACACAGCCCCGCGCCCCTTGAACGGCACTGCCGCGATGTCTCTCAGCAGGTCACCGATATCCGTTTCACGGGCACAGCCCCCCGCCCCATAGGATTGAGCCCAAACCACACACACTCACCCCAGAGGATCGCTGCATGCCTGGCATCACGCGCGAGGAGGTCGCCCACCTCGCCCGGCTGGCGCGTCTGGAGCTGAAGCCCGAAGAGCTTGATCACTTCGCCGGCCAGCTGGACGACATCATCGGCGCGGTCGCCCGCGTCAGCGAGGTCGCCGACCAAGACGTACCGCCGACCTCGCACCCGCTCCCGCTGACGAACGTCATGCGCCCGGACGAGGTCCGCCCGTCGCTCACCCCCGAGCAGGCGCTGTCCGGCGCCCCGGCCCAGGAGCAGCAGCGTTTCAAGGTGCCGCAGATCCTGGGGGAGGAGTAATCCGCATGACGGACGCAATCATCAAGCTCACCGCGGCCGAGATCGCCGCGAGGATCGCCTCAGGCGAACTCACGGCCGTCGAGGTCACCGAGGCCCACCTCGCCCGCATCGAGGCCGTCGACGAGAAGGTGCACGCCTTCCT
The DNA here is from genome assembly GCF_015712165.1 of Streptomyces spinoverrucosus. Lineage (NCBI taxonomy): Bacteria > Bacillati > Actinomycetota > Actinomycetes > Kitasatosporales > Streptomycetaceae > Streptomyces > Streptomyces spinoverrucosus. Next base: position 2,488,720 of record NZ_JADPZX010000001.1, on the reverse strand, counting down.
GCACATCGACCGCGAGGGCGCCCTCGCCCAGGCCCGTGCCGTCGACGAGAAGCGGGCCAAGGGGGAGAAGCTCGGCCCGCTGGCCGGCGTTCCCCTCGCCCTCAAGGACATCTTCACCACCGAGGGCGTCCCCACCACCGTCGGCTCCAAGATCCTGGAAGGGTGGATTCCGCCGTACGACGCCACCCTGACCAAGAAGCTGAAGGCCGCTGACGTCGTCATCCTCGGCAAGACCAACATGGACGAGTTCGCCATGGGGTCCTCGACCGAGAACAGCGCGTACGGGCCCACCGGCAACCCCTGGGACCTCACCCGCATCCCCGGCGGCTCCGGCGGCGGCTCCTCCGCCGCGCTCGCCTCGTTCCAGGCCCCGCTCGCCATCGGCACCGACACCGGCGGCTCCATCCGCCAGCCGGCCGCCGTCACCGGCACCGTCGGCGTGAAGCCGACGTACGGGGCCGTGTCCCGCTACGGCATGGTGGCGTTCTCGTCCTCCCTCGACCAGGGCGGGCCCTGCGCCCGTACGGTCCTGGACGCGGCGCTGCTGCACGAGGTGATCGCCGGGCACGACCCGATGGACTCCACCTCCATCGACGCCCCCGTCCCGCCGGTCGTCGAGGCCGCCCGCAACGGCAGCGTCGAGGGCATGCGCGTCGGCGTCGTCAAGCAGTTCCGCGGCGAGGGCTACCAGGCCGGCGTCATCCAGCGCTTCGACGAGTCCGTGGCCCTCCTCAAGGAGCTGGGCGCGGAGATCGTCGAGCTGGACTGCCCGTCCTTCGACCTGGCGCTGTCGGCGTACTACCTGATCGCCCCGTCCGAGTGTTCGAGCAACCTCGCCCGCTTCGACGGCCTGCGCTACGGCCTGCGGACCGGCGACGACGGCAGCCACTCGGCCGAGGAGGTCACCTCCCTGACCCGCGAGGCCGGCTTCGGCGCCGAGGTCAAGCGCCGTGTGATGCTCGGCACGTACGCCCTGTCGAGCGGCTACTACGACGCGTACTACGGCAGCGCCCAGAAGGTCCGCACGCTCATCACGCGCGACTTCGAGAAGGCCTTCGAGCAGGTCGACGTGATCGTCTCCCCGACGACCCCGACCACCGCCTTCCCGATCGGCGAGCGCGCCGACGACCCGATGGCGATGTACCTCGCCGACCTGTGCACCATCCCGACCAACCTGGCGGGCAACGCGGCCATGTCGCTGCCCTGCGGCCTCGCCCCGGAGGACAACCTTCCGGTCGGCCTGCAGATCATCGCCCCGGCGCTGCAGGACGACCGCCTGTACAAGGTGGGCGCCGCCGTCGAGGCCGCCTTCGTGGAAAAGTGGGGGCACCCGCTCCTGGAGGAGGCTCCGTCGCTGTGAGTGCACTGACCAAGGCCAAGGGCTTCAAGAAGTCGAAGTCCGGTACGTACCTGTCCATGGCCGCCACCGCGTTCGGCGCGATCGGCGTCGCCAAGCAGATCAAGAAGGCCCGCGCCGAGAACGACACGCTGCGGCTCGTCGACGCCGTCGTCACCGCCGCGGGCGTCGTCACCGGCCTCGCCATGCTCTACCGCGAGCTCAAGCGGCTGGGCGACGACGACGTCCTGCTGGGCTGAGAGGGAAGTTTCACCGTGACCACCACGACCGACCTGGTGTCGTACGAGGACGCGCTGGCGTCGTACGACCCCGTCATGGGCCTTGAGGTCCATGTCGAACTCGGCACCAAGACCAAGATGTTCTGCGGCTGTTCGACCGCGCTCGGCGCCGAACCGAACACCCAGACCTGCCCCGTCTGCCTCGGCCTGCCCGGCGCGCTCCCGGTCATGAACAGGACCGGCGTCGAGTCCGCCATCAGGATCGGCCTCGCGCTGAACTGCGAGATCGCCGAGTGGTGCCGCTTCGCCCGGAAGAACTACTTCTATCCGGACATGCCGAAGAACTTCCAGACCTCCCAGTACGACGAGCCGATCGCCTTCAACGGCTACCTCGACGTCCAGCTGGAGGACGGCGAGACCTTCCGCGTGGAGATCGAGCGCGCCCACATGGAGGAGGACACCGGCAAGTCCACGCACGTGGGCGGCGCGACCGGCCGTATCCACGGCGCCTCGCACTCGCTGCTGGACTACAACCGCGCCGGTATCCCGCTGATCGAGATCGTCACCAAGCCGATCGTCGGCGCGGGCGAGCGCGCTCCCGAGGTCGCGAAGGCGTACGTCCGTGAGCTGCGCGAGCTGATCCGTGCGCTCGGCGTCTCCGAGGCCCGTATGGAGATGGGCCAGATGCGCTGCGACGTGAACCTGTCGCTGATGCCCAAGGGCGCCGACAAGTTCGGCACGCGCTCGGAGACGAAGAACGTCAACTCCCTGCGCTCCGTGGAGCGTGCGGTGCGCTTCGAGATCCAGCGCCACGCGGCCGTCCTCGGCGACGGCGGCACGGTGATCCAGGAGACCCGCCACTTCCACGAGGACACGGGCACGACGACGTCCGGTCGTACGAAGGAGGAGGCCGAGGACTACCGGTACTTCCCCGAGCCGGACCTGGTGCCGGTGGCCCCGGCCCGTGAGTGGGTCGAGGAGATCCGCGCCTCGCTGCCGGAGCTGCCGCTGGTGCGTCGCAACCGGCTCCGCGAGGAGTGGGGCATCTCCGCCACGGACATGCAGGCGATCCTCAACGCCGGTGCCCTGGACCCGATCGTCGCCACCATCGACGCCGGTGCCGACGCGACCTCCGCCCGCAAGTGGTGGATGGGTGAACTGGCCCGCAGCGCCAACGAGTCGGGCAAGGCGCTCGACGAGCTGGCCATCACGCCGGCCCAGGTCGCCCGGGTCTCCGATCTGGTCTCGAAGGGCGACCTGAACGACAAGCTGGCCCGTCAGGTCATCGAGGGCGTCCTCGCGGGCGAGGGCACCCCGGACGAGGTCGTCGACAGGCGCGGCCTGAAGGTCGTCTCCGACGAGGGCGCGCTCGGCACGGCCGTCGACGAGGCCATCGCCGGCAACCCGGCCATCGCCGACAAGATCCGCGGCGGCAAGGTGGCCGCGGCGGGCGCCCTCGTCGGCGCGGTCATGAAGGCGACCCGGGGGCAGGCCGACGCGGCCCGCGTCAAGGAGCTGATCCTTCAGAAGCTGGGCGTCAGCGAGGGCTGAGCCGCCGAGCAACACACCAATGGGGGTGCATCGAGGCCGATGCACCCCCATTGGTGTGTCATGACGTGCGCTGCCCCACCAGTCCTACGAAGCCCAGCGCGCGCCCCGCGTCCGCGCGCAGCATGTCCACCTCGCGTCGCGCCATGCCCGCCATGAACTCGTCCGGGCTCTCCTCGGCGCACACCTCGGTCCAGCGCAGCCAGTCCCGCCAGCCGTCCGGCTGCCAGTCGGCGGCCTCGACCGTCACGGCCCCGCTGCGGATCCAGTGGCGGTGCCACCAGGCGGGGGAGTGCAACGACCAGAACGCGGGCTCCCAGAACGGCTTGAGGTGCTCCGGCGGCTCGGTGCCCTCCGGCTCCTCCCGCAGCGCCGGTACGACGACCCCGATCCGCCCGCCGGGCTTGAGCAGCCGGGTGACCGTGGGCAGATACAGGTCGTCGGTGCCGAAGTAGTGGTAGGCGTCGATGGACACGATCGCGTCGAAGATGCCCTCGCCGAACGGCAGGTCGTGCGCCTCGGCGTGCACCGGCAGCACCCGGTCGGCGACGCCGGCCGCGGCGAGCCGCTCGGCGTTCTCGTCGGGCTTGATCCACAGGTCGGCGGCGGTGACCTGGACGTCGTACTCCCGTGCGAGGAATACCGAAGTGAGCGCGCGGCCGCAGCCGAGGTCGAGCACGCGCGCGCGTGGGGGCAGGGAATCGAGGCCGAGTGCGGGGGCCAGCCACTCCAGCAGCCACAGGGGGTGCGGGCCCATCTGGTGGTCGATGACCCAGCGCGGGTCGTACTGGCTGCTGCGCGGATAGCGCTTGTCGGTAAGTCGCTCGGTGAGATCAGGCATAGGGGACTCTGATTAGCAGGCGGTGGGCGGGGGTCGCATCCGAATTCTCACTGGGAGGCGCTACGCTCGCGCGCCATGAGTGGACGCGCTGATTCCGAGACGCCCTCCGAGATAGCCGAGACGGGGGACGAGGTCGCGGGCGAAGTCGCAGTTGAGAGCGCGGGCGAAGACGCGGTCGAGGGCGAAAACGCGGTAGAGGACGCGGGCGGAGATGCGGTCGAGGACGCCGATGATCCGGTGCAGGAGGCGCGGCGGGCCCGTTGGGCCGCCGCCGGGACCGGTGGCCTGCTGGCGTTCGCGGGGCTGGCCGCGTCCGTGCTGCGTGCCACGGACGGCGCACCGGCGCTCGTAGCGGCCGCCTACGCCCTCGGCGCGGCCGTCTGCGCGGGTGCGGCGGTTCTCGGGTCGCGGGGGCGCACCCGGCGGGCGCTGTGGTTGCTGGTGGGCGGGGTCATGGTGATGGCGTTCGGAGACCAGTTCGACTGACGGTCGACAGAGTTCACCCGATTGTCCTGTGAGCTGCCTCCCACTCCTGTGAATAAACCCACGAAACAACCAAACGATCATTTCTCCCTGTAAGAGTGGCTGTGCATTGCTCATGCGTTCTTTGCGGGCCGTTCAGACCATGGACGACTGTTCCCGGTCAAAGATCCACAAGTCATATCCTGGGAGCACGTTCGTGGCAGCCCTCGCCCGTTGGTGTGTTCGGAACCGCTTGGTCGCCGTTCTCCTGTGGCTCCTTGCCTTCGGCGGGGTGACCGCTGCCGCCGCCGCGACCGGCACGGCGTACTCGAACGACTACCAGGTCCCGGGCACCGAGTCGGGCCGGGCCGGTCAACTGCTGAAGGAGGGCTTCCCGGACCTGGGCGGCGCCGCGGGCACGGTCGTCTGGCACACCGAGACCGGCTCGGTCCGAGCCGCCGACGTCGAACAGACGATGACCCGCACCCTGCACGCCGTCGCCCAACTGCCCGGCGTGGCCACCGTGGTGAGCCCGTACGACGGTCAGGGCGCGGGCCAGATCAGCGAGGACGGCCGTACCGCCTACGCCACCGTCGCCTTCCGCGAACAGTCCCAGGACATCGACGAGTCCGAGGCGCGGGCCGTCGTGGACAGGGCCAAGGACGCCGAGGCCGACGGGCTCCAGGTGGAGCTGGGCGGCACCGCGATCGGCCTCACCGACCCGTCCGGCGGGCATCTCGCCGAGATCGTCGGCGTGGTGGTCGCCGCCGTCGTGCTGTTCCTCGCCTTCGGCTCGCTCGCCGCGTCCCTGCTGCCCATCGCCACCGCACTGGTCGGCGTCGGCACCGCGTACGCCGGGATCGTGCTGCTCGGGCACGCCATGACCGTCGCCGACTTCGCGCCCATGCTGGGCATGCTGATCGGGCTCGGCGTCGGCATCGACTACGCGCTGTTCATCGTCACCCGGCACCGGCGCGGCCTGAAACGCGGCCTGGACGTCACCGAGGCGGCCGCAACGGCCGTCGCCACCACGGGACGTGCGGTGGTGTTCGCGGGTGCGACCGTTTGCATCGCGCTGCTGGGGATGCTGATACTCCAGCTCGGCTTCCTCAACGGCGTCGCCATCGCGGCCTCGTTGACGGTCGTACTCACCGTCGCCGCCTCCGTGACCCTGCTGCCCGCCCTGCTGTCCTTCATCGGCATGCGCGCGCTCAGCCGCCGCGAACGCCGCCGACTGGACGAGCACGGCCCCGAACCCGAGCTGCCCACCGGGTTCGCCGCCCGCTGGTCCGCCTTCGTCGAACGGCACCCCAAGAAGCTCGGCGCCGTCGCCCTCGCCGTCATCACGCTGCTCGCCCTGCCCACCCTCACGCTCCGCCTCGGCACCTCCGACCAGGGCAACAACCCCGAGTCGACGACCACCAGGAAGGCCTACGACCTCCTCGCCGACGGCTTCGGCCCCGGCGTCAACGGACCCCTCACCCTGGTCACCGAGATCCACGGCGCCGAGGACCGGCTCGCCGTCGACAGCCTCGGCAGCAGCCTGCGCGCCACCGAGGGCGTAGCCGCCGTGACACCGGTGACGTACGACTCCGGCGGCCACACCGCCTACCTCACCGTCGTACCCGAGTCGCCCCCGCAGTCGGCGAGCACCAGTGCCCTCGTCGACCGGCTGCGCACCGAGGTGCTGCCGCGCGCCGAGGCCGGCACCTCGCTCGACGTGCGCGTCGGCGGGGTCACGGCCGCCTACGACGACTTCGCCGAGGTGATCGTCGACAAGTTGCCGCTGTTCGTCGGCGTGGTCATCGGGCTCGGCTGTGTGCTGCTGCTGCTCGCCTTCCGGTCCGTCGGCATCCCGCTGAAGGCCGCCGCGATGAACGTCGCCGCCGTCGCCGCCTCGTTCGGGGTGGTCGTCACGATCTTCCAGTGGGGCTGGGGGAGCGAACTGCTCGGCCTCGGCCGGGCCGGCCCGATCGAGCCGTTCCTCCCCGTGATCATGGTGTCGGTGCTCTTCGGGCTCTCCATGGACTACCAGGTCTTCCTGGTCAGCCGCATGTACGAGGAGTGGCTGGAGACCGGCGACAACCGGCGCGCCGTCCGGGTCGGCCTCGCCGAGACCAGCCGGGTGATCAACTCCGCCGCGGTCATCATGATCTCGGTCTTCCTCGCCTTCGTGCTCAGCGGCGACCGTGTGATCGCCATGTTCGGCATCGCGCTCGCCGCCGCCGTCGCCCTGGACGCCTTCGTGCTCCGTACGCTGCTGGTGCCCGCCCTCATGCATCTGCTCGGCGGCGCCAACTGGTGGCTGCCCCGCTGGCTGGACCGGTACCTGCCCCGGATCAGCATCGAGCCGCCCGAGTCCCGCGCCGAGCAGAAAAAGCTCGCGGACGTCGACGCCGAACGTGAGAAGCTCACCGACGTCGTGGACGTACTGGAGAAGGAGCGGGGTTCGGATGTACGCGATATCCCTGGGTGACGACGGAGCGCGGCTGCGACCCCTGGAGCCCTGGCACGCCGAGGAGTTCCTCGCCCACCTCGACCGGGGGCGGGACTTCATCACCCGGCACATCCCGTTCGGATCCAAGGCCACCGACCTCGACTCCGCCCGGGCCCTGCTCCAGTCCTACGCCGACAAGCGCGCCACCGACAGCGGCTTCCTGCACGGCGTCTGGCTGGACGGCAAGCTTGTCGGCGGTGTCCTCTTCCGCGTCTTCGACGCCGCCACCGGGGTCTGCGAGCTCGGCTGCTGGCTGGAACCGGCGGCCACCGGACGCGGCCTCATCACGCGCGCGTCCCGCGTCCTGATCGACTGGGCGTTCGACGAGCGCGGTATGCACCGGGTGGAGTGGCACGCGGCGTCCGACAACACGGCCAGCATCAACGTGGCACGCCGGCTGGGCATGACCCGGGAGGGCGTGCTGCGCGAGAGCTATCCCTGGCGGGGCGTGCGGCAGGACTACGAGATCTGGGCGGTGCTGGCGCCGGAGTGGGCGCGGGCACGCGCGCGTGGCGCTCACAACGATCATTAAGGAACCTCTCAGACTCCGTCCGTACGGTGCGGGGCATGGGAACCAAGACTGTGGACGAGACGCCCGCCGAGACCGGCGCCGAGACCGAGGCCAAGGCCGACGAGGACCGGGTCGGGGAAGCGGCGGACGGCACCGCTACCGAGGCTGACACCGGCATCCAGGACGGTGACGAGCAGCCCGAAGCGTCCGTGGCGGAGGAGAGCGGCCCCACCGGGGTCGGCCAGGGCGCCGGCGCCGTCGTCTCCGCCGCGCTCGGCATCGTCTCGCTCACCGGCAGCTGGGTCGGCACCGTGGCCTCCGCGCGCGAGTCGCTGATCGGCCAGCTGCAGACCTCGCAGACCTCCAGCGTCGCCACGATGGTCAAGGAGGGCTACGGCGACGCCTGGGCCGCCAACGCCCTGTGGGCCGGCGTGTTCGCGCTGGCCGCGCTGATCGTCGCCGTCGTGGTCCTGGCCCGCCCCGCGTTCGGCGCCCCCGGAAAGCCGCAGGCGCCGTGGATCAAGTCGGTCGCCTGGGCCGGTGTCTCCCTGGGCGTGATCGGCCTGTTCCTGGCCGTCCTCAAGTACACCGGCATCCTGCTCGGGCTGCCGTCGACGAGCTAAGGCCCCCACGACGTACATCTAAGGCCCCGCCCCGTCGGAAGATGCGGAACTCTTCCGATGTGGTGGGGCCGCCTGGGAGACGAAGGTTGAGGCATCGCAGCGAGCGATGCCGGAACCGACCTCTCACGGGGGAGACGAGATGTACCAGTACGAGCTCCAGCAGATGCGTTCCGCCGAGCTGATCCGCCGGGCCGAACACGAGCGGCTGGTAAGCGAGTCCGTACGGCGCGGGCGTGCCGCGCGGCGCGAGGCCGCCGAACGCTCCAAGGAGAGCGAGGAGCACAGCCACCGACCACGGCGGCGGCGGTTCCCGCGGCCCGCGTAGCGCCGGGGGACGGAAGGGTGGCCGTGCGCGGGCGCCGCCCTGCGACCCTCCGGAAAACCGGTGCCGCGTTGTCAGACCCCCGTGCGATGCTCGGGGGCGTGGAGACCAGGTCCGTCAGTCCGGTGTTCGTCGGCCGCGCCGAGGAGTTGGACACGCTGAACGACGCGCTCGTCCGTGCCGAAGCGGGCGAGCCGCAGGCGTTGCTGGTGGGCGGTGAGGCCGGCGTCGGAAAGACCCGGCTCGTCGAGGAGTTCGCCGCCGCGGCCGCCGGCAGGGGAGCCGTCGTCGCGCTGGGCGGCTGTGTCGAGATCGGCGCCGACGGGCTGCCCTTCGCTCCGTTCTCCACGGCGCTGCGCGCCCTGCGCCGTGAACTGCCCGCCGAGCTGGCCGCCGCGGCCGCCGGCCAGGAAGAGGAACTCGCCCGGCTGCTGCCAGAGTTGGGCGACGCGGGCGCCCGCCGTCATGACGAGGAGGGCATGGCCCGCCTCTTCGAGCTCACCGCCCGCCTCCTGGAGCGCGTCGCCGCCGACCGCACGGTCGTCGTCGCCCTGGAGGACCTGCACTGGGCCGACGCCTCCACCCGCCACCTCCTCGCCTATCTCTTCCGCACCCTGCGCACCGGCCGCCTCGTCGTCCTCGCCACCTACCGATCCGATGACATCCACCGCCGCCACCCACTGCGCCCCCTGCTCGCCGAACTCGACCGGCTGCGCACGGTCCGGCGCCTCGAACTCCCCCGTTTCAACCGCGAGGAAGTGGCCTGCCAGATCGCCGGCATCCACGCCGCCGAACCCGACCCCGCCCAGGTCGACGAGATCTTCCAACGCTCCGACGGCAACGCCTTCTTCGTCGAGGAACTCGCCGTCGCCGCCCACGAGGGCTCCTGCACCGGCCTCACCGACTCCCTGCGCGATCTGCTCCTCGTCCGCGTCGAGGCGCTGCCCGAGAGCGCCCAGCGGGTCGCCCGGATCGTCGCCGAGGGCGGCTCCACCGTCGAGTACCGGCTGCTCGCCGCCGTCACCCAGCTCACCGAGGACGACCTCATCGAGGCGCTGCGCGCGGCCGTGAACGCCAACATCCTGCTCGCCGCCCCCACCGGCGACGGCTACCGCTTCCGGCACTCCCTGGTCCGCGAGGCCGTCGGCGACGACCTGCTGCCCGGCGAACGCTCCCGCCTCAACCGCCGCTACGCCGAGGCTCTGGAGGCCGACCCGAGCCTCGTCCCCGCCGACCAGGTCGTCACCCGCCTGGCCAGCTACTGGTACCACGCGAACGACGCCGCCAAGGCCCTGCCCGCCGTCCTCGCCGCCTCCGTCGCCGCCCGCCGCCGTGACGCCTACTCCGAGCAACTGCGGCTCCTGGAACGCGCGATGGAGCTCTGGGACGCCGCCCCCGAGGACGTACGCGCCGGGCTGCGGCCCGTCGACTACACGGCGTCCTTCCCACCCTGCGGCTGCGACCCGGCGACCACCCCGCTGCGCTACCTCGACCTGATGGCCGAGGCCGCCGTCGCCGGCCGCTTCAGCGGCGAACGCGAACGCGCCATGAAGATCATCCGGCGCGCCCTGAGCATCCTGGAGGACGAGAACGACCCCCTGCGCGCCGCCTGGTTCTGGACCCAGCGCTCCCGGCTGGTGCAGTCCCTCGCACGGGGCGACGGCTGGCAGGAACTGGCCACCGCGCAGGAGCTGCTGCGCGGCCTGCCGCCCTCCGAGGTGCACGCCGAGGTCCTCACCACCGTCGCCAACTGGTCGATGCTGCACCAGCCCGGCCCCGAGGCCCTCGCCGCCGCCGAGCGAGCCGTTCAGTACGCACGCATGGTCGGCACCCGCGAGATCGAACTGAACGCCCGCCTCACCCTCGGCAGCCTCACCGTCGACGCGGGCGACGTCGAGGCGGGGCTCGCCGCGATGTACGAGGTCAAGGAACGCGCCCTTCAGGAAGGCTTCGCCTACGTCGCCGGACGCGCGTATGTGAACCTGCCCTCTGTCCTCGAAGCCACCGGCCGCTCCCGCGAGGCCGCCTCGATCCTGGAGCAAGGCACCGCCTTCGCCCGGAAGCTCGGCCTGCTCGACACCGAGGCGTGGGTATGGGCCAACCTCTCCGAGTCGCTGTACAGCCTCGGCCGCTGGCAGGAGGCCGAACAGGCCGCGGCGAACGTGTTTCGGCGCGGACAGAGCGGCAAGCCCCGAGGCACCGGCGCCGTGGGCCTGGCCCATCTGGCCCTGGGCCGGGGCGATGTGGCCGAGGCCAAGCGCCAACTGGCCGCCGCCCGCGCGGCGTTCGGCTCGCACGACCCCATGCCCCAGCAGTGGCTGCCGATGGCCACCATCGCCGTCGGCATCGCCGCCGTGGAGGGCCGCATCCTCGACGCCCGCGCCGAACTGCACGCCGCCCTGGACGCCGGCACCCCACCCGGCACCCAGCAGTACGGCTGGCCGCTGCTGCTGGCCGCCGCCACCGCCGAGGCCGACGCCCGTGCCCTGCCCGTCGCCGAGCAGGGCCGCGCGGAGGCACTCGACCGCATCGTCACCGCCGTCAAGACCCTCACCACGAAGGCCCCCATCTGGCTCGCCCACGAACACTGGGTCCGCGCCGAACTGCACCGCGCCGAGGGCCGCGCCACCCCCGACACCTGGACCCCGGTCGTCACCGCCTTCGAGCGGCTGGAGCGCCCCTACGACCTCGCCCGCGTGCGCCACCGCCTGGCCGAGGCCCTGCTCGCCACCGGCGCCACGGAGCACCGCGAGCGCGTCACGGAGCTGCTGCGCGTCGTCCACGCCGTCGCCGACCACCTCGACGCCCGCTGCCTGGCCGACGCCGTCACCGTCCTCGCCCAGCGCGCCCGCCTCGGCCTGGCCCCGGCGCGGGAGTCCGACGCCGACCCCGCCCAGGCCCTGGGCCTCACCACCCGCGAACGCGATGTCCTGCGCCTGGTCGCCCACGGCCGCACCAACCGCCAGATCGCCGAGGAACTCTTCATCTCCCCCAAGACGGCCAGCGTCCATGTCTCCAACATCCTGGCCAAACTCGGCGTCTCCGGGCGAGGAGAGGCGGCGGCGGTGGCGCATCGGCTGGGACTGTTCCCGTCCGAAACGCTCACCTCGCGGACCGCCGGCTGAGGCATACGCTGTACAGCGACCGGCCGAGGGAGGCCCCGTGTTCAACGTCTTCGAGGAACTGTTCGCACCCGGCCGCAAGCACACCCGGGACGAACAGAACCGCCTGGAACTGACCCGGGAGGACGTGGGCGACGGCGACCCGGGCCGCGGCCCGATAGACCTCGCCTCCGGGAAGGTGGTGGTACGGCCACCGGAGCCCACGCAGGACGAGCAGCCGGCGCCCGAGGGGCCGCGTTAGCTGACCTCCAGCTCCAGAATCCGGTCGTCCCCGTCCCCCGGGGAACCCCGGCCGTCCGTCTCGCTCGTCACCAGCCACAGTTTGTTGCCGTCGGCCGCGAGGACCGTGCGCAGGCGGCCGTGGTCGCCCTCCAGGAAGGGCTGGGGGTCGGCCGAGGCTTCCGTGCCGTCCAGGGGTATGCGCCACAGGCGTTCGCCGCGCAGGCCCGCCATCCAGATGGAGCCCTCGGCGTAGGCGATGCCGCTGGGGGAGGCCTCGTCGGTGCTCCACTGGGCTATCGGGTTGCGGTACGCGGAGTCGTCGGACCTGCCCTCCACCTCCGGCCAGCCGTAGTTGTCGCCGGGCTTGATCGCGTTCAGCTCGTCCCAGGTGTTCTGGCCGAACTCGGCGGCGAACAGGCGCTGCTTGGCGTCCCAGGCGATGCCCTGCACATTGCGGTGGCCGTACGAGTACACCGTCGACTCCGGGAACGGATTGCCCGGGGCCGGCTCGCCCTCCGGGGTCATGCGCAGGATCTTGCCGCCGAGCGACTCCCTGTCCTGGGACAGACCCTCCTCTCCGCTCTCGCCCGTGCCCGCGTACAGCATCTTGTCCGGGCCGAAGGCGATCCGGCCGCCGTTGTGGATGAAGCCCTTGGGGATGCCCCGGAATATGGTGTCGGGCGCGCCCAGCTGTTCGCCCGCGGGCTTCTGCTCGTCGTACAGCATGCGGACGATGCGGTTGTCCGAGGCCGAGGTGAAGTACGCGTAGATCATGTGGTCCGAGGCGTAGTCCGGGGAGAGCGCGAGGCCCATCAGGCCGCCCTCGCCCGCCGGGGACACCCCGGGCACCTCGCCCAGCTCGGTCTTTCTGCCCGTCTCCGTGTCGACGCGCGTGATCGTGCCCTCGTCGCGGGAGGAGACGAGCAGGTCGCCGTCGGGCAGCGCGGCCAGGCCCCAGGGGCTGCTGAGGCCCTCGGTGACCGTGCGCACGACCTTGACCGAGCCCTTCGCGGGGGGAGTCTGCTCTGCGGCCGCTCCTGAGGGCGACGACTGCGCCGCCGTACGACTCGGGGTCGCGCTCCCCTCGGAGGGGCCGCCTCCCCCGTCGTCGGAGGAGCAGCCGGCCGTGAGCAGGAGGGTGGCCGTGGCCAGAACGGCCGTCACAGCTCGACGTTGCACGATCATGGTCCCTTCGACGCGGCGAGTCCTACTTGTCATACACCGCTCGCGTCCCACAGGTTCCCGATCACCGGATCCCGAATCGAGGAAGCGGCCGACACATCACGAAGCCGCAGGTCAGCTGCTGGTGAGAGGCGCCCTCAGTCCCAGCACCTCAGTCCCAGCACCTCAGTCCCAGGACCTCATCAGTCCCAGGATCTCAGTCCCAGGACCCCTGCGCCCCCGGCAACCCCGACACCTCCGCCAGATCCTCCGCCGTCAGGCGCACCCCCACCGCCCCGGCGTTCTCCGTCACCCACCGTTCCCGCTTCGCCCCCGGCACCGGCACCACGTGCCGCCCCTGGGCCAGCACCCACGCCAGGGCCACCTGGGCCGGGGTGACGTCCTCGCCGTGGCGGGCGGCGACGCGGCGCAGGCCCGCCACTATCGGCTGGTTCGCCGCCATCATCTCCGCCGTGAAGCGCGGATGCCGGGCGCGCATGTCGTCCGGTTCGAAGCCCTCGCCCGGCGTGAGCGTGCCGGTCAGGAAGCCGTTGCCGAGCGGCATCGCGGCCAGGAAGCCGATACCGCGGGCCTCGCACCAGGGCAGCAGCGCGTCCAGCGCCTCCGGCGACCACACCGACAGCTCCGCCTCGACCGCGCTCACCGGAAAGACCTGCTGGACCCGCTGCAACTGCCGGATCGTCGCGTCGTGCAGCCGCGTCCCGGACCGGCGTCCGCCCCGCGCACCCACGGCGCACAACCCCAACGCCCGCACCTTTCCGGCCTGCACGAGTTCCGCCATCGCGCCCCAGGTCTCCTCGACGGGGACCTCGGGGTCCGAGCGGTGGAGCTGGTAGAGGTCGATCACGTCGGTCTGCAGCCGCCGCAGCGAGGCGTCGCAGGCCCGCTTCACATAGCCGGGGCGGCCGTTGGCCACGATGTGCTGCTCACCCACCAGCAGCCCCACCTTGGTCGACACAAAGGCATCGGAGCGCCGCTCCTTCAACACCCGCCCCACCAACAGCTCGTTGGTGAACGGGCCGTACATGTCGGCCGTGTCCAGCAGCGTCGAGCCCAGATCGAGCGCCCGGTGCACGGCCCGCAGCGACGCGTCGCCCCGCTGCCGTGACGTGCTGTACGCCCAGCTCATCGGCATGCACCCGAGTCCGACGGCCCCCACCGCGAGCGCCGCCGCGCCGATCGTCCTGCGCTCCACCTGCCGTAACCCTCCCTCTCCAGGCCACCCAACCTAACCTCCGCACCGCACCGCCCCTCACATAGCCTCTGACCATGACTGCTGACGTGTGGCTTCCCATCCGGCCGGAGGAGATCGAGGGGCTTCCGGACGGCCCGCAGTACCGTTTCTGGAACGGTGAGGAAACGTTCCCCGCGGACCCCGCCGACTGCGCCTTCTACGTCGTCCCCTACATGAAGCCTTCCGAGGTCGGCGTACGGCCGATGGCCCGGATGACCTCCGTGCAGGTCGTGCAGACGCTCTCCGCCGGTACCGATCATGTCGAGCCGGGGCTCGGGCACCTGCCCCCGGGGGTGCGCCTGTGCAACGCGCGCGGGGTGCACGAGGCGAGTACCGCCGAGCTCACGCTCACCCTGATCCTCGCCTCGCTGCGCGGGATTCCGGACTTCGTCAGGGCGCAGGACAGGGGCGAGTGGCGCGGCGGTTTCCGGCCGGCGCTCGCCGACAAGAACGTGCTCATCGTCGGGTACGGCGCCATCGGCGCGGCCATCGAGGACCGGCTCGCACCCTTTGAGCTCGCGCGGGTGGCGCGCGTCGCGCGCTCAGGGCGCACCACGGCGCGCGGCCCCGTGCAACCGCTCACCGAACTGCCGGGACTGCTGCCCGAGGCGGATGTCGTGATCCTTTCCACGCCGCTGACCGAAACCACCCGGGGGCTGGTGAACGGCGAGTTCCTGGGGCGGATGAAGGACGGCGCGCTGCTCGTCAACGTCGCCCGCGGTCCCGTTGTGGACACCAAGGCGCTGCTCGCGGAGCTGGAGAGTGGCCGGATCACCGCGGCCCTCGACGTCACCGATCCGGAACCGCTGCCGCCCTCGCATCCCTTGTGGCAGGCGCCCGGCGTGCTGATCAGCCCCCATGTCGGCGGCCCCACGTCCGCGTTCATGCCGCGCGCCAAGAGGCTGCTCGTGGACCAGTTGCACCGCTTCGTGAACCGGGAGCCGCTGCGCAACGTGATCCTTACGACGGGCGCGAGGGGTGCGTAGAGCCGTCGGCGTGGCCGACGTCTGAGCCGGTTCGGGCACCCTCCGCAACCGTCCGAACGCGGTCCGTTCCGCGTTCTCCCTGGTGGTCACTGAGCGTAGAGAAGCTATGTCCCTGAGTGACGAGACTGGTGTATCGTCCCGACAGGGGCTGCGCCGCGTACGTTCGGCGCCGGGGATGGACATTTCAGACTGCGAGGGGGGCGACGGGCGATGCACGGCCTATGGACGAACGATCCGACGAGGCGGGGCCGCCGACGGCGGCCCTGGCGCACGGCCACGCGACGACGAGGCCATCACGCCAGTCACGGCGGGCACCACACCCATCACCAGCGCAGGCACAGCAGCCGCCGGAAGCAGGCGCCCTGCCCGCCCCGGGACCCTCGGGACCCGGCGGTGGTACGGACCGGGAGGGCCCGGTGAACGCGCCCTCGCCGGCCACGGCCACCCTCGATCAGGCGCTGCGGCCGCACCGCGCGCCGGGCGCCCTGCTGCCCCGGCCGCCGGCCTCCCGCGCCGGGTCGGGCATGTACCACCAACTCGTCCTGGCCCTGCTGTGCGCGGGCTACGCCGTCGGCTCCGCGGTCGGCTGGGGCTCGGACCAGCTCGCCCTGATCATGGGCGACTTCGGGCTGAGCGCCGCGGCCGGCGCGGCCGCCGTGTCGTGCTTCCTGTACGCGCACAGCCGCCGCGTCCGGTTCCGCTCGGCCTGGCTGCTGTTCGCCCTCTCCTCGGCGATGGCCGCCCTGGGCAACGGGGTCTGGGGGTGGTACGAGGTCGTCCTCGGGCAGCCCGTGCCCAGCCCCAGCTACGCCGACCTGTTCTTCCTGTGCTTCGCGCCGCCCGCCATCGTGGGCCTGCTGGTCCTCGCCAAGCGGCCGGTGACGAAGGCGGGCTGGGTCTGCCTCGCCCTGGACGCCTGGCTGATCGGCGGCTCCCTGGTCACCCTGTCGTGGAGCCTCGCGCTCGCCCAGGCGGCCAAGGGCGGCGGCCCCGGCGTCGCGCACACCGCGCTGTCGCTGGCGTACCCGCTGCTCGACATCGCCCTGGTCAGCATGGTGCTCGCGCTGCACTTCCGGCGCTCGGGCGCGAACCGCTCCGCGGTGAACACCGCGATCGGCGCGCTCGCCCTGACCGTGATGTGCGACGCCCTGTTCACCTCACCGCTGCTGCACGACAACTACCACTCGGGCCAACTGCTGGACGCGGGCTGGTTCGCCGGCTCGCTGCTCCTGGCGTACGCCCCCTGGGCCACCCCGCGCCCCGGACAGCCCGGCGACGAGCCGCACGCGCGCGTGGTCCACGAGCACGTGCCCGGTCAGCGCGGCAACGCCCACCCGCACCCCTCCGCACAACAGGGAGAGCCCAGCCGGTATCCGGCCACCCGGCCGCTCAGCGGCTCGCTGGCCGCGCTCACGCCGTACCTCGCCGCGGCCGTCTGCACGCTGGGGATCCTCTACAACGTGCTCAACGGCCGCAGCGTCGACCGCGTGGTGCTGCTCACCGGCGGCACGGTCGTGCTCGCGCTCGTGGTGCGCCAGGGGATCATGCTGCTCGACAACATCACCCTCACCCAGGAACTGGCGCAGAAGGAGAACCACTTCCGCTCCTTGGTGCAGGGCTCCAGCGACGTCATCATGATCGCCGCGCCCAACGGCATCCTCCGATACGTGTCGCCGGCCGCCGCCGGGGTCTACGGACGCCCGGCGGAGGACCTGGTGGGGAGCGAACTGGCCGAACTCATCCACCCGGAGGACCTGGGCTGCGTGGTGCACGAGGTGCGCCGCTTCCTCGCCGCCAGCCCCCTGGAGGAACCCACCACGCGCATCGAGTGCCGCTTCCGGTCCGGCGAGGGCGGCTGGCTGAACGTCGAGTCGACCGTCAACCGGCACCACGGCGGCCTGATCTTCAACAGCCGGGACGTGACCGAAAGAGTGCGCCTGCAGGCGCAGTTGCAGCACAACGCCGAGCACGACCCGCTCACCGACCTGCCCAACCGCGCGCTGTTCACCAAGCGCGTCCAGCAGGCCCTGTCCGGTCGCCGCAGCACCGACCGCGGTGCCGCCCTGCGGGGCACGGCCGTGCTCTTCATCGACCTGGACGGATTCAAGGCCGTCAACGACACGATCGGGCACCAGGCCGGGGACGAGCTGCTCGTCCAGGCCGCGCGCAGACTCCAGGAGGCGGTCCGCCAGGGCGACACCGCGTCCCGGCTGGGCGGCGACGAGTTCGCGGCCCTGATCGTCGGCGACGGCGCTCGGGACCGGGCCGCCCGCGAACGGAACATCCTGGAGCTCGCCGACCGCCTCAGGGTGACGCTGTCGCAGCCGTATCTCATCGACGGCAACGATGTCCGGGTCGCCGCGTCCATCGGCGTCGCCTTCGCCGAACCGGGCCTCGGCGCGGGCGAGCTGCTGCGCAACGCCGACCTTGCGATGTACCGCGCGAAGTCGGCCGGCAAGGGCCGGGTCGAGCTGTACAAGCCACAGATGCAGCAGGACGTCGTACGCAAGGCGGAGCTGGCCACCCGGCTGCGGGCCGCGCTGCACGACGGCGAGTTCACGCTGCTGCACCAGCCGGTGGTGTGCCTGGAGGACGGCCGGATCACGTCGGTCACCGCGCAGGCGCGCTGGCGGTCGTCCCAAGGGGTGCTGTTCACGCCCGCGGAGTTCCTGCGCGTGGCCGAGGACGGCGACAGGACGGCCGAGCTGAGCCGCTGGATGCTGGCGCAGGCCGTGGAACAGGCCGCCGAACGCGCCGCCACCGGCCACGCCGTACCGGTCGCCGTCCGGATGGCCGCCCGCCGGCTGCTGGACCGGTCGATGCCCCTCGGCTCCGTCGAGGCGCTGCTGACCCGGCACGGGCTGCCGTCCGGGGCGCTGGTCATCGAGCTGTCCGACATCGATGCCAAGGTCCCCCTGGACGACCTGGAGCGCCGCCTGGGCGCCCTCAGGAGGCTCGGCGTGCGTATCGCGCTGGACGGCTTCGGCAGCGGCTGCCCGGCCATCACGGCGCTCAGGCGACTCCCCGTGGACGTGCTGAAGCTGGAACGGGGTCTGGTCGAGGGCGTCGTCGAGTCCGCGCGGCTGCACAAGATCACCAGCGGGCTGTTGCGCATCGCCGGCGATCTCGGCCTGCAGTCCGTGGCGGACGGCGTGGATCTGCCCGAGCAGGTCGTCGCCCTGCGCGCGATGGGCTGTACGCACGGCCAGGGCATGGCCTTCTCCGGGCCACTGGACGAGTACCGGCTGCGCCGGGCGCTCAGTTCCGGCCAATATCCGGTGCCGCACGGGCCGGCCGAGCCCGCCTTCGCGGGCGGCGCGGCGACGTACACGGGAGGGGTGACCACCGTCTTCGGCGGGGCCACGCCCGTGGCCACACCGGTCGGCACACCCCTGGCCCAACCCCTGCGCTCACATAATGAGACTCCCGTCCCACCCACTTGACAGTGGGTGCGCGCCGGGGGGAGGGTCAGTTCCATGCGCACCCGAATTCTCGTACTTGGACAGCGCGTCGGCTGAGCTGGGAATCACCGGAGGACGATCCGGCAACCCCAGCGACCACACCGGCGCGCTCCCCTCGCTTGCCTTACGGCACGAGGGGTTTTTTGTTGCACAGGCACCTGCCGTACAGCAGTCGTACACCGCACAAATCTCGCAAAAACCCTCAGCATCGAGAAGAGAATGCCGATGACCGAGCAGGCCACCGGGGCCCATCACCCGCAGCCGCGGCCCCGATCCGGAGGACAGTCCGCACCCGAGCACGTCACGGGTGCGCAGTCCCTCATCCGCTCTCTCGAGGAGGTCGGCGCCGACACGGTATTCGGCATTCCCGGCGGCGCGATCCTTCCGGCGTACGACCCGCTGATGGACTCCGGCAAGGTCCGCCACGTGCTGGTGCGGCACGAGCAGGGCGCCGGTCACGCGGCCACCGGCTACGCGCAGGCCACCGGCAAGGTCGGCGTCTGCATGGCGACCTCCGGCCCCGGCGCCACCAACCTGGTCACGCCGATCGCCGACGCGCACATGGACTCGGTGCCGCTGGTCGCGATCACCGGTCAGGTCGCCTCCAAGGCGATCGGCACGGACGCCTTCCAGGAGGCGGACATCGTCGGCATCACCATGCCGATCACCAAGCACAACTTCCTGGTCACCAAGGCCGAGGACATCCCCCGGGTGATCGCGCAGGCGTTCCACATCGCCGCCACCGGCCGCCCCGGCCCGGTCCTGGTCGACATCGCCAAGGACGCCCTCCAGGCGAAGACCACCTTCTCCTGGCCGCCCACCATGGACCTGCCCGGCTACCGGCCCGTCACCAAGCCGCACGCCAAGCAGATCCGCGAGGCCGCCAAGCTGATCACCTCCGCCAAGCGGCCGGTGCTGTACGTCGGCGGCGGCGTGATCAAGGCCAAGGCCACCGCCGAGCTGAAGGTCCTCGCCGAGCTCACCGGAGCGCCCGTCACCACCACCCTGATGGCGCTCGGCGCGTTCCCCGACAGCCACCCGCTGCACGTCGGCATGCCCGGCATGCACGGTGCGGTCGCCGCCGTCACCGCGCTGCAGAAGGCCGACCTGATCGTCGCGCTCGGCGCCCGCTTCGACGACCGCGTCACCGGCAAGCTGGACAGCTTCGCCCCGTACGCCAAGATCGTGCACGCCGACATCGACCCGGCCGAGATCGGCAAGAACCGCGCCGCCGACGTGCCGATCGTCGGAGACGCCCGCGAGGTCATCGCCGATCTGATCCAGGCCGTGCAGAAGGAGCACAGCGACGGCCACCAGGGCGACTACGAGGCCTGGTGGAAGGACCTCAACCGCTGGCGCGACACCTACCCGCTCGGCTACGACCAGCCCGAGGACGGCTCGCTCTCCCCGCAGCAGGTCATCGAGCGCATCGGCCAACTCGCCCCCGAGGGCACGATCTTCGCGGCCGGCGTCGGCCAGCACCAGATGTGGGCCGCGCACTTCATCCAGTACGACAGGCCCGCCACCTGGCTCAACTCCGGCGGCGCCGGGACGATGGGGTACGCGGTCCCGGCCGCGATGGGCGCCAAGGCCGGAGCCCCGGACAAGGCGGTCTGGGCGATCGACGGCGACGGCTGCTTCCAGATGACCAATCAGGAGCTCACCACCTGCGCCCTGAACAACATCCCGATCAAGGTCGCCGTCATCAACAACGGCGCCCTCGGGATGGTCCGCCAGTGGCAGACCCTCTTCTACAACCAGCGGTACTCCAACACCGTGCTGCACTCCGGCCCCGACGACGTCAACCCCCAGGCCCGGGGCACCCGGGTCCCCGACTTCGTGAAGCTGTCGGAGGCCATGGGCTGCTACGCCATCCGCTGCGAGGACCCGGCCGACCTCGACAAGGTCATCGAGGAGGCGAACTCGATCAACGACCGCCCGGTCGTCGTCGACTTCATCGTCCACGAGGACGCGATGGTGTGGCCGATGGTCGCCGCCGGCACCTCCAACGACGAGATCATGGCCGCACGGGACGTCCGCCCGGACTTCGGCGACAACGAAGACGACTGAAGAGAGAGCTGAGTCAAGAACATGTCCAAGCACACGCTCTCCGTCCTGGTGGAGAACACGCCGGGCATCCTGGCCCGGATCGCCGCCCTGTTCTCCCGCCGCGGCTTCAACATCGACTCGCTCGCGGTCGGCGTCACCGAGCACCCCGACATCTCCCGCATCACCATCGTGGTGAACGTCGAGGACCTGCCGTTGGAGCAGGTGACCAAGCAGCTCAACAAGCTGGTCAACGTGCTGAAGATCGTCGAGCTGGAGCCGGCGCAGGCCGTGCAGCGCGAACTCGTTCTGGTGAAGGTGCGCGCCGACAACGAGACGCGCTCCCAGATCGTCGAGATCGTCCAGCTGTTCCGCGCCAAGACCGTCGACGTCTCCCCGGAGGCCGTCACCATCGAGGCCACCGGCTCCAGCGACAAGCTGGAGGCGATGCTGAAGATGCTGGAGCAGTTCGGCATCAAGGAACTGGTCCAGTCCGGCACGATCGCGATCGGACGCGGTGCGCGTTCGATCACGGACCGCTCGCTGCGCGCGCTGGACCGATCGGCGTAACGATGTGAAACGGGCGGTCCGCGCAACCCGGATCGCCCGTATGGCGAGACTTCGAACCTTCCCCTCCCCCCGCCGTCATACGGTGGGACGCAACATCAGCACTCCAAGGAGAGACCCAAAGTGGCCGAGCTGTTCTACGACGCCGACGCCGACCTGTCCATCATCCAGGGCCGCAAGGTCGCGGTCATCGGTTACGGCAGCCAGGGCCACGCCCACGCCCTGTCGCTGCGTGACTCGGGTGTCGACGTCCGCGTCGGTCTGCACGAGGGCTCCAAGTCCAAGGCCAAGGCCGAGGAGCAGGGTCTGCGCGTGGTCACCCCGGCGGAGGCCGCCGCCGAGGCCGACGTCATCATGATCCTCGTCCCGGACCCGATCCAGGCCCAGGTCTACGAGGAGCACATCGCCCCGAACCTGAAGGACGGCGACGCGCTGTTCTTCGGCCACGGCTTCAACATCCGCTTCGGCTTCATCAAGCCCCCGGCCGGCGTCGACGTCTGCATGGTCGCCCCCAAGGGCCCGGGCCACCTGGTGCGCCGTCAGTACGAGGAGGGCCGCGGCGTTCCCTGCATCGCCGCCGTCGAGCAGGACGCCTCCGGAGGCGCCTTCGCGCTGGCCCTGTCGTACGCCAAGGGCATCGGTGGCACCCGCGCCGGCGTCATCAAAACGACGTTCACCGAGGAGACCGAGACCGACCTGTTCGGTGAGCAGGCGGTGCTCTGCGGTGGTACGGCCGCCCTGGTGAAGGCCGGTTTCGAGACGCTGACCGAGGCCGGCTACCAGCCCGAGATCGCGTACTTCGAGTGCCTGCACGAGCTGAAGCTGATCGTGGACCTCATGTACGAGGGCGGCCTGGAGAAGATGCGCTGGTCGATCTCCGAGACCGCCGAGTGGGGCGACTACGTCACCGGCCCGCGGATCATCACCGACGCCACCAAGGCCGAGATGAAGAAGGTTCTGGCGGAGATCCAGGACGGTACCTTCGCGCAGGCCTGGATGGACGAGTACCACGGCGGTCTGAAGAAGTACAACGAGTACAAGCAGCAGGACTCCGAGCACCTGCTGGAGACCACGGGCAAGGAGCTGCGCAAGCTGATGTCCTGGGTGAACGAGGAGGCCTGACCTCCGTGTCCCGTGGCGGTGCTCCCGGCCGGGGCGCTGCCACGGGGCCTCGCCCCGGACCCCATACAAAGACCCCATACAAAATGGAGTTTCTCGTCCGGGTGATCCTTCCGCAGAGGCGCAAGACGACCCAGGCAGCGCCACTACACTGCCGTACTACATACGCGTCAGGCCCACAGCGTCGTGCGTCTTCCACGCGGCAAGCCCCCTCCACCGCCTGCGGCCGTCGGGACGGCCGTCCGCATTGGACTTGTGAGGACTCACGTGAGCTCGAAACCCGTCGTACTCATCGCTGAAGAGCTGTCGCCCGCCACCGTGGACGCGCTCGGGCCGGACTTCGAGATCCGGCACTGCAACGGAGCGGACCGAGCCGAACTGCTCCCCGCCATCGCCGACGTCGACGCGATCCTGATCCGCTCCGCGACCAAGGTGGACGCCGAGGCCATCGCCGCCGCGAACCAGCTCAAGGTCGTCGCACGAGCCGGCGTCGGCCTGGACAACGTCGACGTCTCCGCCGCCACCAAGGCCGGCGTGATGGTCGTCAACGCCCCCACCTCGAACATCGTGACCGCCGCCGAGCTGGCCTGCGGCCTCATCCTCGCCACCGCCCGCAACATCCCGCAGGCCAACGCGGCGCTGAAGAACGGCGAGTGGAAGCGCAGCAAGTACACCGGTGTCGAGCTGGCCGAGAAGACCCTCGGTGTCGTGGGCCTCGGCCGCATCGGCGCGCTGGTCGCCCAGCGGATGTCCGCCTTCGGCATGAAGGTCGTCGCCTACGACCCCTACGTACAGCCCGCGCGGGCCGCGCAGATGGGCGTCAAGGTGCTGTCGCTGGACGAGCTGCTCGAGGTCTCCGACTTCATCACCGTCCACCTGCCCAAGACCCCCGAGACGCTGGGCCTGATCGGCGCCGAGGCGCTGCGCAAGGTCAAGCCGAGCGTGCGGATCGTCAACGCCGCGCGCGGCGGGATCGTCGACGAGGAGGCGCTGTACTCCGCCCTCAAGGAGGGCCGGGTCGCCGGTGCGGGTCTGGACGTGTACGCCAAGGAGCCGTGCACGGACTCGCCGCTGTTCGAGTTCGACCAGGTCGTGGCCACCCCGCACCTGGGTGCCTCCACCGACGAGGCGCAGGAGAAGGCCGGTATCGCCGTCGCCAAGTCCGTCCGTCTCGCCCTCGCCGGTGAGCTGGTCCCGGACGCGGTGAACGTCCAGGGCGGTGTCATCGCCGAGGACGTCAAGCCGGGTCTGCCGCTCGCCGAGCGGCTCGGCCGGATCTTCACCGCGCTCGCCGGCGAGGTGGCCGTCCGCCTCGACGTCGAGGTGTACGGCGAGATCACCCAGCACGATGTGAAGGTGCTGGAGCTGTCCGCCCTCAAGGGTGTCTTCGAGGACGTCGTCGACGAGACCGTGTCCTACGTCAACGCCCCGCTGTTCGCCCAGGAGCGCGGCGTCGAGGTGCGGCTGACCACCAGCTCGGAGTCGCCGGACCACCGCAACGTCGTGACCGTGCGCGGCACGCTCGGCGACGGCGAGGAGGTGTCGGTGTCCGGCACGCTCGCCGGTCCCAAGCACCTGCAGAAGATCGTCGCGGTCGGCGAGTACGACGTGGACCTCGCGCTGGCCGAACACATGGTGGTCCTGCGGTACGAGGACCGGCCGGGCGTCGTCGGCACGGTGGGCCGGATCATCGGCGAGGCCGGGATCAACATCGCCGGTATGCAGGTCGCTCGCGCGGCGGCGGGCGGCGAGGCGTTGGCTGTGCTGACCGTCGATGACGCGGTGCCCACGGGAGTGCTCGCCGAGGTCGCCTCGGAGATCGGGGCGACGTCTGCTCGTGCGGTGAACCTCGTCTGAGGTTGCCGTCCCTGGGGGCTGCCGCCCCCAGGCCCCCGCTTCGGCCCTGAACGGGCCTCGTCCTCAAACGCCGGACGGGCTGAGTTGGTCAGTCTGTCCGGCGCTTTGCATGTTCCGCACCCGGCGCAGCGTCGCCGTCGCCAGCACCGCCGCCCCCACCAGCACCGCCGCCCCCGCGATCGCCGCCCCCTGCATGCCGCCGGCGAACGCCGCCCGCGCTGCCGCGGCCAGTCCCGGGACCTGATCGGCGATCGCCAGCGCTCCGCCCAGCGTCTCGCGGGCGGCGTCCGGTGCCGAGGCCGGGATCTCATGGCGGTAGATCGCCGTACCGATCGATCCGAGCACCGCCATGCCGAGGGCGCCGCCGAACTCCCCGCTGGTCTCCATGAGGGAGGAAGCGGAGCCCGCCCGCTCCACCGGGACGCTGCCCAGGGCGAGGTCCATGATCTGGGACATGACCATCACCAGCCCGGAGGCGAGCACTCCGCACGCGAGCAGCACCAGCCCCAGCGCGTCCGTGCCGGCGAAGGCCAGCAGCGCGTAACCGCTCGCCGCGATCGCGAACCCCGCGGTGACGACGTAGGCGCGGTCCATCCCCTTCTGGACGAGCCGGGTCGCCAGCGGTGCCGCGATGCCGATGGGCAGCGACGGCAGCAGGGCCCACAGCGCTGCCTCCAGCGCGCTCTTGTCGAGCACCGACTGCAGGTACTGCGTGGTGAAGTACGTCGAGCCCATCACCCCGAAGGTCGCGACCAGGTTGAGGGCGACGGCGGGGCTGAAGCCGCGGCCCCGGAACAGGGCCGGGGAGATCATCGGGGACGTCGCCGTGCGCTGGCGCTGCACGAACAGCGTCGCGAAGAGCAGGCCGACGGTGATCGAGACGACGTAGCCGACGTTCCAGCCGTTCGACGGGATCTCCTTCAGGCCGTAGATGACGGGCAGGACCGCCGCCATCGACAGCGGCACGCTCAGCCAGTCGAAGCGGCCGGGGGCCGGGTCCTTCGACTCGGGGAGCAGGACCGGGCCGAGGAGCAGCAGCAGAGCCATCGCGGGCAGGTTGACCAGGAAGACCGAGCCCCACCAGAAGAACTCCACGAGCACCCCGCTCAGCACCGAGCCGAGTGCGACGCCCGCCGTCATCACGCCGGACCACGTCGCGATCGCCTTCGCCCGCTGGGCGGGGTCGGTGAAGAGCGTGCGGACCAGGGCCAGCGTCGACGGCATCAGGGTCGCGCCGCCGATGCCGAGGACGGCGCGGGCCGCGATCAGCGTCTCGGCGCTGTTCGCGTACGCCGCCACCAGTGAGGCGGCGCCGAACGCGGCGGCGCCGATCAGCAGCAGCCTGCGGCGGCCGATGCGGTCGCCGAGCGAGCCCATCGTCATCAGCAGGCCGGCCAGGACGAAGGCGTAGATGTCGAAGATCCACAGCAGCTGGGTGCCGGTGGGCTCCAGGTCCGCGCTGATCGCCGGGATCGCGAAGTACAGCACCGAGACGTCCATCGAGACCAGCAGCAGCGGCAGCATCAGCACGCCGAGCGCGGTCCATTCGCGGCGTCCGGCGCGCGTGTTCGTCGGGTTCGTCGTCATGGCGGCGACTGTACGGACGTCTTAAACGGTTGTCTAGTACGTCTGTATAGGACGCCTGTATATGAGTCGCGCTACGATGGCGCCATGGGACACCGTGAGGACCTCCTGGAAGGCGCCAAGCGCTGCCTGCTGGAGAAGGGCTTCGTGCGCACCACCGCGCGCGACATCGTCAAGGAGTCGGGGACCAACCTCGCCTCCATCGGCTACCACTACGGCTCCAAGGACGCCCTCCTCGCCCAGGCGTACGTCGCGCTGGTGGAGGGGATGGGGGACGAGTTCGAGGGCGGCGAGGGGCAGATCACCGGTGCACCCGGCTCCCTGGAGCGGTTCGGCCAGGTCTGGTCGAACATCATCGGCACCATGCGGGAGCCCGGCTCGATGTGGCGGCTCAGCATGGAGATCGTCGTCATGGGCGACCAGCTGCCCGAGGTGCGCGAACACCTCGCGCGGGCGCAGCGGGAGGCCGGGCGCGGCCTCATCCCGCTGCTCATGGGCGGACGCGAGGAGGACGTACCGGACGAGGCCGTGGACACCCTCGGCAAGTTCTACGTCACGCTGATGACCGGCCTCATCGCCCAGTGGACCTTCGATCCCAAGACCGCGCCGACCGGCCAGGAGCTCACCGAAGGCCTGCGGCAGGTGGTCGCCGAGGCTACGCGGCGGCGCTGATCCGCCGCGGGGCCCGGACGACCAGGGCCAGCAGGGCGGCCACCAGGCAGATGGCGCTCAGCCCCATCCACACCACGTCGTACGAGCCGAACAGGTCGCGGGCGGTGGCGCCGAGGAAGGCCGAGACGCCCGCGCCCAACTGGTGGGCGGAGTTGGCCCAGCCGAACACGATGGGCCCGTCGTCGCCGTACGCCCGCTGGCACAGGGCGATGACCGGGGGCACCGTCGCCACGTCGACGAGGCCGTAGACGACGGCGAAGACGACCATGGTCGGGCGTACCGTCGAGGCGAACAGCAGGGGCAGTGCGAGCAGGGTGAGCGCGCGGACGGTGAAGTAGACGGTCAGCAGCCGACGCGGATCGAAGCGGTCGGTGAGCCAGCCGGACGCGACCGCGCCCAGCGCGGAGAAGATCCCGATCAGCGACAGCAGCGAGGCCGCGACGGTCGCGTGCATGCCGTGGTCGTGGGCGGCGGGCACCCAGTTGCTCCACATGATGCCGTTGGTGGAGGCGCCGCAGATGACGAACATCCCGGCCAGCAGCCAGAACGTGCCGGTGCGGGCGGCGGTGAACAGGACCTTCACGGTGCGCCGGGCGGCCCCTTCGGCGGGCGCGGGCTTGGGCACGAACCGCTCGCCCCCGTACGGCTTGGCGCCGATGTCGGCCGGGTGGTCGCGCAGGAACAGCCACACCAGGGCGGCCACCGTCAGCGCCGCAAGCGCCAGCGTCACCACCGGCGGCCGCCACCCGTTGCGGTCCACCGCCCAGGCGAGCAGCGGCAGGAAGAGCAACTGGCCCAGGTGGCTGGACGCGCTCAGCGCGCCGGTGACCAGGCCGCGCCGCCGCTCGAACCACCGGCCGGTGATCTGGGCCGCGAAGGTCATGGTGAGGCAGCCGCTGCCGAGCCCGATCAACACGCCCCAGTACGCGACCAGTTGCCAGGAGGTGGCCATCCACTGGGTGAGCAGGGCGCCGGCCGCGATGAGCAGCATGGCGCCCGCCGCCACCCGGCGGATGCCGGCGCGGTCCATCAGCGCCGCCGCGAAGGGGGCGGTGACGCCGAAGAGCACCATGTTGACCGAGGCGGCCAGCGCGATCTCGCCGCGGTCCCACGCGTACTGCTCGTGCAGCGGGGTGACCAGCAGGCCCGGCACGGTCGTGAAGGCACCGGCGGTCACGATGGCGGCGCCCGCGATGACGGCCATGACCCAGGCGCGGAGCGAACCGGAGCGTGGAGCGGGCGGTTGGGCGGACGTGGGGGAGGGCGTCTGTGTGTGCTGAGCCATGGTTCCACCCTGCCGACGTACATGGCCCGGAACGAGTGTCTCGATGGCCGGGATGCGCAAGGATGTGGCCATGGCTGTCAGGACTGTCTTCTCCCACCCCACGCGCCATCACATCGCCGTGCTGGTCCGCCAGATGACGCTCCCGATCGAGCTGGGCATCGTCCACCAGCTGTTCGGCCAGGCCCGCGAGGGCGCGTCGGCGGACGGAGAGCCGCTGTACGAGGTCGTCACCTGCGCCCTGCGCGCGGGCGAGGTCGCGACGGACGGGGACTTCACCGTCCGGGTCGGGCACGGGCCCGAGGCGCTGGCGGAGGCCGACACGGTGATCGTGCTGTCCTCGTACGACGACTACGAGCAGGAGACGCCCGAGCTCTCGGGGCCGCTCGCCGACGCCCTCGCCCGCGTCCGTCCGGGCACGCGCGTGGCCTCGATCTGCACGGGTGCCTTCGTGCTCGCCTCGGCCGGACTGCTCGACGGGCGGACTGCGACCACGCACTGGCGGTACGCCGAGCGGTTCGCGCGGCTGTTCCCACAGGTCGACGTGGACGCGAACGTGCTCTACACCGACGGCGAGGACGTCCTCACCTCGGCGGGCTGCGCCTCCGGGATCGACCTGTGCCTGCACATGATCCGGCGCGACTTCGGCATGGCCGTCGCCAATGACGTCGCCCGGCGCACCGTCGTGCCGCCGCACCGGGAGGGCGGCCAGGTGCAGTACGTACGCCGCCCGGTACCGGAACCGGCCTCGCCGTCCACGGCGGCCGCCCGCGGCTGGGCGCTGCGGCGGCTGCACGAACCCGTCACCCTGGGGCAGATGGCGGCCCAGGAGGCCATGAGCGTACGGAACTTCACCCGGCGCTTCCGCGAGGAGGTCGGTACGACACCGATGAACTGGCTGATCCAGCAGCGCGTCGAGCGCGCCCGGGAGCTGCTGGAGGAGTCCGACCTGCCGGTGGACCAGGTGGCCGCACAGGTGGGTCTCGGCACGGCCGCCAATCTGCGCCAGCACTTCCACGCCGCGGTGGGCACCTCGCCGAGCGCCTACCGGGCGACGTTCCGGGGGACCGGGGCCGTGGCATGACGGAGCGCGGGGCGGCCACAACGGCCGCCCCGCGCGGGCAAGTCGGAACGTCAGCCGGTGAACTCCCGGTTGCCGAGGTGCTGGGGCCGCGGCTTGGGCGCCGCGAAGGGCTCCCCGAGGGTGTTCTCCACGCTGTTGTAGACGATGAAGATGTTCGAGCGCGGGAACGGCGTGATGTTGCCGTTGGAGCCGTGCAGCAGGTTCGAGTCGAACATCACCGCCGAGCCGGCCGGACCGGTGATCTGGTCGATGCCGTGCCGCTCGGCCATCCGCGTCAGCTGTTCCTGGCCGGGCGAGCCCACCGTGATGCGGTGCACCCGCAGCGACTCCTTGTGGAAGTCCTGCGGCGTCTCACCGACCGACGGAACGAACGTCTTGTGGGTGCCCGGCATGACCAGCAGCGGGCCGTTGAAGGGGTGGTTCTCGCTCAACGCGACGGAGACGCTGAACGCGCGCGGCCGGGACATGCCGTCCTCCGCGTGCCAGGTCTCGAAGTCCGAGTGCCAGTCGAACTCGGCACCGCCGAAGCCGGGCTTGTAGTTGACCCGGCTCTGGTGGACGTACACCTCCGAGCCCAGCACCTGCCGGGCGATGTCGGTGAGTCGCGACGAGAACAGCAGCCGGGCGAAGACCTCGCTGACCTTCTCCACCTCGAACACCGAGCGGATCCGGTCGGAGTCGGGCTCCAGCACCACGCGCTCACTCGACCGCAGCTCCGGGTCCCGCCCCAGGCGCAGCAGCTCGGCGCGGTAGGTCTCCACCTCGTCGGCGGTGAGCAGGTTGTCGAGGACGAGGTAGCCGCGGGACTCGTAGTGGTCGAGCTGCTCCTGGCCGAGCGGGCCGGGGGCGTCGCCCCAGACGACCGGGTCGACCCGCGGCTGGGGGACGGCCTCGCCGGTGACGCGGGTGGGGTACAGGTCGGGGCGCAGGGTGGTGGTCATCGGGCGGTCTCCTTCGTGGTGGAGGTCGGGGTCGTGGTGTCGGCCGTCGTCGGGGCCAGCGGGCCGACGCGCTGGAGGATCTCGTCGTGATGGCCCTCGCCCAGCCACTCGCCGGGGAAGAGGACCCGCTCGGTGACCGGCGCGGCGCGCCTGCGGGCGTACTGCTTGATCACCATGAGGATGGACCGGTTCTCGGCCGAGACGCTGGCCTCGACGAAGCGCGCGCCACGGGACCGCTGCCGTTCGGCCGCGGCGTCGAAGAGCTTCACGCCGAGGAACGGGATGCCGTGCCGCGGGCTGACGGCGGTCTGCCACACGAAGTACGTCTCCGGCTCGTCCGGGCGGCGGTAGCCGGTGAGGAAGCCGACGATCTCGTCGTCGACGGTGGCCACCAGGGAGCAGTCGGCGAAGTCCCGGAACCACAGGACGTACGCGTACGGGCTGTTGGAGTCCAGGCCGGGGGTGTTCTCCACCAGCTCCCACACCGCGAAGCCGTCGTCCGGCGTCGGCGTGCGGAACACCGCCTGCTTGCGGGCCGGGGCCGGTGCGTTCTGCCGCAGCTGCGCCGGCATGTCAGGCCGCCTCGGCGTCGGTGAGGAGGGGTACGTGCCGTTCTCGTCGTGGTCCTCCCGGCCGGTGACCGGCGGATTGAACACGCAGATGTAGCGGGAGTCGGTCTTCGGCCGCAGCGTGTGCCGCTCGTGGCCGTCGAGGAGGTACATCGTGCCGGGGGTGATCCAGTGCTTCTCGCCGGTCTCCTCGTTGGTCAGCTCCGACTCGCCCTCGACGCAGAGGACGGCCTCGATGTGGTTGGCGTACCACATCGACGTCTCGGTGCCGGCGTAGACGGTGGTCTCGTGCAGGGAGAAACCGACCTTCTCGCCGGCCAGGACGATCCGCTTGCTCTCCCAGGTGCCGGACGCGGCCTTCACATGCCGGTCGGTGCCTTCGATGTCCTTGAACGAACGGACGATCATGGTGCTCCTTCTTCGATCGGGCGGTTGCGCTTTCGGTCGGGCGGTCGGGCGGTCGGCCCCTTGGCTCAGGCGGTTTCGCGGACCGCGCGGGCGAGGACGCGCAGGCCCTCGTCGAGCTCGTCGGGCGTGATGGTCAGCGCGGGGAGGATCTTGACGACGTCGCCCTGCGCTCCGGAGGTCTCGACGAGCAGGCCGAGGTCGAACGCGCGCCCGGCGACCCGGGCGGCCCGCGACGGGTCGCCGAACTCGACGCCCCACACCAGGCCCCGCCCCCGGAACGCGGCCACCTCCGACGGGTGCGCGTCGTACAGCGCGCGCAACTCCTGTTCGATCTGCTCGCCGCGCGCGAGGGTCTGCTTCTCCATCACGCCGCCCTCGGCCCAGTACGCGCCCAGGGCGGCGGTGGCGGTGACGAAGGCGGGGTTGTTGCCGCGGAAGGTGCCGTTGTGCTCGCCCGGCTCCCACAGGTCCAGCTCGCGCTTGAACAGGCAGAGCGACATGGGCAGTCCGTAGCCGCTGATGGACTTGGAGACGGTGACGATGTCGGGGACGATGCCTGCTTCCTCGAAGGAGAAGAAGGCGCCGGTGCGGCCGCAGCCCATCTGGATGTCGTCGACGATGAGCAGCATGTCCTGGCGCTCGCACAGCTCGGCGAGCGCGCGCAGCCATTCGGGTCGGGCGACGTTGATGCCGCCCTCGCCCTGGACAGTTTCGACGATCACGGCGGCGGGTTTGTTGAGGCCGGAGCCCTGGTCCTCCAGGAGTCGCTCGAACCACAGGAAGTCGGGGACCTTGCCGTCGAGGTAGTGGTCGAAGGGCATGGGCGTGCCGTGGACGAGGGGGATGCCGGCGCCGGCGCGTTTGAAGGCGTTGCCGGTCACGGCGAGGGAGCCCAGGGACATACCGTGGAAGGCGTTGGTGAACGACACGATGGCCTCGCGGCCCTTCACCTTCCGCGCCAGCTTCAGCGCGGACTCCACGGCGTTGGTGCCGGTCGGCCCCGGGAACATGACCTTGTAGGGCAGCTCCCGCGGGCCGAGGATCGTCTCCCCGAACGTTTCCAGGAAGGCGCGCTTTGCGGTCGTGGCCATGTCCAGGCCCTGGGTGAGGCCGTCGCACTCCAGGTAGTCCAGCAGGGCCCGTTTGAGGACCGGGTTGTTGTGGCCGTAGTTCAGTGACCCGGCGCCGGCGAAGAAGTCGAGATAGGCGTGGCCGTCCTCGTCCCAGACCCGGCTGCCGCGCGCATGGGCGAAGACGGTGGGCCAGCCCCGGCAGTAGCTGCGCACCTCCGACTCCAGGGCCGTGAAGACGCTCAGGTCGGGCTGCATGATGGTCATGCCGGTACCTGGTTTCGCAGCGTCGTCAGGACGAAGTCGGTGAAGGTGTCCACGGTGACGAAGTCGTCCGCGTCCAGCTCCTCCGGATCGACGACCAGGCCGATGGAGTTCTCCAGGGCCATGAGCATCTCCAGCATGGTCGTCGAGTCCAGGTGCAGGTCGTCGAAGAGCCGGATGTCGCCGCGCAGTCCGGTGACCGGCCGCTCCAGCGCGTCGGTGAGAGCGGCCTCCAGGGCGATCACGACGTTCTGACGGTCCATGACATTCCTCCAGGGTTTCTCGGTGGGGTGCTCGGTGTCGGTTGTCCGGTCCGGCTACTGCGCGGCGAGCGGCTGCGGGGCGGCGGCCCGCTCCACCAGGGCGGCCAGCGCGCGCCGGTCGACCTTGCCGTTGCCGTTGGTGGGCAGGGCGTCGAGACGGACGCAGCGCCTGGGGATCTTGAACGGCTCGATGTGCTCCCGCATCCCCTCGCGGACGTCGTCGGCGCTCATCTCGCCGGCGTCCGGGTCGGTGACCACGGCGAGGACCGCACCGCGCCCTTCGGTCGGCGGGAGTACGGCGGCGGAGGCCAACCCCGGCACGCGGTGCGCGGCGGCCTCGACCTCGGTGGCGCTGATCCGGAAACCGCGCTCCTTGTAGAGGTCGTCACGGCGTCCCGAGAAGTAGAGGAAGCCCTGATCGTCCAGCCGGCCGTAGTCGCCGGTGCGCAGTTCGGGGAAGAGGCCCTCCGCGCGGGGGAAGCGCTCGGCGTTGAGTTCCGGGCGGCGCCAGTACCCGGCCATGACGTGCGGGCCGCGCACCACGATCTGCCCGATCTCGCCGGGCGGCAGCCGCTCGCCGTCGTCGCCGATCACATGGATCTCGGTGCCGGGCAGCGCCAGCCCGCAGGACCCGGGATGTTCCAGGTCGCCGTCCGGCGGCATGATCGCGGCGCGCTTGCATTCGGTGAGGCCGTACATCACCTGGATGCGCAGCCCAGGCAGGGCCTGACGCAGGGCGCTCATGGTGCTCTCCGGGAGGGCGGCGCCGGTGTTGGTGAGCAGCCGGAGGCGCCCCAGGGTCCCTTTGCCGCGGCGGGTCAGCCAGGCCAGCCGGTCGGCGACCGAGGGGACGCCGGGCAGGACGGTGGCGCCGGTCTGCTCAAGGTTGCGCAGCAGGGGCGGGCCGGCCTCCGCCGCGGTGCCCAGGTGGAGCCGGGCACCGCTCAGGGCCGCCAGATACAGCTGGTAGAGGCCGTAGTCGAAGGAGAGCGGCAGCGGGCAGTAGACGACGTCGTCGGAGCGGTAGTTCAGGCAGGCCTGGATGGCGGTGGCCGCGAACAGGACCTGCTGGTGTGTGGACACCACCGCCTTGGGCAGTGCCGTCGTCCCCGAGGTGTAGATGAGGCACACCGGATCGACCGCGAGGGTGCCGGGATCCCGGAACGGGGCGGCGGTGGGGTCCTCGCCGTCGAGGGCGTCCCGGACGAGTTCCGTGAGGGCCAGGAAGGGTACGTGGTGCTCCGCCGCGGTGCGGCCGGCGCCGGGGTCGTCGCAGATCATGACGACGGGTTCGCTGTCGCGCAGGACATGCTCCAGGGCGCCGTGGCGCACGTCCTCGTGCAGGACGCTGAAAGCACAGCCGAGCCGGGAGGCCGCGTACACGACGAGGGCGGTGCCGAGCCCGTCCGACGCGCTCACCAGGACACGGTCACCGCGGCGGGCGCCCCGCTCGTGCAGCCGCCCAGCCAGTCGGACGCTGGCCCGGGCGAGCTCCAGGTAGGTGACGCGGGCGCCGGTGGTGCTCAGGGCGACCGCATGCGGGAAGCGGTCGGCGGCCCGGTCGAGGAGGTCGTGCAGCAGGCGGGGGGACGGGGGCTCGGTGGCGCCGGTCCGTATCGGGTCGGGCCGCAGGGCGTCGGGACGAGTGGAGTCGGTCCGTGCGGAGTCGGTCGGTGGCGGGTCGAGCTGAACGGACGTCATCAAGCCTCCTTCAGGGCGGTGGACTTCGTGGCGGGCGCGAGGCCCGGCTTCCTCGCTCCGGCCTTGCGCAGGGGGATCACCGTCGTCGCGGCGGCCGTGCACACCAGCACCGGCGTGCCGAGGACCTCGACGGTGCTGACGCCCTTCTCGGGGCGGGCCTCGATGACCTTGTGCGCCTCCAGTTCGACCATGCGGCGCAGCCGGGTACTGCGGACCAGCCGCGCCCGCGCCTCGATGTAGTCGCCGGGCCGCACCGGGGCGAGGAAGCGGATGCCGGTGTATTCGGCGAGCAGCCCCTCGTCCCCGTCCGTCCGGGCGGTGATCTCGGTGACCAGGTCGCCGAAGAGCCGCAGGACATGGGCGCCGTCCACCAGGCCGCCGCCGTAGTGGGCGTCCTCCTGGCCGATGCGGACGCGGAGGAAGGCGGATGCCTCGGGCTCGTCGTGGGTGTCCGCCACGGGCATGGCGACACTCTCCTTTCCGAACGTGTTTCCGAACGTGCTGACATGACTCGGCGGTGCCGGGGCGGACGTGCCGAGCGCCACGGCCGCGACCACGTTCTGCTTGTGCGTGATGGACAGGGCGATCGCGGGCGGGCCCAGCCCTGCGGCGCGCCCCCTCAGCCGGACCAACGGCGCGCCGTCGTCGTCCTGGTCCACGCAGATGTCGCGCGGCGGGACGCCGTGCAGGAACCCGGTGCCGAGCACCTTCAGCACGGCCTCCTTGGCGGCGAACCGCCCGGCCAGGAACTCCAGCCGGCGCTCCGCCCCCAGTCGGTCGGCGCGTCTCAACTCCTCGGCGGCGTAGCCGAAGCGCAGGAACCAGGGCCAGCCGATCAGCCGGCGCAGTTCGTCCCGGTCCAGCACGTCGACGCCGATCCGGACCACCGGCACGGGGTCACCGCTCACGGCGTCGCGGCCCGGTCGGCGGCGCTGCCGAAGTCGACGAGGCGCTGCTTGGCCAGCAGGTCCTCGGTGGTGTCCCGTTCCCGGACCAGCCGGGCCCGGCCGCGATGGACCATCACCTCGGCGGGGAACCCGTGGCTGAGGAAGAGGCCGGGTGAGGCGGTCGGCCCGTAGGCTCCCGAACGCGCCACGCCCAGCAGATCTCCCGGCCGGACCTCGGGCAGCGCCACCCGCTTGGCGATGACGTCGTTCGGGGTGCACAGCGGCCCGGTGAGTGTGTACGGGCGTACGGTCGGCTCCGCCGGGCGGTCGAGGTGGGCCACGGGGAAGTTGCGTCGGACGAAGCTGCCGATGCCGACCGCGGCCATGTGGTGGTTGGTGCCGCCGTCGGCGACGACGAACCACTCGCCCATGGACTGCTTCACATAGCGGGCGCGGACGACGTACGTCCCTGCCGTGGCGGTCAGGAAGCGGCCCAGCTCCATGATCAGCCGGCACTTCGGGTGCCGTGCGGAGAAGGCGCCGACCGTGTCCCGGATCCCCGCCCCGAGGGCGTCGAGATCGAGGTCCTCCTCGTTGTCGAAGTACGCCACCCCCAGCCCGCCACCGAAGTCCACGGTCTCCAGCGGGACTCCGAGGTGGCCGGCCAGGTCCTCGGCCAGGGACAGGATCTCGGCGGTGTTGTGCACGACGTCGCCGTGGTGGAGGAACCGCGTGCCCATGTAGGCGTGCACGCCCAGGACCCGCAGGTGCGACAGGCGCGCCAGCGTTTCCTTGGCCCCGCGCACCGCGTCCTCGTCGATGCCGAACTGGCGGGGCTTGCCGCCCATGGCGAGCCCCGAGCCCTGGGTACCGAACGACGGATTGACGCGGAGCAGCACCGGACACGGTTCGCTCGTCCCGCGCCGCGCCACCAGCGCGTCCAGCCGCCGCAGTTCCTCCAGGGACTCGCAGACCACGGCATGGATGCCGGCGTCGACGCAGGCGGCCAGTTCGTGCGGGTCCTTGCCGGGCCCGAGGAAGATGATGTCCCGCGGGGCCACCCCGGCGCGCAGGGCGGTGACGAGCTCGGCGTAGGAGGAGACCTCGGCGCCGGCTCCCTGCGCGCCGAGGAAGGCGCACACGCTGATGTTCGGGTTGGCCTTGAGCGAGTAGAAGACGTCCACCGTCTCGGGCAGCAGCTCACGGAGCCGGCGGTAGGTGTCGCGGAGGACGTCGGTGTCGTAGACGAACAGGGGGGTGCCGAACTCCTCGGCGAGGGCGGTCATGGTCAGGCCCTGGATCCGGGCTGCTCCGGCGCTCATATGGGGTGCCTTTCTGCCACGCTGGTGCGGGTACGCATGCCGATGACCGCCGGTTACTGCCAGCCGGGCTCCTCGGACGTCTGCTGGATTTCGGGAGTGCGGGGCCGGGCGGATATCTGTGCCTGGACGCCGGCGGAAATCACGGAAAGAGCATGACTGCGCATTGCTTTGTTTCCCCCTCGGGCAGTGGAACTCATTTCCTGTTGAACAGGATTCTTGACGGGCTCGGCCGCGCTGGGAAGGGGATTCCCGTGGACACAACCGTCCCTGGCCCGTTCAGGCCTCGGGGCTCGTGAAGGGACTCCCGAAGGGGCTCATGGAGGGTCCGTCCAGATCATCTGGGGAAGAAGCAACGGCACCTCCGCACGCCGCAACCGGCATGCCCCGAGCTGCGGATACCGGTCCACGGTGCGCCGCCACAGCCGGTCAGCCGCCGCTTCGGCGGCCGCCAGGTCGGGGCACCGCAAAAACAGGCCGACGACCGGGCACGGCCTGGCGGCCGCATGGACGGTGATGTGCTCCAACGCCTCCGCGCGAGTGGCACAGGAACTGATCAGAAACGCGATGTCGGCCGGCAGCGGACTACCGGCCGGAGGTGGTTCGAAGGTGAGATGCACCAGAAACATGAAATCGACCATGCCGTGTTCGGCGCATTCTCACTATGCGTCATCGCTGGACGGTTCCGGCCACGGCCCGAACCGTCCAGAAAATGCCGCCGAATTTCCGCGTATCGGCCCGGCCGGCAGTAACCGGCGAGGCGTGTCGATTTCCGGAAATCAGTCGCTGACGAGCCCTCTTCGGGCGGCGTGCACGCCCGCCTGGAAGCGGCTGCGCGCGTCCAGGTGGGTCATCAGGCCGGTGGAGATGCGCCGCGCCGTACGGGGTGAGACGCCGAGCCGTTTCGCGATGGTCTCGTCGGTGGCTCCCTGGGCCAGCAGTCGCAGGGCCTCACGCTGCTGCGGGGTGAGGTCGTCGGAGGAGGACGGCGGCGTACCGGCGCCGAGCGGCCGCGCCGTCTGCCAGACGGTCTCGAACAACGAGCACAGCGTGGCCAGCACCCCGGGCGTACGCAGCACGACGGCACCTTGTGCCGTCTCGTCACTGTCCGTGGCGATGACCGCGACCCGGCGGTCGGCGATGATCATCCGGTTGGGCAGGGTGGGCACCGTGCGCACCTGCACACCGACCGAGGTGAGCCACTCGGCGTGGGCGACGGTGGCCGGGTCGTTGCGGATGCTGTCCAGATACGTCGTCCGCACGCTGACGCCCCGGCCGAGCAGATGTTCGGTCAACGGACGGGAACTGCGCATGTTGTCCGGGGTCTGCGGCCCGCCCGGGGCGAACGCCATGAGCTCCGACTCGACGGTCCGGTTCATCTCCGCCAGATGGTCGCGGATGTCGTCGAGCCCCTTGAGGTGCTCCACCTCGTCACCGGGCGAGCCCGGATCCCGGCCCGCGGACTCCGACAGCAGCCGGACCGCCGCGGCTCGGCTCTCCTCCAACCGCTGCTGCTGTGCCGCGAGTTCGGCCTGCTGGCGGGCCAGCAGGATCTCGACGGCGACATGCGGCCCGACCACGTGCATGCGTTGTTCGTCCCCGCTCGCGGGGCGGATCAGGGCCATCTCGCTGAGCTGGTTGAGTGCGGCGCGTACGGCGTCCTCCGTCAGGTCCAGCCGTTCGCGCAGCTCCGCCGCTCCGTCCTCGGGGTGGGCGAGCATCCCCCGGTAGACGGCTTCGGTGACGATATCCAGGCCAAGAGCATTAAGCATGTCCTAACGCCCCCCGAGACACCACGCGGGTTCCTCCGTCTCGCCGTCCTCCGCTTGCACTGGTGTTTCTTCAGGCGCCTAACCGAACTCCACGCGCCCAAACGCCCCTGTTTCGGGGGCGCTTGGTCCCGGCCACACCCCGTCGGCACCGCTTCCCGGCACCGCGCGGTTTACAGCCGGGCCCCCTTCAGCGCCATGTGCAGCAGCAACCGGTCCTCCCCGTCGTCCAGGTCGAGGCCCGTCAGCTGTTCCACCCGGGACAGCCGGTAGTACAGCGTCTGCCGGTGGATGCCGAGTTCGGCGGCGGTGCGGGCGGCCTGGCCCGCACAGTCCAGGTAGACCTCGGCCGTGCGGGCCAGCTCGTGGTGGGCGGGGGAGAGCAGCGGGGCGATGACGGGGTCGTGGGCCGTCTCCGGGGGGAGGGCGGTCAGCAGGCGGTACGGGCCGATGCGGGACCACTCGGCGACCGGGCCGAGACGGGGTTCGGCCAGGGCCGCGCGGGCCGCGGCGGTCGCCTCCTGCCAGGCCGCGCCCAGGTCGGCGAGGCCGGTCAGCGGGTCGCCCACGCCGGCCCGGGCACCCCCCTTCAGCAGCCGGGCCGCCGCCGTCAGCGCCGGAGTGCGAACGTCCGTGGAGCGCAGCCGGACCAGCACCGCCAGGCTCTGGCCGGTCGTGCCCCACGGGATCGTGCACAGGGCCGTCGTGTGCGGTACCGCCCGCGCCGACGGGGCGTCCTCCGGGTCGGCGGACGGCCACGGGGCGACGCACACCACCGCGTGCGGGCCCTCGCCGCGCGGGCCGAGGGCCGTGCGCAGGGCGGCCACGGCCATGTCGCGCTGCCAGCCGCGCTCCGCCGTCAGCACCGCCCGGAACTCCCGGGTGAGGTCGGCGCCGGCCTGCGCCTCGTCGGCGAGCAGCGCGCCGATCCGGCCGGTCACCTCCATGGCGGCGGCCAGCTGGGCGTCCGTGGGCCCGGGCTCGCCGTCGAGCAGCCAGACGTAACCGAGGACGACCCCCCGGTGCCGTACCGGAAGACAGATTCGGCCCCGGTGCACCCCCGCGTCCGGGGTGCGCGGAATGCGTACCGGGCCGGTCGCCCGGGTGATGCCGAAGCCCTCGAACCAGGCGCGGACGGCGGCCGTGGAGCGGCGGGTCAGGATCGAGCGGGTGCGGACCGGGTCCAGGGCCGACGGATCGAGGTCGCCCTCGCTGTCGTAGGCGCCGAAGGCGATCAGCTCGAAGTCGCGGTTCTCCAGTGTCGCGGGGGCGCCCAGAAGCTCGGAGATCTCGTCGACCAGCTCCTGGTAGTCACCCCGGTAATCGGCCGTCACCCGGGCATTCTCTCCCATTTCCCGAAGACCACTCCCGGGGCCTTCATACATCTGTCTGAGATCTGCGGCACGGATGCGTGACAGCTGTCGATGGCCGACGATCGGAGGGATCCTTAGTTTTCACGGTGGTTCTCCGTGCCGTCCCCGAATCGTCGGGTAGCGGCCTTGTGTTGGTTGTGTTTCTGGAGGTGCCCCGTGCTGGGTCCCGTGATTCTCGCCGCGTCGCGCAGCGACCGGATGCGACGCCTGATTACGGCGGCCCCGGGG
Organism: Streptomyces spinoverrucosus; assembly: GCF_015712165.1. Taxonomy (NCBI): domain Bacteria; kingdom Bacillati; phylum Actinomycetota; class Actinomycetes; order Kitasatosporales; family Streptomycetaceae; genus Streptomyces; species Streptomyces spinoverrucosus. The sequence goes on along the minus strand of NZ_JADPZX010000001.1, from coordinate 2,449,131 downwards.
ACGAAACAGGTCGTCGACCGCTTCATCCCGGGTGAGCGGGTCGACGACGTCGTCCCGATCATCGAGGGCCTCACCGGGCGCGGCCTGGAGCTGACGATGGACGTCGTCGGCGAGGACATCACCACCCGTGAGCAGGCCTTCGCCGCCCGGGACGCCTACCTGGAGCTGGTCGACCGGCTCAAGCCGCTGGAGCTGGGCGAGCGGGTCGAGATGTCGGTGAAGCTGTCGATGTTCGGCCAGGCGCTCGAGGGCGGCCACGAGCTGGCCCTCGCCAACGTCCGTCCGGTCGTCGAGGCCGCCGCCGAGATCGGTACGACGGTGACGCTGGACGCCGAGGACCACACCACCCTCGACTCGATGTTCGCCATCCACGAGGAGCTGCGCAAGGACGCCCCGCAGACCGGCTGCGTCATCCAGGCCTACCTCTTCCGCACCGAGGCCGACGCCCGCCGCCTCGCCGCGAACGGCAGCCGCGTCCGGCTGGTCAAGGGTGCGTACAAGGAGCCCGCCGAGGTCGCGTACCAGCAGAAGCACGAGATCGACAAGGCGTATGTGCGCGTCCTGCGCACGCTGATGGAGGGGGAGGGGTACCCGATGATCGGGTCCCACGACCCGCGCCTGATCTCCATCGCCCAGGAGCTCGCCCGGCGCGCCGGGCGCAAGCTGGACGAGTACGAGTTCCAGATGCTGTACGGCATCCGGAGCGAGGAGCACCTCCGGCTCGCCGCCGAAGGTCACCGCATGCGCGTCTACACCGCGTACGGCACCGACTGGTACGGCTACTTCATGCGCCGACTT